>NZ_JBFNFG010000004.1:0-149302 GCF_040888305.1 Streptococcus fermentans | reverse complement strand
CATAATATCTATAGGGGATTTACCCACTACAAATATTATAGAGCCATAAAAAGTGAGGTCGGGATTTTTTTGTCCCAACCTCTTTTTGTTTGCCTAGTTTACAAGGCTCTATCTCCATATTTAAAAAATAAATAGTTAACTTTTATTTTATAGCAACCATCCTAATGATACTCGATAGGAATTCTCCACTTTAATTTCTATAATTTTCTAGCATTTTAGAAATTTACTTTTTACCACTTTTCCATTAAGTAGCTCAATCAAAAAACCGTAAGAATTTCTTCTTACGGTTTTTCTGGCAATCTCATAGAATCAAGATTCTTAGATTTGCTTTGTTTGAGTAATGGCTTACTCTTCTTCCTTACGTTTTTTAGAGATANTACCACTTTTCCATTAAGTAGCTCAATCAAAAAACCGTAAGAATTTCTTCTTACGGTTTTTCTGGCAATCTCATAGAATCAAGATTCTTAGATTTGCTTTGTTTGAGTAATGGCTTACTCTTCTTCCTTACGTTTTTTAGAGATAAGGAGTCCTCCTGTCACTGCTGCAAGAAGTGCTAGTCCAAGTGAAGCGTTAAATTGTTTAGTACCAGTGTTTGGCAATTCTTTCGCTCCTGCTTTCTTAGCTGGTGCTTGAGCAGATGACTCTTTAGTTGCTTCCTTAACAACTTTATTAGCTGCAATTGTTGCTACTGATCCGTCCGCAAAGGTTACAACTACTGATCCGTCATTGTTAACCTTAACATCTGTCGCAGTTGGGTTAGCTTTCTTAACTTCTTCAGCTACTTTAGCTTTTTCTGCATCTGTCAAGTTGCTTGGATCTACTACTGGAGTAAGAACTGGTACTTTAGCATTATCAGCTTCTTTACCACCTACATTAACATTACCTACTGTTACTGTAGTTGTAGCTGATGGATTTCCTGCTTCGACTGTACCTGTTACTGCTGTGTCACCAGCCTTAACTGGGTTCACAACTGGAGCTGCTGGTGCTTCTTTGTCATCTGCTTTCGCTACAGTTGCTGTAGTTGGTGCTGATTTACTATCAAGATTCAAATTATTTGTTTTATTTTTAAAAAAAGTTCTATTTTATATCAATACATATGCTTGGTATCCTTTTCACCCTATAAATACAAGTATTTTTGATGTGAAAATAAGATTGATTAGTACTGTAAAACATTGAAAATAGTGACTTTTTGTCGATTTTTATTTTATGCGTTTTTTAAAAACTTATTTTTATTTTATTTGTGATTATTCGTATATTTTTTACAAAAAAGATTTATATCAGATCTAAAAACATTTTAGTTTCTATTTTCTAAAATCAGAGAGTATTGATTCTATAAAAAAGAGAGAACATCTGTTCTCTCCAGTATATAAATTTATTTTACTTCAAATCCTTCTGCAACTGCGTCCGCAAAGTTTTCTTCAACGATACTTGCACAGTGGTCACAGATGGTTGCGTTATAGCTACGTTCTGCTGTACTTGGGTCGATACGACGGCAACGATCACATACTTCACCTGCAGCGCGTTCAACTGTAAAGGCCACATCTTCGAAGCTAACTGCGCCTTCTGGAGCTGATCCTTCTGCGATAGTCAATTCTGAGACAATCAAGAGTTGAGCTACATTGCTATCAACAGCTCCAAGAAGAGTTTTCACGACTTCGTTTGGATAAACTGTCAAATGAGCTTCAAGGGATTTACCGATTACTTTGGCATTACGAGCTTCTTCCAAGGCTTTTTGAGCTTGACCACGGAAGTCCATGAAGGCTGCCCATGTATCCAAGATTTCCTCTTGGTTAGCAAATGTTTGAGCTTCTGGCAATTCTGACAATTGAACAAAGTCTTCGGCTTCAAACTCAAGATATGACCAGATTTCTTCCGCAGTGTGAGGAAGGATTGGTGTCAAGAGTTTGGTGATTTTTACAAGGATATCGTAGAAGACAGTTTGCATTTGACGGCGTTCAAGTGATTTGGCACCTTCGATGTAGACAACATCTTTGGCAAAATCAAGGTAGAAGGCAGATAAATCAACGTTGATAAAGTTAACAAGCGCCTTGTAGATGGTCAAGAATTCAAAGTTGGCATAAGCATCACGAATGGTCTTAACAAGCTGGTTAAAGCGGATGGTCATGTACTTGTCAACTGAACGTAATTCTTCGTAAGCCACTGCATCCTCAGATGGATTATAATCAGATGTGTTAGCAATCAAGAAACGAAGGGTATTACGGATCTTACGGTAAGTCTCAGAGACTTGGCTCAAGATATCCATTGAGATACGCACGTCATTGCTTGAGTCAACACTAGTTACCCAGAGACGCAAGATTTCCGCACCAAATTGTTTTTCAACATCACTTGGAGCAATGGTATTTCCAAGAGATTTAGACATCTTTTCACCTTTACCGTCAAGGGCAAAACCTTGTGACAAGATTTGTTTGTATGGTGCCACACCATGGTTAGCCACAGATGTGATAAGAGAAGAGTTGAACCAACCACGGTATTGGTCTGAACCTTCAAGGTAGAGGTCAGCTGGGTATTTAAGTTCTGGACGGTTAACCACGACACCATTCCATGATGAACCTGAGTCAAACCATACGTCCATGATGTCTGTTTCTTTCTTGAACTCGCCATTTGGTGAACCTGGATGTGTAAATCCTTCTGGCAAGAGGTCTTTAGCATCACGTTCCCACCAGATGATTGAACCATGCTCTTCAAAGAGTTGAGCTACATGTTCAATCGTTTCAGCTGTCATGATTGGTGTGCCGTCTTCTGCGTAGAAGATTGGAAGAGGAACTCCCCAAGCACGTTGACGTGAGATGACCCAGTCACCACGGTCACGGATCATGTTGTAAAGACGGACTTTACCCCATTCTGAATGGAATTTCACTTTTTCGATTTCATCCAAGATATCTTGACGGAATTTTGATACTGAAGCAAACCATTGTGGAACTGCACGCCAGATGATTGGTTTTTTCGTACGCCAGTCAAATGGGTATGAGTGAGAGATTTCTTCTTGGGCAAGAAGAAGATTTCCTAATTTTTCAATAACCGTTGGAACAACCTTATCATAGAATTGGCCTTCAAACTCAGCACCAGCATTAGCCATCATAAGCCCACGTTCGTTAACTGTCACAGCAACTTCAAGTCCGTTGGCAACACCGACATTGTAGTCATCCTCACCAAAACCTGGCGCTGTATGGACGATACCAGTACCTGAGTCTGTTGTAACGTGGTCACCAAGGATAACGAGTTCGTCAACAGCTGTATCCCATGGGTGCTCTGTCACGATCTGGTTCAATTCTGAACCACGGTAAGTCGCCAAAACTTGAACATCCGCCCAACCAAATTTTTCAGACAAGCTGTTCAACAATTCCGCTGCAACCACAAACTTACGATCTTCACCAGCAGGTTGAACCAAAACGTAATCAATATCTGCACCAACAGTCAAACCACGAGAAGCAGTGATAGTAAATGGAGTTGTTGTCCAAACAACGATATAAGTATCAGTGTCTAGGACACCTTTACCATCTTTAACCTTATTGGCATAGTAAAGAGAAGTTGACACCAAGTCATGGTATTCAATTTCCGCTTCAGCAAGAGCTGACTCAGATGACCAAGACCAGTAAACTGGCTTAGCACCACGGTAGATGTAGCCCTTGTTAGCCATCTCACCGAAGACACGGATTTGCGCTGCTTCATAGTCAGGGGTCAAAGTTACATATGGATTTTCCCAGTCACCAGACACCCCTAAACGTTTGAAGTCTTCGCGTTGTTTATCTACTTGAGAAAGAGCGTATTCACGGCAAAGTTTCAAGTATTCAACCAAATCCATCTCTTTGCGTTTGACACCTTGTTTGGCCAAAACCTGCTCGATTGGTAGTCCGTGTGTATCCCAACCTGGAATGTATGGTGCGTAAAATCCTGACATAGACTTAGAACGAACAATAATATCTTTTGAAATCTTGTTCATAGCATGACCAACGTGGATATTTCCATTGGCATATGGAGGCCCATCATGAAGAGTGAAGTGAGGTTTCCCTTCATTCAACTCTTGACGACGTTGATACAATTTTGCTTCTTCCCACTCTTTTTGCCAAACTGGCTCTTTGGTTGGAAGTCCTGCACGCATTGGGAAATCTGTTTTCCCTAGATTTAAAGTTTCTTTGAGTTTCATGATATCTCCTTTATGATATAGACAAAATAAAAACCACGACTCGCTAAAAAGGACGAAAACCGTGGTACCACCTTTGTTCGGAAAAAGAACTAGTCTTTCTCCCTCTTTTCCCGTAACGTGGGGAACGTCAAATCCTACTAACTTCAGACTTGATAACTTGAGAGGATAATCTAATCAACAGGGATTGTAGGACTTCCACCAACTCCTACTCGCTGCAAATATGTTTGATTAGATCTTGTTCTCATATTTTCTTTCTTATAAAAGATCAATAGATTCTTTCACGAGTGTTGGTTGAGAATCTTGATTTGAAGAAACGACTCCTTCTACTACTGAGCTAGCAGTATCTGGTCTTGCTTCTTTTTGTGATTCAGCCAATTCTCGATTAGCTGCTTCGATGCGAGCTTGGAGCTCTGCTACTTCCTCAGGTGAAAACTGACGAGTCATATCAATCGGATTGTCATCATGGTAACCAGTAACATCCTCACCCAAAACTTCTCCGACAACTTCTTTAAAAGCTTCGTCACTTGTTTGAAGGTAAGTCGCTGTCGGACGCAAAATTTCTTCCCAGTCAGATGAGTCTACAATAGCCAATTGACTTTCAATTGTAGATTTCAAACGTTGATGGAAGACACGGCTCTTATTCTTCAACTCTTCCGTCTCTACTGCAACCTTCTTAGCATTATCCGTAGCTTGACGCAAGATTTCGTTAGCCTTATACTTAGCCTCATCAAGCAAACGCTGGGCATCTTGTTCTGCCTGTTTGATGATATTTTGTGAGCGTTCATTGGCAGATTGCTTGACGCGCTCCGCAGTATCTTGAGCAATCAATACAGACTGGCTCAATGACTCCTTAATCTCATCAAAATAAGACAAACGTTCCTCTAAATTTTTAATGTGTTGTTCTTTTTCATGGTTACTACGAACAAGCGCTTCATAGTCACGAACAACAATATCTAGAAATTCATCAACTTCTTCAGGATTAAAACCTCTAAACTTGGTACTAAAGGTTTTATCCTTGATTTCTAACGATGTAATTGGCATATTTTTCCTCACTTACTTAATAAAAAATAGAATCATTCAATGGTTCTGGTTCTTGCTCGTTTGTCACTGTTCTCTTAGGAAAATCAGTAGAAAAAGACGAAAGACGTTCTTCTAATCTTTTGATATAGACTTCAGTTTCATCCTTATATCGGACTAGTTCCTCATAGTCAAAATAAATCTTATCCAAGAATTCGTCAACTTCTTCCTTATTATAGCCTCTGAATTTAATGGAGAAAGCTTTATCAATAATTTCTTGTGGTGTAATCGACATGTTTCTTCTCACTTACTTAGTAGTAATTGGACTGTTATTTTTTTCTTATCTTTTTTGGTTTGACCATTTTCTTTGAGTATGATAATCCGTCCGAAGCGTCTGACACTTACTAAATCACCCAACTTAACTTGATAGTCAAATTTTTCAACCAGATGGTAATTTACCTGAACAAACTTTCTTTCTAATAAATCAGCTGTCTGAGAGCGAGACAATTTCAGAACATTTGACAAGAAAGCATCCAAGCGCATACTCGGAACTAAAACTTCCTTTTCCTGATAATCACTCTCGGCTTCTACCAATTCTTCAAAAGATACGACTTCTAGTTTGACAGGCAATCTAGCAATCTTTTGAATCCCATCTTGAAAGAGAGAAGTGAATGTTTGGTCCACAATGATTTGGGCTCTATTCTCCGTAACTAAAATATCACCAAACAACTTGCGATCAATTCCCAGACGATTCAGAACAGTTCCTAAAATCTTGGAATGAGTCAATTGGTCAAACTTACTAGAATAAACAATCTCAAGCAATTCCATTTCAAAATCCGCCAAAGTCGGTATGAAATAATCTGGTGCAAGAAGCACACGACTATACTCACTAGGCACAAAATCATTGCTTGAAAAAACTTGAATCCCATGATGATTCCCCAATGTCTTTAAAATAAAGACCTGATGGGGGTTGATAAAGGGAGTTAGGATGGGAGCGTAGTGCTCTTCAACCTGCCTAAGCCACTCCAATCCCTTATCAATGAAAGGAATATCCTCGACTGAGAAATGCTGATAAATCTCTTTTCTCATGCTAGTATTAAAAGAAAACGGATCAGATAGTTACCGACTAAATGAACTAAAATGACAGCCACCCAAACTGTAAGATCAAAGACACCAACCCTTAGTGGCAAACGTCTCAAGGGTTGAAGGATCGGTTTGACTAAGCTAGTTAACAAACGACCTAGTGCTGTATCATAGGCATTGGGTAACCAAGATAATAGAGCAAAAGCTACAAGTATCCATGAATAGATAGTTGCAGCATTTTGTATAAAACGAATTAGAAAAATCATTACTTCACTCGATTTCTCTTCATATCAAAGTCGAATTCTTCACTCTGAGTTCCATCAGGCAAGCGAATGTCTTCAATATTAACCACAACTCCTACTGGTGTCAAAAGGTACATGGTATTTGCAACCTTTCTCAATTCACCAGCTAGCACATGGCGAGCGCCATCTAAGTAATCTAGACAACGGCGTGCTTGTACTTCAGTCATATATTGGAAGTCAATTAGAATACTTTCGTTGCCTGCCAACAAATCAACGATATCTGTTGCATCTTCGTAGCGACGAGGATAACGAACATCAATGGTTACCTTTTCTGTGCTACGATGGCTCTGCATCGCCAACTCTTGCTGACGAGCATGAAGGCGCGTAATATTTTTCTCTTTAGAATTCACTTGTGAAGATTGTGGTAACTGTTGAGCTCGTGGAAGTTCTTCCTTTGGAGCCGAAACTGAAGTTAAGGTTTGTTCAGACTTTAACTCAGCAACGTTTGGTGCCACCTCTTCTCCATCTTCAGTGAAATAATCTATAAACTTATCAAATTTATCTTTTAGTGACATGGTTATTTCCTATTTAAAAAATGCTGTACCGATTCGAACAAAAGTTGAACCACATTGAATCGCTTCTTTGAAGTCTCGACTCATACCCATACTTAGTTCTGTCATCGGCATATTGGGGAGATGTTTTTCTTGAATGGTTTTTTGCAATTCTTGCGTTTCTTTAAATATCTCTAGTAATTCTTGACTAGTTGCTTCAAATGGAGCCATGGTCATCAGACCTACATACTCAATCTGGTCTAATTCTGAAAGTTCAGGTAAGAGGGCTAACAATTCTTCTTTCGAAAAACCGTGCTTACTTTCTTCCTTAGAAATATTTACTTGCAAAAAGCACTTAATCTTGTGGTCCGCTCGTTTTTGAATTTCCTGAGCTAGCTTTAAGGAATCTAAAGCATGAAAATAATCCACATAAGAAATCACTTCCTTGACTTTACGTCTCTGTAAGGTTCCGATCAAATGCCAGGTAAGATTCTTATCACTCAGAGCATGATACTTGTCAAGAAATTTATCAACACGATTCTCACCAATGTGTTGCACTCCTTGCGAAACCAAAGCTGAGGCTGTTTCAACATCTACATATTTGGTCACCGCAATCACAGAAACCGAATCGTTTTCACGACCGGCTTCCTGAACTGCATTCGATATCTGTTGAAAAACAAGGTTCGTATTTTCTTTTAAATTCATCTTCATTAACGATTTTTAAAGAATGGTGGTGTTTCCAACTCATCTTCATCTGTTGCCGCTGGAACTTCAAAGCGTTCCACTGGAGAAACAACTGGTTCTCCTTGACGAACAATGGCATCGCGTCTCAAATCCCAGTCACCAAAGGCTGATGTCTTTGGCGCTTCTTGACGGCGATAACTTGGAGTTGGAATTTCTGCTGTATCAGCCATATCAAAATTACGATCGAAAGTTTGTGCATGGCTAGTTCGAGCAGGTTCACGATGTGTTGCTTGGCGTGGTTGAGCAGTTACAACTTTCTCAACTTTATCCTGACGTACTCCTGTCGCAACAACAGTCACACGGATTTCGTCTTTCATTGTCTCATCAATAGATGTTCCAAGCCAGATGTTAACACCATGACCAGCTGCTTGGTTAACAATTTCTGATGCTTCTTCAGCTTCAATCAAAGTCAAGTCCAAACCACCAGTTACGTTGACAATCACATCTTCTGCTCCATCGATAGTTGTTTCAAGAAGTGGTGAGTAGATTGCTTTACGAGCAGCTTCTACAACACGTTCTTCACCGCTACCGATACCAATCCCCATAAGGGCATTCCCTTTATTGGCCATAACAGTCTTAACGTCTGCAAAGTCCAAGTTGATCAAACCAGGATTTGTAATCAAATCTGTGATCCCTTGAACACCTTGACGAAGAACGTTGTCTGCTTCACTCAATGCTTCAAGGAGTGGAGTCTTCTTGTCAACGATTTCTAGCAAGTTGTTGTTTGAGATAATCAAGAGTGTGTCAACATGCTCACGAAGTTCGTTAATCCCTTCGATGGCAAATTGTCCACGTTTGCTTCCTTCAAAGCCAAATGGACGAGTTACAACACCGACTGTCAAAGCACCAAGACTTTTTGCAATACGAGCGATAACTGGTGCAGCACCTGTACCAGAACCACCACCCATACCAGCAGTGATGAAGACCATGTCAGCACCGCTGATTGCTTCTGTCAATACTTCTTCGCTTTCTTCTGCAGCTTTACGACCAACTTCAGGTTGTCCTCCTGCACCAAGTCCGCGAGTCAATTTAGGGCCGAGCTGAATAACTGTCTCAGCTTTTGTACTGCTCAAAGCTTGTACATCTGTATTGGCTGCGATAAATTCAACGCCAGAAACGCCTTCGTCAACCATACGGTTGATGGCATTTCCACCACCACCGCCGACACCGATTACTTTAATTACTGCACCTTGTGCTGCTGCTGTATCAAATGAAAATGTCATATTTATATTCCTCTATTTTATTCGTCAAACATGCTTCCAATCAAGCTACGGAAACGATCCGTTAATTTACCTTTGCTCTTTTCTTCTGATTGAAGAGGAGCTACTGGTTCAACAGATTGAGTTGTTTCAGGCTCAGGAGTTGTCACTGTATTAAATACTGGTCGTGGAGAAACAGGTGAAACTGGTTGAGCTGAACTTCTAAAGTCAATCGGTTGGTGGCGTAAACTTTCGTCACCTCGAATTGCTCGTTGGGCCAAAATATTCACTTCAGTAAGACTACCAGCGAATTCTGACAAGCTGATGACATGGGCAAAAGCAGGATTGCGAATACCCACTTGATTTGGTACGAATAACTTAACGCGTACTCCAAATACTTCTTGGGCCAATTCAACGACACCTGGAAGAAGAGCATTTCCACCAATCAAGACAATACCACCTGGCAAGTCTAATAGGTGACGTCTTTCCAAGTCTTGCTTAATTTGCTCAAAAATGTGCTTGATTCTTGCTGAAATAATCTCAGCCAAGTATTCTTCAGTCACTTCAACTGGTTCAACCTCACCGATCACTTCAACTTGGAAAGTTTCCTTGCTAGCTAGTGGTGGATAAGCTTCACCATAGTTCAATTTTAGACCTTCTGCAATTTTCTTAGAAGTCTTGAGAACTTTTGAAATGTCTTTTGTGACATAATCGCCACCCTCTTGGTTGACATTTGTATATTGAAGTTCTTGGTTGCGAATAGTGGCAACAGTCGTTTGACCACCACCCATGTCGATAACAGTCGCACCAAACTCACGTTCACCTTCATTCAAGACAGAGTGAACCATTGCAAGAGGTGAAATAATCACGTTCTCGACTTGAACGCCTACACGCTCAACAGTTTTACGAAGATTGTGGAGGATCGTACGTGGGCCAGTGTACAAGAGACCGCGCATTTCCAAACGCACCCCCATCATCCCGCGAGGATCACGAATTCCTTGGAATCCATCTACGACAAATTCCTCTGGAATAAAGGTGATAACTTCACGGTCTGGAGTCATACTTTTAGTCAAGGCTGATTTAACCACATTTTCGACATCTTGATCCGTAATTTCTTTTGTATCTGATGTCACTGGAATCATGCCTTGAGTTGGCTCAACTTGTAGCAAATTAGCTGGTAAACCAACGTTTACAGACTTGATTGAAATTCCTGCTTTTTCTTCTGCTTGAGAAATTGCAGACTTAATAGCAGTCGCTGCTGCTTCGATGTCAACGATAATCCCATCTTTGACACCTTTACTTTTGGCATTGCTTACGCCAATTACATTTACTTCACCATTTACAAGCTCTGCAACCAACACTTTAATAGAGCTAGTTCCGATATCTAAGCCTGTAAAAAAACCATTTCTAGTCATTACACTGCGTCCTCTCTATCTTCCCAGTTTCACACTTCTATTTTTAATAGCTACACCAAGGTATAACTACTCACAGAATATTATAACACAAAAAATACATTCGTGCTCGAATTTTCTAACATTTAAACAAGCTTTTTCTTGAATTTTTATAATTATCCGACGATTGCATATACGAGCAAATAAAAAAAGAAAGAGAATCTCTCTTCTCTCTCTTTCTGTATACATTTTGGCCTCCAGTAAGGCTATTTTTTAAGGTCTTGTTTGTAGAATTCTTTCAAGGCATCTCGCCAAGTTGGGATGACAAACCCAGTAGCTTTGGCTTTGGCAAGGCTCATCGTTGAGTTTAGTGGACGTTTAGCTTTGGCAGGAAATTGGCTTGAGTCCACTGGCTTGACTTCAACATCTGTATCCTTCAAAATTTCAACTGCAAAGTCATACCAAGTTGTGTCTTCCGTCGCATCATTTGACAAATGATAATAACCAAATTCCTTGCGATTTTCAGCTAGGAAAGTCATGAACTCGGCCAAGGTACGCGTCCAGGTTGGTCGACCATGTTGATCATTTACAACTGTCAATGTCTTATGAGTTTTAGCAAGATTTAGCATCGTGAAGACAAAGTTTTTGCCGTAATTTCCAAAAACCCAGGCAGTACGGATAATATAGAAGTTTGAAACGTGTTTTTCTACAAGCTCTTCTCCCATACGCTTAGTACGACCATATTCAGTTTGAGGATCTGGTTTGTCATCCACTTCCCACTCTTGTCCAACTGGTTTCTTACCGTCAAAGACATAATCTGTAGAGATGTAGACTAGAGTTGCACCATGCTTTTCGGATGCTTTTGCGACATTTTCTGTTCCCGTAACATTGATGGCAAAGTCCAATTCTTTCCCTTCATCCTCTGCTGCATCAACAGCTGTGTAGGCAGCACAGTGGTAGACTAAAGTCGGTTTCACCTCTTCAAAAACTTTCTCAACCATCTCTGCATCGGTAATATCCATCTCAGCCACATCAACAGCAACGTATTCTTCATTACGCTCATCTAACAAATAACGAAGTTCCGTTCCTAATTGGCCATTTGCCCCTGTAATTAAAATCATTTTTCTTCCTTTCAACTGATTCACAATTCTTCGGTATAGCAATAGAGGTTGGGACAAAAAATCCCTACCTCACTTTTTATTAGCAATCAAACTTTGACGCGGTAGCTAATTGGACTTTTTGTTTGACTTTTAGACTTCAAAAACTCCTAATCATCTTCGAGGGGCTGGGACTAGGAAATTGAGATTTTGTCTATCGATTTCTGTCCCACCGCTTTTTATTTTTCAAGAACCTCTTGTGTCTTAGCGTAGTTAGCTTCAACAGCTTCTTTTTCTCCTTGCCACCATTCTTGATTATCTTTGTACCATCGAATCGTTTCTTTGAGACCTTGTTCAAAATTTGTGAATTCTGGTTTCCAACCCAACTCATCACGTAGCTTGCTTGCATCTATTGCATAACGAAGGTCATGTCCTGCACGGTCAGTTACATGATCGTAGGCATCGGCAGATTGTCCCATTTCCTTAAGGATAAGTTCCAAGACTTCCTTGTTGTTCTTTTCACCATCAGCCCCAATCAAGTAGGTTTCACCAATTTGACCTTTTGTCAAGATTGTCCATACACCTGAAGAATGGTCATTGGTGTGAATCCAGTCACGAACGTTCTTACCTTCACCGTACAGTTTTGGCTTAATGCCACTTAGGATGTTGGTAATCTGCCGTGGAATGAATTTTTCAATGTGCTGATAAGGACCGTAGTTATTTGAACAGTTAGAAATCGTTGCCTTGACTCCGAAAGAACGTACCCAGGCTTTGACAATCAAGTCTGAAGCTGCCTTAGTTGATGAGTACGGAGAGCTTGGGTTATATCTAGTTTCAGCAGTAAATTTCTCACCTGGACCTTCACCATGACCTGGCAAATCCTCACGTAGAGGAAGATCACCATAAACTTCGTCTGTAGACACATGGTGGAAACGAATATCATATTTGCGAGCCGCTTCCAAAAGAGTATAGGTTCCGATGAAGTTGGTATGGATAAATGGTGATGGATCATTGAGTGAATTGTCATTATGACTTTCCGCCGCATAGTGAACGATTGCATCTGCTTGAGCTGCCAACTTGTCTACCAACTCTGCATCAGCAATATCACCAACAACTAACTCAACACGATCACCTAAAATTTCCTCAATATTAGCGTGGTTTCCAGCATAAGTCAACTTGTCCAAGACTGTCACGTGAACATCTGGAAAATTCTTGTAAACATAGTGGACAAAGTTGGAACCGATAAAACCAGCTCCTCCTGTCACGATAATTTTTTTGTATTCAGTCATATTCTTTCCTTTTTACAAATCTTCTTTTTTCAAAGGTTTTACATCCTTAAGTAGTGGATGATTTTTATCAGCTTCTGAAACCTCTGCTTCTGCAAGATTTTCCCATTCAATACCAAGGCTTGGGTCAGCGTAGTTCACAAAGGCATACTTAGGTTTGAGCTCGAGAGCCCAGTAGTCATTGACCAGATAACTATAAGAAACTGTATCTGATAGGACTTGGAAGCCATTAGCCACACCTCGAGGAACAAAGATTCCCTTGCTCGCATCAATAACTGTCTGGTAGGTATTTCCGAAGGTTTCACCCTCGCGTAGGTCAACCCAAGAACCCAGAACTTTCCCGCCGTCTGCTACAGAGATGTACTTATCCCAAGGCTCTGCGTGGAGACCACGTAGGACATTTTTGCGTGAGAAAGATACATTGTTTTGCAATTTTCCTTCTGCAAAGAAAGACTCTGGAAAACCAAGTGGAAGCATTTTTTCCTTTTGGAAATTTTCTTTAAACCAGCCACGATTATCTCCATGAACGGGGATATCAAACTCCAACATACCTGGAATTGCATCAACCTTGCGTGCTGCAAGCGTCTTACCAAAAAAATTGTCTGTCATCTATGCTTCTCCTATCAAACGGAGCAGATACTGTCCGTATTCATTTTTCTTAAGCGGTTGGGCTAAGGCCAATACATCTTCACGACTGATATAACCCATGCGATAGGCAATTTCTTCCAAGTTTGCTACCTGAACATTTTGCATCCGTTGCACTGTTTCGATGTACTGTGAAGCCTCTAGTAAACTTTCATGAGTCCCAGTATCCAACCAAGCAAAGCCACGTCCCATAACCTCAACGGATAGATCTCCACGATCTAGATAAGCCTTGTTAACGTCTGTAATTTCCAATTCACCACGCGGGCTTGGTTTAATACTTTTAGCAATTTCCACTACATCATTATCGTAAAAATAGAGGCCTGTAACTGCATAATTTGAACGAGGGCATTCTGGCTTTTCCTCAATAGAAATAGCGTTCATATCCTTGTCAAACTCAACCACACCAAAGCGCTCTGGATCCTTCACATGGTAGCCAAACACAGTTGCTCCCGAATCCTTACCTGCTGCCTTTTGTAACATCTTAGAAAGGCCAGGCCCGTGATAGATATTGTCGCCTAAGATTAGAGCAACGCTATCATCACCAATGAACTCTTCCCCAATGATAAAGGCTTGCGCCAAACCATCTGGACTTGGTTGCTCTGCATAAGAAAGTTTAATCCCAAACTCAGATCCGTCTTGAAGTAAATCTTTAAAACGAGGCAAATCTTGAGGAGTTGAAATAATCAAAATATCCCTAATCCCAGCCAACATCAATGTTGAAAGTGGGTAGTAAATCATCGGTTTATCATAAACCGGCATCAGTTGTTTTGATGCAGCTCGAGTCAAAGGATATAAACGTGTCCCCGAACCACCTGCGAGAATAATACCTTTCATAATAGGGTACCTTTCTATATTGTTAAATCTTGTATTCCATCAACATATTATTTGTCTAATTTCTCTTTTAACTATATTATATCAAAACTATTATTTTTTCCCTAGTAAAGAGAGTTCTTTGTGACTAGTTGTCTTTGTTAACAATAATAGAGATCCGTATACTATCGAATAAACAATAACTTTTAATAATATACTTAATAAATTATTAGAAATAGATAGTAGACTTGAAAATAATAGATATACAAGAGTACCGGTCACAACACTAGCAACTAATGGCTTTGTTGCTATTTTAAGTAAACCTATAATATCCAAATAGTTTCGAGCATAATAAGACATCAAAACACATACAATTATTTCTACAATTACAAGTGTGAATGCTGCACCTCTATAGCCCCAAAATGGTATTGCTACAAGATTTAATAAAATACTAACCACAGCACCAGTCACGACTGAAATTGTAAAATAGCGAACATTATCAGTTGGAATGTTAAAAAGGCCGGGGCAAAAATCCCGACCTTTATGTTTATTGATCATGAAACTTTATCACGACAGCAGATGATTTTTGTTCATTTTTTAAACTATGAGATGAAGTTTGGGTTTACCGATTTCTGTTCTACTACCACTCTTTATACTTATTTCACGTGACTTTCAAAGTCTTTTTGACTCTTTTCGACAGAATTTTTACGTTCTTGTTCCCATTTAGCTTTCGCTTCGTCAAATTGAGCAGTTGTTACTACTTCGTTTTGCAATCTCATGTACTTGTAGTTGTTTCCAGTACCTTTGATTCCGACAAGTGAGTAAGCTCGTGTAAATGGTGTCACACGCGTCACTGAAGCCCCACCACCGTTTGAATTTACAGGGAGCAATAGCGAACTATCAATCAACCAGGCTTGTGCATCTGCATAGTTTTCATAACGTTTTGCCACGTCTGTATTTTCTGCATCTGCCATTTTCAATTTTTGAGTATATTGGTCCAATCCAATACTTGTAATCTTATCAGCATCCTTGCTTGGATCAAGTCCTAAAATCTTGAGATAGAATCCATCCTCAGCGTTGAAAGGATTAAGATAAGTTGATGGATCTTGGTAGTCCGCAGACCAACCATCCAAGTTCAAATCATAGTCATGATCAGCTGTAGTTGGTGCTTGGAATGTCGCATTGGCATAGTCTTCTGTTGAAATTTGAACTACATCAATCACTACATTTTCTGCCCCAAGACTTGATTCGACAGATTGTTTAAGCGAATTAATCTTTGGAAGCAAGGTTTTGTTAACTTGGTCTACAGGCAAGTCCAAATGAATTGGGAAGCTCACACCTTGAGCTTCTAACTCTTTCTTAGCCTCAGCAAATTGAGCTTGTGCTTTTTCTTTGTTGAAGTATCCATCTTGAGCATCTTCAAGATTCATATTTGACCACTGGGTACCGTAGTTTACTAACTTAGATGAAACTGTCTCACCAAAGGTCTTATCTCCAACTTGTACGAAAGTTGGTGGGACAAGCGTGTTACGAAGAGTGTTTTTCGCAGCTTCTTCTCCATTAGACTGAGCCGAGTAGGCAGTACGGTCAATTGCAAAGTTGATGGCTTGACGGAAGTTTTTATTTAAAATAGCAGCTTGGGTCGCTTGTTTTTGTTCATCGCTTGTTTTTGCAGTATGGTTATAAGCACCACGGTTGACGTTAAAGTTATAGTACCAAGATGTTGCATCTTGCAAGCTATAAACGATATTGTCCTTGTATTTTTCCTTTGTCTTAGCGAAGTTTGAACTATTCGGGTAGACACCAGCAGACGAGTAGGCTCCGCTTTCGAAATTACGGATTGTCATATCTTGGTCAGAACCATCAACATAAGCTAATTTAACTCTTTCAATCGTTACTTTATCTTGATCGTAGTATTGAGGATTCTTCTTATACTCAAGTGATGATTTTGATGTAAATTCTTTTAACAAATAAGGACCGCTATAAAGAATACCATCTGGTTTTAATTCTCCAAATTCTTTTCCTTTAGAAGCCAAGAATTCTTCATTAACAGGAAACAAGATACTGTTAGTTGTCTTAGAGTTCCAGAATGGCTCTGGTCGTGTCAAGGTATATTGGACAGTATAGTCATCCAAGGCTTTGACCCCAACATTTGAAAAGTCAGTATTTGCACCTGTCACATAATCATCCAAACCCTTGATTGAGTTTTGAATCAAATCGAGCGCTTGACTCTTGTTGTCAGCTGCATATTTGATACCTGTAACGAAATCTTGTGCTTTAATTGGAGCGTATTCTTCACCGTCAGCTGTAAACCACTTGGCATCCTGGCGAAGTTTGTAGGTATAAGTTAAACCATCCTTAGAAACACTCCAATCTTCTGCAAGGGCAGGAATGAGGTTTCCATAGTTATCATTTTCAAGCAAACCATCTACCAAGTTGGTTACAACAGCAGTGTTATCACCAGAGTAGTCCAAAAGGTAGTTGAAGGTTGTTGGGTCTGCACCAAAGGTAGACGAGTAGGTTTTAGCATCTGATGCTGACTTACCACATGCCGTCAATAAGACCGCAGCAGCAAGTGTCAACCCCGCTCCAATCAAACGTTTTTTAAGTTTCATGTTTTATTTCTCCTTATATGTTAGGTTTTGTAACATGGTTATATTTTAACAAATTTTGTCCAAAAAGTAAAGTTATATACTGATTTGACCTCTCATTGAAAATCAAAAAATAAAGAAATCCCGCTTCAAAACAGGATTTCTTTATTCATTACAAAAGACTATTTAACGTGATTTGCTAGTTCTTTTTGGTATTTGGCATTTGTTTCAATTTTCTCTTTTTGCCATTTCTTGAGAGCTTCTTCGTATTCTTTAGTGGTTACAATATCGTTTTGCAATTCTAAACCTTTAAATACAAATGGATCTCCCTTGATACCAACTTGAGAGTAAGCTTTGGTGAATGGAACTGTACGGCTAACTGTCGGAGAACCACCTGAAGAAGCTACAGGGATAAGAAGTGAGCTATCTGAAACCCAAGCTTGTGCTTTGGCATATTTTTCATAGCGTTTGTTAAGATCGCTCGTTTCTGATGCTGCATCATCCAAGAGTTTCTTGTACTCATCAAGTCCAACTTGAGCCATGACTTCTGGATCTTTTCCTTTTGTGATACCCAAGTGTTTAAGGGCAGAACCCTTCTTAGCATCTAAGATATTGAGGTAGGTTGCTGGGTCTTGATAGTCTGGCCCCCAACCAGTTCCGTTCAAGTCATAGTCTTTTTGAGAAGGCACTTTGGCTTGAGATGTGATACTCATTTTCTCATTGTCCGTCATTTGAAGTACATCGATGACAACATTTTCACTTCCAAGCGCTGCTTCAACAGACTGTTTGAGAGAGTTAGTTTGCTGTACAGCAATGACATCAGTCTGCTCAACTGGAATATCCAAATGAATTGGGAAGGTTACACCTTTAGCTTGCAATTCTGATTTTGCTTTTTCAAAGGCAGCTTTTGCTTTTGTCGGATTGTAAAGGGTATCTTTACCATCTGTCAAAGCTACATCCTTCCACTGGTCTCCGTATGTTACCAGTTGTTCCTGAGCCAATTCACCGAAGGTCTTTTCACCGACCTGTACATAGTCATAAGGCACAAGGCTAGTACGGATAATCTTGTCTGCACCTTCTTCGCCATTCATCTGTGCAGAGTAAGCATGACGGTCTAGAGCGAAGTTGATAGCTTGACGGAAGTTTTTATTGAGAAGCGCTTCTTTAGTTGAAGTTTTTTGGGCATCATCTGTCTTAGCTGTTTTATTGTAAGACTGACGATTTACGTTGAAAGTAAAGTAATAACTAGTTGCTTCTTGAGGACTATAAACGATCTTATCGCCGTATTCTTTCTTAGTTGAATCAAAGCTTGAACTAGTTGGGAAAAGACGAGCTGTCGTATATGAGCCTGACGCAAAGCTACGAATCAATGATTCTTGGTCAGAACCATCGTAGAAGGTAAGCTTGACGTGGTCAATCTTCACATTGTCTTTATCCCAGTAGTTTGGATTCTTTTCGTACTCGATCACTGATTTTGAAGTGAAGTTCTTCAAAATATATGGACCATTGTAGAGAATACCTGAAGGCGCTGCCGCACCGTAATCTTTCCCTTGAGAATTTAAGAATTCTTCATTAACAGGGAGCATAGTCGCTGTTGTCACCTTAGAATTCCAGAAGCTTTCTGGTTGGTTCAAGGTGTATTGAACAGTGAAGTCGTCAATTGCTTTAACTCCAACTGTTGAGAAGTCATTGCTTTCACCACTGACGTATTCTGCCAAACCTTTGATAGAATCTTGGATAAGAGTTAGGCCATCTGACTTACCATCTGCAGCATGCTTCAAACCTGTCACAAAGTCTTGGGCCTTGACTTCAGCATACTCTTCTCCTTCTGAAGTATACCATTTAACACCTTTACGTAGCTTGTAGGTGTAAGTCAAACCGTCCTGTGAAACAGACCAGTCTTCAGCAAGCGATGGAATCAAGTTCCCATATTTGTCATTTTCCAAGAGTCCATCGACCAAGTTAGCAACGACGTCTGATGTTGAACTTTTACTAGTAACGCTATAGTCCAATGTTGTTGGATCAACGGCATATACATACGAAAATGTTGTTGGAGCATCTGCTTTTTTCTCAGTCTTGCCACAAGCTGCCAAAAGAAGAGCTGCGCTCATCGTTATCCCTGCTACTGCGAGCCACTTTTTCGATTTCATCGGTATTCTCCTTTAAAATACTATTTTTCACCATTATACCCTATTTTTATATAAAAGCAAGGGTTTCAAGGTGTTTTTTTAGAAAATTCAAACTAATATTTATTAAAGAAATTTTTACACTTATTTTAGAAAAAAACTCAAGCATCTTAAACACTTGAGTTTCTGGTTTTAATCAGCTAGTTCGACACAGAAGGCATCCCATGGAGCCAAGTTTTGTTTCTCTAAAACATCTTGTACTGAGGTATTTTCAATCAAGATAGACTTAACTGACCCTTCTACTGCAAACTCTTGCTGTCGGTTGGACAAATTGGCCACCACTAGGAAACGACGGTCTCCATCTTTACGGATATAAGCAAAGACTTTTTCAGCCGTATCAAGAAGTTCAAAGTCAGCACGAATCAACCAGCTATTTTCCTTACGAATTTCTACCAGTTTTTGATAAGTGTAAAAGATTGATTCTGGATTTGCTAAAGCTTCTTCTACATTTATCTTTACGTAATTTGGATTGACTGCAAGCCAAGGTTGACCAGCTGAGAAACCAGCATTTTTTGTCCCATTCCACTGCATTGGGGTACGAGCATTATCACGCCCAATCACACGGATACTGTCCATAATTTCTTCTATCGGAACGCCTTTTTCAAGAGCTTCACGCGCATAATTGAGGGATTCGATATCCTCTATTTGATCAAGCGTTTCAAACGGGAAATTGGTCATCCCAATTTCTTCTCCTTGGTAAATGTAGGGAGTTCCTCTCATGAGATGAAGCAAGATGGCATACGCTTTGGCAGATTTTTCGCGGTAGTCTTGGTCATTTCCCCAGATAGAGACGATACGAGGGAGGTCATGGTTGTTCCAGAAGAGGGAATTCCAGCCATCCTCAACCCCTAATTCTGTCTGCCATTTGTTGAAAATCTCTTTTAATTTCCCAACATTTAGCTCTTTTTGGTACTGCCACTTAGGTTGTCCTTCCTGATACTGAAGACAGATATGTTCAAACTGAAAGACCATAGACAGTTCTTGTCCTTTTGGATCTGAATAGAGTTTGGCAATCTCTGGTGTTGCTCCCCAAGTCTCCCCTACTGTCAAGAGCTCTTTGTCGCCGAAAGTAGCCTGATTCATTTCCTTGAGATAGGGATGGAGCATAGGACCATTGTTGACAATCTTCTGATCAGGAATCTTCCCAATCATGTCAATGACGTCCATACGGAACCCACCAATCCCTTTATCAATCCAGAAATTCATCATCTCATAGATTTTTTGGCGAAGTTCTTCATTTTCCCAGTTGAGGTCCGGTTGCTTCTTACTGAAAAAATGGAGATAGTATTGACCAGACTTTTCATCGTATTGCCAGGCAGAGCCACTGAAAATTGACTCCAATTCGTTCGGTTCATCACGCCAGATATAGTAGTCTCGCTCAGGACTATCAGGATTTTCACAAGCTTCAATAAACCAAGCATGCTCATCTGATGTATGATTGACCACCAAATCCATAATGATTCGGATATCTCGTTTTTTAGCCTCAGCAATCAGCACATCCATATCTTCCATGGTTCCAAAGATAGCCGCAATATCTTGATAATTGGCAATATCATAACCATTGTCATCCATGGGGCTATCATAGACTGGAGAAAGCCAGATCGCTGTGATCCCTAACTTAGCTAGATAGTCTAGCTTACTGGTAATCCCAGGCAAATCACCAATCCCATCTCCATTGCTATCCTTAAAACTTTTTGGATAGACCTGATAAACAACGGCATTGTGCCACCATTTTTCTTGCATCTTTTTACCTCTATTTAAAATTGACTTTACTCCATCATAGACCTTTTATCAAAATTATGCAAGCGTTTGCTTTATCTTTTTTTCTCACTTTTGCGACTCTCTAGTTTCTAATCTTCCATTTTTTTTATATAATAGAGCTCAGAGGTAAAAAAATGAAAAAACAAGCTTTTAGTTCTGAACAATATTTGAATCTACAGCGCGACCACATTTTGGAGCGCATCAACCAATTTGACGGCAAGCTGTACTTGGAGTTTGGTGGCAAAATGTTAGAAGATTTCCACGCTGCTCGAGTCCTTCCTGGTTATGAGCCTGACAATAAAATCAAGCTCTTGCAAGAGTTGAAGGAGCAAGTTGAGGTTGTTATCGCTATTAACGCTAGCAATATCGAGCACTCAAAAGCTCGTGGAGACTTGGGCATTTCTTATGACCAAGAAGTGCTTCGTTTGATCGATAAATTCAATGAACTTGGTATCTTTGTTGGTTCAGTTGTCATTACTCAATATGCAGGCCAACCGGCAGCTGATGCCTTTCGTAATCAATTAGAGAAAAATGGTATTGACTCTTATCTTCACTACCCTATCAAGGGGTATCCGACAGATATGGATCACATCATTTCTCCTGAAGGTATGGGGAAAAACGACTATATCAAAACTAGTCGCAACTTGATTGTCGTGACTGCTCCTGGGCCTGGTTCAGGTAAGTTGGCAACTTGTATGTCTAACATGTACCACGACCAAATCAATGGTATCAAGTCTGGTTATGCCAAATTTGAAACCTTCCCAGTTTGGAATCTCCCACTTCATCATCCAGTAAACTTAGCTTATGAAGCTGCTACAGCAGACCTTGACGATGTCAATATGATCGACCCATTCCATCTCCAAACTTATGGAGAAACCACAGTCAACTACAACCGCGACATTGAAATTTTCCCTGTCCTTAAGCGTATGCTGGAACGTATTCTCGGTGAGTCTCCTTATGCGTCTCCAACTGACATGGGTGTCAATATGGTTGGTTTTGCAATCACTGATAACGTCGCTGCCATTGAAGCATCTAAACAGGAAATTATCCGCCGCTATTACCAGACAGTTCTTGACTTCAAAGCTGAGAAGGTTGGAGAAACTGCTGTGAAGAAGATTGAGCTTCTCATGAATGACCTGGGTATCACACCAGCTGACCGAAAGGTTGCTGTTGCCGCACGTCAAAAAGCAGAAGAAACAGGCGGACCTGCTCTAGCTCTTGAATTACCTTCTGGTGAAATCGTTACTGGTAAGAACTCAGAACTCTTTGGTCCAACAGCGGCTGCATTGATCAATGCTATCAAGATGTCCGCTAACATTGATGCTGAAACAAAATTAATTGAACCAGAAGTGGTGAAACCAATTCAAGGTTTGAAAATCAATCACTTGGGTAGTCGCAATCCACGTCTGCATTCTAATGAGATTCTCATCGCTCTTGCAATCACAGCTATGCAGAATCCCGATGCAGACCGTGCTATGAAAGAACTCGGAAACCTCAAAGGAAGCGAAGCCCATTCTACTATTATCTTAACAGACGAAGATAAAAATGTTCTTCGCAAACTAGGTATCAACGTAACCTTTGATCCTTACTATCAATACGATCGTTTGTATCGCAAGTAAAAATACGAAACTCACTCCTCTTAGAGTTGGAACCTTATCATCCAGCTCTAAGAGTTTTTTATATCTTGCAAGTCTTCCACAAGCATATCTTTCAAAAAGAATTTTCATTTTAATAGAAACTGGGATAACACTTAATTTTAGATTTATTTCTAATGAATTCTTAAAAGGAGTGATACTCAATGAAAATCAAAGAGCAAACTAGGAAACTAGCCGCAGGTTGCTCAAAGCACTGCTTTGAGGGTGTAGATGAAACTGACGAAGTCAGCTCAATACACTGTTTTGAGGTTGTGGATAGAACTGACGAAGTCAGCTCAAAGCACTGTTTTGAAGTTGTGGATAGAACTGACGAAGTCAGTAACCATACCTACGGCAAGGCGACGTTGACACAGTTTGAAGAGATTTTCGAAGAGTATGAATCAATCCTCTTCAATCTTGACTTCAACTACCTTGGCTGAGGTTGATCCATTTTCTCTACAATATCAACTTGGTGTAATAAGACTGACTGCGTCACTCTTATCTAAAACCTCAAAGCTATTCTGTGAGACATCTACCTAAGCACCTTAGTTTGGTCATTGATTTTTATTGAATATACAAAAAAGTGAACAAGATAGCATTCTGATTTCCAGAAAACTATTTAGTTCACTTTTGCTTATGATTTAATTTTTTGGTTTATTCTACCGTTACTGACTTAGCAAGGTTACGTGGTTTGTCTACGTCGAGTCCACGGTGTAGGGTTGCAAAGTAAGCGACTAATTGCGTTGGTACGACCATTGAGATTGGTGAGAGGTAAGGGTGTACGGTCGTAAGAACGATATCATCTGTATCTTTGGCAACATTTTCTTCTGCAATGGTGAGGACCTTAGCTCCACGTGCTGCCACTTCTTGGATATTTCCTCGAGTGTGGTTTGCAAGAACTGGGTCTGACAAGAGGGCCAAGACAGGTGTTCCTTCTTCAATCAAGGCAATAGTTCCGTGCTTGAGTTCTCCAGCCGCAAAACCTTCACATTGGATGTACGAAATCTCTTTGAGCTTGAGACTGGCTTCCATGGCTACATAGTAATCTTGACCACGTCCGATGTAAAAGGCATTGCGTGTTGTTTCAAGAAGATCACGGACTTTTGCGTCGATCGTTTCTTTCTCTGAAAGAGTTGATTCGATAGACTGAGCCACGATAGACAATTCATGAACCAAGTCAAAGGCTTTGGCTTTTTCATTGCCATTTGCTTCACCAACCGCTTTTGCAAGGAAGGCAAGGGCTGCTATTTGGGCTGTATAAGCCTTAGTTGACGCTACGGCAATTTCAGGACCTGCATGAAGCAACATAGTATGGTTGGCTTCACGTGACAGAGTTGAACCTGGAACGTTTGTCACTGTTAAGCTTGGAATTCCCATTTCATTGGCCTTAACCAAAACCTGACGGCTATCAGCTGTTTCACCAGATTGGCTGATAAAGATGAAGAGTGGTTTCTTGCTGAGAAGCGGCATACCATATCCCCACTCAGAGGAGATACCAAGTTCAACTGGCGTATCTGTCAATTCTTCCAACATCTTCTTAGAAGCAAATCCTGCGTGATAAGATGTCCCAGCTGCAAGGATGTAGATACGGTCTGCGTCTTGAACAGCCTTGATGATAGCTGGGTCTACTACTACTTGACCAGCCTCATCTGTGTAGGCTTGGATGAGTTTACGCATCACCGTTGGTTGCTCGTCAATTTCCTTGAGCATGTAGTAAGGATAAGTTCCCTTACCGATATCTGACAAGTCAAGTTCAGCAGTGTAGCTAACACGTTCACGACGATTTCCATCATAGTCTTGTACTTCCACGCTATCAGCCTTGACGATTACCAACTCTTGATCATGGATTTCCATGTATTGGTTGGTTTCACGAATCATAGCCATGGCGTCTGAGCAGACCATGTTGTAGCCTTCCCCAAGACCAATTAAGAGTGGTGATTTGTTCTTCGCTACGTAGATGACATCTGGATTTTCAGAGTCAATCAAGGCAAAGGCATATGAACCACGGATGATGTGAAGGGCTTTTTTGAAGGCTTCAAGAACTGAGAGACCGTCTTCTTCGGCAAATTTCCCAATCAAATGAACGGCGATTTCCGTATCCGTTTGTCCCTTGAAGTGGTGACCTGCAAGGTATTCTTCCTTGATTTCAAGGTAGTTTTCGATTACCCCATTGTGGACCAAGACAAAACGTCCTGTCTCTGAGCGATGTGGGTGAGCATTATCTTCTGTTGGTTTTCCGTGAGTAGCCCAACGAGTATGTCCAATACCAGTTGTCCCCTCAACACCAGCAGTTTTAGCAGACAATTCCGCAATACGACCAACTGCCTTAACTAAATGGTTTTCAGTACCACCTAGGACAAAAATCCCTGCAGAATCATAACCACGGTATTCGAGCTTTTCAAGCCCTTGAATCAAAATATCAGTTGCATTTGTGTTTCCAACAACACCAACAATTCCACACATAGTATATACGACACAGGCAAGCTGTGCTTTCTCCTTAAATTGGTATAGTCTGATTCCTCTTTTATAGAATCAGCAAAAACAGTATATACTTGTTTCTTTTACTTGTCAAGAACAAAAATTGGTATAGCCTGATTCCACCGATTCTATACACTGAAAATCTATCATATTTCACTTAATACTCTTCGAAAATCTCTTCAAACCGCGTCAACGTCGCCTTGCCGTATATGTGTTACTGACTTCGTCAGTTCTATCCACAACCTCAAAACGGTGTTTCGAGCAACCTGCGGCTAGTTTCCTAGTTTGCTCTTTGATTTTCATTAAGTATAAATCAAGTATTTAAAAAGAGCTCTAGCGCCCTTAATGACTACTATTTTGTAGCAAGCTTTTCTGCTTCTACTACTTCTTGAAATATTTTTTGATAATTTACTTTAATCTTCATTGTCATGTGAGAGTCCTCATTTCTTTTTGATGAACCTAGTATAAAATCCTTTTCTAAAACATAGCTTATACTTTCCTTAGAAAAAGCTAAAAGTAACTTCTGATAATTAAGGAAAATCAAATAACTAGTTAGTAAACTAATCACGGGTCGTTCAAAGTACTACTTTCAGATTGCCAGATAGAACTAACAAGCATTCAACAAGGCGATGCCGACATTGTTTGAAGTGATTTTCATTGAGTATTAGCTTAGAGATTCCATACAAAAAAGAGCGATATCGCTCTTTTACTTAGTATTTAGGAGAAGGTGCTTGTTCCTGTTGAAATGTTTTTTGGTAATTTACTTTAATTGTCATTGTCATGTGAGAGTCCTCGTTCCTTTTTGATGACCCTAGTATAGGCAATAACCCTAAAAACAAACTTAAGATTTTCTTAGAGAAAGCTTAATCCAAATGTTCTTTCTTTTCTAGATTTAGGGCAATCATATGCCACTCTGGATCCTCCTGCCAGTTAGGAAGGGAGCTGATATAGCTAGCCACCTTACGTGCTTCCTCAAGTATTGGGAAGTCCTCGATAATATCAGCCACTTGAAACTCTGGTAGACCTGACTGTCTGGTTCCAAAAATCTCACCAGAGCCACGCATTTTTAAATCTTCCTCAGCAAGAACAAAGCCATTTGTTGTTTCCGTCATGATGCGCATGCGATCCTTTCCAGAGTCAGTTTTGGGATTGGCCACAAGTACCGCATAGGACTGCTTATCCCCACGACCTACACGACCCCGAAGTTGATGGAGTTGACTAAGCCCAAAACGATCAGCATCCATGATAATCATGACTGTCGCATTTGGCACATTGACCCCGACCTCGATAACCGTTGTCGAAACCAGAATATCTGTATTTCTCTCTTTGAAATCCTGCATAATCTGGTCTTTTTCATCACTCTTCATCTTACCGTGTAAGAGAGCAACTTTTGCTTTTTCTGCAAAATGAGCCGTCAATTCTTCCGATAAAGCAATAGCATTTTTAAGATCCAGGGCTTCAGATTCTTCAATCAAGGGCGAAATGACATAGGCTTGGGAGCCTTTCTGAATCTCACTCTCTAACCAAGTCAAGACCTGGGGCAGTTGTTCATGCTTAATCCAGCGTGTTACGATTGGTTTTCGTCCCGCTGGCATCTGGTCAATAATGGAAACATCCATATCTCCAAAAGCTGTAATGGCTAAGGTCCGTGGAATCGGAGTTGCCGTCATCATAAGGACATCTGGATTTTCTCCTTTTTCCCGTAAAATACGCCTTTGTCCTACACCAAATCGGTGTTGTTCATCGATGATAATCAAACCAAGTCGAGCGTATTCCACCCCATCCTGTATAAGGGCATGGGTACCGACAATCACATCAACCTCACCCTTAGCAATCGTTTCCAAAACCGTGCGTTTTTCTGCAGCTTTTAATGAACCTGTTAGGAGAGCTAGTTTCAAATCAGGAAAGAGACTTTCTAGACTTTCAAAATGCTGCTCTGCAAGAATCTCTGTTGGAACCATTAGAGCGGCCTGATAACCAGCCGTTACAGCTGCGTACATCGCTAGACCCGCAACCACTGTCTTCCCACTACCGACATCTCCTTGCAAGAGTCGATTCATGTGATGGTCCGACTTCATATCTGTCAGGATTTCTTGCAGGCTCTTTTCTTGTGCTTGGGTCAAAGCAAAAGGCAATTCCTCTTTAACCGCAGTTAGTTTTTCTTCCGACCAATTCAAGACTAGACCACTTCCATGAACCTTATTTTCAGACTTGAGGGTCTGTAATTGCATTTGGAAATAAAAGAGCTCCTCAAACTTGATTCGACGAAGGGCCTGTTTGTATTCTGCTAAATCCTTAGGAAAATGCATGGCACGAACAGCCTGACAGCGAGACATGAGTTTGTATTTATCGAGCAAGGACTGAGGGATGTTTTCTTCTATCAAGAGGTCCAGTCCTTGATCAAAGGCGGTCTTGATGACCTTAACAAGTCCTGCTTGACTAACTCCTTGTGCGAGACGATAGACAGGTTGGAGATCATCCTCCACTTGGGCTAAAACCTTCATGCCTGTGAGACTAGCTTTAGCACGATCCCACTTTCCAAAGACAGCCAAGGTTGCTCCTAGTTCAATCTTGTCAGCCAGGTAGGGTTGGTTAAAGAAGTTAACCGCAAACACAACTTCTCCCTGTTTAAGGCTAAAGCGAAGACGATTGCGCTTAAAACCATAATACTGAACACTAGCTGGCGTTACCACCTGACCAGATAGGACAGCCTTTTCACCATCTTCTAGTTCTAGCACCTGCTTGGTCTTAAAATCTTCATAACGGAAAGGAAAGTAGAGCAAGAGGTCTTGCAGATTTTCAATTCCTAGTTTGGCATATTTTTCTGCTGATTTGGGTCCCACACCAGGCAAGACATGCAAGGGTTGGTGTAAATTCATGCTACTCTCCTTTCCTTCTGTTTTTTAATAATATTCTCTCGGAATTCGATCACTGAGGAGACAAACCACCTCATAATTGATGGTTCCTCGATAAACCGCTACATCTGTTGCAGTAATCTCCTTGTCTCCGTTTGAGCCAATCAAGGTTACCTTGGTACCCAATGGATAAAGTTTAGGCAAACGAATGGTGATTTGGTCCATGGAAACCCGACCGACAATCGGACAAGCTTGTCCATCTACCAGAACTGAGAAATTCTGCATGTCACGTGTCCAACCATCTGCATAACCAATTGGAACCGTTGCAATGACTTGCTCACCGTCTGCTTGATAAGTTGCTCCGTAACCCATACAAGCCCCAGCTGGGACTGTTTTAACATGAACAATAGCTGACTCCAAAGTTAAGGCTGGTTTTAGTTCATAAGGCAATTCCAAAACTTGTCCACTTGGATTGAGACCATACATGGAATCTCCCATGCGAACAGCACTGAAAATAGTTTCCGCATGCCATAGAGTCGTTGCGGAGTTACTAGCATGAACCAATTCTGGTACTTCTTGCAAGCCAGCAAGTATTTCCTTGAAACACTCTAACTGTTCCTTAAAATAGCTATCCGACTCTTCATCAGCAGTTGCAAAGTGTGTAAAGATTCCCTCAACATTTGCTCCATGTTCCTTGAGTAAAGTTTGAGCTTGTGCCGCCTCGCTTGCACTTCTAAAACCAATTCGTCCCATACCTGAGTCAATTTTAAGGTGAACAGTTAAACCTGATAAGTCTGACTCTGTGGCTATGAGTTTCTGGATCCATTCCAACCCAGCCACTGTCAAGGTAATATCAAAGTCCTTAGCCAATGAAAGAGATTCAACCTCAGATACTCCTAAAATAAGAATCTTCTTAGAAATTCCTACCTGACGAAGCTCGATGGCTTCATCGATATTAGAAACGCAAAAACCATCAACGTCATCCTGGATAGCCGTAGCAACAGCTACCGCTCCGTGTCCGTATGCATTGGCTTTCACAACCGCCCATTTGAGGGTATCTTGGGGAATGTGCGCTCCCATTTGTTGGATATTGTAGCGAATTGCTTCTATATTAATAAGGGCCTTGGTTGGTCTATGTGGACTAGTTTTCATAATCTTCCTCCAAAATAACACTAGCTGTCACAAACTGATCTGTATGGCTGATCGATAGCCACACTTTTCCTGAAAACGGGGATTTGCTGAAGTAGGGTGCTCCTCTCTCATTGTTCAAAATTTCCAAGTCCTGAAAGCCCAGCTTTCCAATTCCCGTTCCCATAGCCTTTGAAAAAGCCTCTTTTGCTGACCAACGACCAGCCAAATACTCAATCTGCCTACGACCTTTGAGATTGGTAAAGCGCTCCATTTCCTTGTCTGTCAAAACACGCTGCGCAAAGCCTTCTCTTTTTTTAACTGCATTTTGTATGGAAGCTAATGCTTCGATATCAATTCCGTGTCCAACTATCATTTTCGTCAAAAAGAGTTGAGGTTCCCCCAACTCCATCCTTTTCACTTATTTTGTTAAGGTAGAATAGATTTCTTCTACCAAGGCTACTGTGTTTTCCCATCCTAGACATGGGTCTGTAATAGAACAACCAAAGATTTCTGGTTGATTTTGGCGACCATCTGCCAAGTAAGATTCAATCATGAAACCTCTAACTGTCTTCTTGATCTTTTCATTCCAGTCACGGTTGAGCAGAGCCTGACGAACAATTCGAACTTGCTCCATATATTGCTTGCCTGAATTATCATGGTTAGTATCAATCATGATAAAGGGATTTTCAAGCCCCATAGACTCGTAACGGCCGATAGCATCTAAGAGAGTTTCATAGTAGAAGTTTGGTTCATTCTTCCCATATTCATTCATAGCTCCACGAAGGATAACGTGGGCCAGGGGATTACCTGAAGTCTCAACTTCTTGTCCATGGTAAAGAAATGTTTGCTTGTTTTGTGCAGCATAGATGGCATTAAACATAACAGATAGATTTCCTGAGGTTGGATTTTTCATCCCCACTGGTGCATCAATCCCTGAAGCTACAAAACGGTGTTCTTGGTCTTCTACTGAACGCGCACCCACGGCATGGTAGCTCACCAAGTCGTCAACTAAAACTAGATTGGATGGATAAAGCATTTCATCTGCTGTAGTCAATCCAGTTTCTGTAATAACACGATAATGAAGCTGACGTACAGCCTGCAAACCATTAATCAAACTTGGTGCTTTAGAAGTATCTGGCTGATGAACCAAACCCTTGTAGCCATCTCCATTGGTGCGTGGCTTAGCTGTGTAAACACGCATGACCATGAAAATCTTATCCGCAACTTTCTTCTGCAAGTCTGCCAAACGGCGAGCATACTCAAGAACTGCTTCTTCATTGTCAGACGAACAAGGTCCAATGACCAACAAGATTCGGTCATCCTTTCCTGAAAGGATGTCTGCTAGTTCCTGGTCACGGCTTTCCTTATGTTGCAAGGCTTTTGCAGATAACTGTGTTTCCGCCTTAATCGCTTCAATATCGATTTCTTGACCTTTTTCAATAAATGCCATATTATTCTCCTAGTCTTTGGTAAATTTCACGCACAAGAGCCTCAGTATTTTCCCATCCTAGACATGGATCGGTGATAGATTTTCCAAAGATCTCTGGTTCATTTTGACGACCGTCTTCTAGATAAGACTCAATCATGAATCCACGAACATATTTTTTAATCTTTTCATTCCAATCGCGGTTAATCAAGGTCTGACGAACGATGCGAATCTGATCCATATACTGCTTGCCTGAGTTATCATGGTTGGTATCAATGATGATAAATGGATTTTCAAGGCCCATCTTTTCATACTGGGCAATAGTATCCATCAAATTATCATAGTAGTAGTTAGGAATGTTTTTCCCGTATTCGTTGAGGGCACCACGGAGAATGGCATGGGATAAAGGATTTCCAGTAGTTTCGACTTCTTTTCCTAGGAAAAGAAAACTCTGCTTGTTTTGCGCTGCATAAATACCGTTGAACATGACATTGAGATTTCCAGACGTTGGATTTTTAAAACCTGTCGCAAAATCTGCTCCACTAGCTACAAAACGGTGTTGTTGGTCTTCAACCGAACGAGCTCCAACTGCCATATAAGAAATCAAATCATCTACCAAAGGAAGGTTCTCTGGGTACAACATTTCATCCGCTGTTGTCATTCCTGTTTCAGAAATAACACGGTAATGCAGGTGACGAACCGCCTTGATCCCATTGATGAGACTAGGTGCTTCTTTGGCATTTGGTTGGTGAATCAAGCCCTTATAGCCATCGCCATTAGTACGTGGTTTAGCAGTGTAGACGCGCATCACCATAAAGACGCGATCTTTGACTTCTTCTTGCAATTTTGCCAAACGCTTGGCATACTCAAGAACTGCTTCTTCATTGTCAGACGAACACGGACCAATCACCAATAAAATGCGTTGATCTTCACCACGAATAATCGCTTCAAGTTCTTGATCGCGTTGTTGTTTATTGGCAAGTGCTTGTCCTTCTAATTTAGACAAACTACGAACTTCTTCAATATTAATTTTAGGGCTTTTGGCTGTAAATACCATGATTCATCCTCCTTATAAAGCAAACGGACGCCAAGCGAAAATTCACTTTTCACTAGGCATCCGCCTGAAAATTAGCCATTCTTAATGTCGTTTACCGTGACAGTTTTTAAATTTCTTACCAGAACCACATGGGCACAAGTCGTTACGCTTAACTTGGCTAAGATCCAAATCTGCAGGAAGCTCAGCCTGTTGCGCAGCAATATTACGAGTAGCTGTCGTACTGATATGACGCTCTGCTTGTGGACGCTCTTGTTCATGAATTTGTGCTTTCATCATCAAACGGGTCACATCAAACTCAATGGAACCAATCATATCATTAAACATACGGAAACCTTCTGCTTGATACTCAACGACAGGGTTATTCTGAGCATAACCACGGAGACCAACAGCATTACGCAACTGATCAAGAGCATCGATATGGTCTGTCCACTTGTTATCTACAACACGTAGAATCAAAACTTTTTGGAATTCTTTGACGGCTTCCTCATCACGAAGCTTAGCAACTTGACTATCGTAGACTTTCAAGGCACGTTGGTAAAGTTCATCTTTGATTGCTTGGTCTGACAAACCTTCTAGGTCTGAAAGTGAAATTGAATCTTCTGGAAGCAAGTTATATCTTGCAAAATTCAAGATAGCTTCTAGTTTTTCATCCTGTTTAGCACGCGCATGATTATCAACAACACGATTAATAGTACGTTTAATCATTGCATGAATCTCAGGAGCCAAGTCGCGATCAGCAGTGATGACATCGTAACGTTGTGAGTAGATAATCTCACGTTGCTCACGCATGACATCATCGTATTGAAGGACTTGTTTACGGGTATCGTAGTTGTTTCCTTCAACACGTTTTTGTGCTGCTTCAACCTGACGTGTCAACATACGAGATTTGATCGCTTCGTCTGACATATTGAGACGTTCAAAGACACCCTTCAAGCGCTCTGAACCGAAGCGTTTCATCAAATCATCTTCCAGAGAAAGGTAGAATTGTGACTCCCCTGGGTCTCCTTGACGTCCTGAACGTCCACGAAGCTGATTATCGATACGACGACTTTCATGGCGTTCTGTACCAATGACACAAAGTCCACCAAGTTCACGAACACCTTCACCAAGCTTAATATCAGTACCACGACCGGCCATGTTGGTCGCGATTGTAACTGCACCACGTTGGCCAGCATTCATGATGATTTGAGCTTCTTTGTAGTGGTTCTTGGCATTCAATACTTCGTGAGGAACGCCTGCGGCTACCAATTTTTTAGAAATATAATCACTGGTTTCAACTGCAACCGTACCAACCAAGACAGGTTGACCTTTTTGGTAGCGAGCTTTTACATCTTCGACAACAGCCTTAAACTTAGCTTCGATACTTGCATAGAGTAGGTCTGAGTGGTCGATACGTTGAACCGGACGGTTTGTTGGGATAGGAATAACACGAATATTATAGATTTCGCGGAACTCCTCTTCCTCTGTCTTACCAGTACCTGTCATCCCTGACAATTTCTTATACATACGGAAAAGGTTTTGGTAGGTAATAGAAGCTGAAGTCTTGGTTTCATCTTGGATTGGCACACCTTCTTTGGCTTCAATCGCTTGGTGCAAACCATCAGAATAACGACGACCTTCCATAGTACGACCTGTAAATTGGTCGACAATCAAGATTTCCTGCTCTTCGCTGACCACATAGTCAATATCAAGAATCATGATGTAGTTAGCACGAAGGGCATTGTCGATAAAGTGAGTCAAGGCTACGTTTTCGATATCATAGAGATTTTCTAGTTTGAAGTAGCTTTCAGCCTTGTCAATACCAGAATCAGATAGACCAATTGTCTTAGACTGAATATCAATGATATAGTCATCCTTATCCAAAGACTTCACAAAATGGTCCGCCATATGGTAGAGTTGGCTAGTTTCAACTGCATTGGCTCCTGAAACGATCAAAGGAGTACGAGCTTCGTCAATCAAGATAGAGTCAACCTCATCGACCAAGGCATAGTTAAGCGGACGTTGAACCATATTCTCCGCACGAACAACCATGTTATCACGAAGATAATCGAAACCAATCTCTGAGTTTGTTGAATAAGTGATATCACACTCATAAGCTTCTTTTTTCTCCATTGGAGATTTGGCTGCCAAGTTGATCCCTACTGACAAACCAAGCCATGAGTACAACTCACCCATCTCAGTCGCGTCACGTTCTGATAGATACTCATTGACCGTAACTACGTGTACACCTTTACCTGAAAGGGCATTGAGGTATACTGGCATAGTCGCTGTCAAGGTTTTCCCCTCACCAGTACGCATCTCAGGAACGTCACCATGGTGAAGAACGATTCCCCCCATAACCTGAACCTTATACGGGAAAAGACCAAGAACACGCTTAGCTCCCTCGCGTACAACAGCAAACGCCTCATACAAAAGTTGGTCAAGAGTCTCACCATTTTGATAGCGTTGTTTGAATTCTTCTGTTTTTGCTTTCAATTGCTCGTCTGTTAACGCAGCCATTTCATCTTCATATCTTAAGACTTTGTCCGCCATCTTTTCCAAGCGACGGAGTTCGCCTTTATCATTTTCGATGATTGTTTTTAGTAAATTTGCCATTTTTTTCCTTACTTTAAATTCTGAATATTTTAGAATGTTCTTTTTATTGTAGCATATTTGCCCAATTTTTTCAAGAAATATTCCGTTTTCCCTTAGGGCAAAAAAGGGCTAATCATCGAGATTAGCTCCTCTTAAAATTCCTACTCTTAGTTTCATTTTTCCCTAATTTAAACTTCTACTTAACTCAGCATTGAGAAACGAAGCATCCTTCAGTTATTAGGCACTAATTTCCTCAGTTCTTTCAAGAAAGATTAGCCTTATTCTTTTCCAACTTCAGTTTTTTCATAAATTTTAGACAAATATAAACTATCCAGTCATTGAGTAAGGATAAAAAGACTAAAACTATCCATATCAACCACCTAGCTAAATCCTTGGGTTCTAGTAAAATAAAATTAAATAAGATTAGCGAAAAAAGAGTGAAAGCTAGACTAAACAAGGCCATGAGAGGTAAATAAATCCAGTAAAAATAGTAAAGGAGTGAAAAGTGTTTTCTTCCTGGTCGTGCCTTCCTTTGCCAACTAAAAAAGAAAAAATAGGGCACTAAAATCAACAATTGTAGCAACTTCTCCATCTCATCACCTCCAGAACTGTTTCCTATTTTTATTATAGCAAAAAGACCTGGAAAGTAGTTTCCAGATCTTGCAATTCTTAGAAATAAACAGCCAGTCTACTGTTTTGATGTAGAAGTACTAAAGTCAACCTTTGGAGCTGTCTTGGCTTCTTCGCTTTCTTTGAAGGTTTCTGCTTCTTTAAAGTTCATCATATTAGCAAAGAGAACAGTTGGGAAGCTTCTTAATTTTTGATTGTAGTCAGTTGCTGCCTGGTTGTAATCCTTGCGGGCTACAAAAATACGATTTTCGCTTCCAGCCAACTCCGTCATGAGTTGTTCCACATTTTGATTGCTCTTAAGCTCAGGATAGTTCTCTGTCAACACAAGCAGGCGTGAAATAGCTGAACTCAACTCACCTTGAGCTTCTTGGTTTTCCTTTGAAGTAACAGAGCCATTCCCAATTTTTGCACGTGCTTCTGCAATCTGGGTGAAGACCTCTGTCTCATGGTTCATTTGTCCCTTTACAGACTCTACCAGATTTCCAATCAAGTCTGAACGACGTTGGAGGGCTGTCGCTACATTTGCTTGAGCTTGTTCTACCTTGGTCTGTTCGGAGACAAGACCGTTATAAGTACCTACGACCGAGCAACCTCCCAGCAAGATAATGGCTAGTAAAATGCTCAATACATAAATGATTCCTTTATTTTTCATATCTAAACCTACTCATTTCTTTAAATTTTATACTGACATTACCAATCATCAGATGAACCTCCACCATCAAAGCCTCCGCCGTCCCAGCCACCAGAAGAATCTGAACCTGAGTCTGACCAAGATGAATCCGAATCGGATGAGTCACTAAACCACCAGCCACCGCTAGACGAGTCACCGTTACGAGAACTTCCACCTCCTCTGATAACGGCAATAATGACTCCAATGATATATACCACCATCATGAATCCAAAGAAATCTTTTATGGGGTCATTTTTTTGACTGTAATTTGAGGAACTGCTTCTATTTCGACTCGATTTTTTACCACTGATGCTATCAGAGTAACGTCTGATTTTGGCGGAAGCATCTGCAAACGACGTTTCATCAGATGAAAAGGTTCCACTTCCCTTATAAAACTGATTATCCAAAGCTTTGGCAATCGCTAGAATCCCCTTACTATAGTCCCCATTTTTAAAATCTGTACGACTGGCTGCCAATATCTGCTTGGTTTGGTAGTCCGTTATTCTAATTGCAGTATTATTACTGGTTTCAATCCTTGATTTACGATCTTGAACAGCTACCACAATCAAACTTCCAAAATTATCTCCTGAATAACCTATCTTCCAGGCTCTAGCAGTCTCATTAGCTACTGTTTCAATGTTTTCTCCTTCTAAACTGTCCACGATATAAACTCCCACTTGAAGCTTTTCTACCTTTTTACTATTAGCTTCATTCAAATCACGAATTTGTGTGATAGTGTCCTCTGTCAAATAGTGATTCGGATCGTAGATACCATAGTCTGGTTTTTCAGGTGCAGTGAATGCTGATAGGATTAAAAATGCCATCAACAAACCTAGCAAGCGTACAAACAAACTATTGTTTAATAATCTGCGTCTTTTCATAATAACCTCCTTGTGCAAGGAAAATTGTTTAGAGAATTATAGCATTTTGATTTTTACAAAGAAAGTACATTTTCATTACAAAACTATGACAAGAACCAAGAAAATGATGTTATTTTGATGACAAATCTGACTCTCTATTCTGCATTAAATGGTCTAAATTTCCACCATATTGACTGCAATCTCTAGAAGGAATAAGCAGAAGCACTCGGAAACAATCCTAAATAAATTTCACATAGGGTGGAACTGTTGGCAAGCCTTATTTCTTAGCATGATAGTTCAAAAGATTTGCATTTCTTGATATCGAAGGATAAATCACACAACTCATGACAAAAGAGAGGCTTTGAGAGGGAAGAATTCCTCTGTACTACACCCCCCGAAAAATTTAACTTTCAGGGTCTATACATTCTTAAATCTACTAGTCTTTGTATTCTTGTGGAGAGAAATTTTTATTTTACAATATAATAAAAAATATAGTCATCGATATATTTATCTACTAATCAAACATTTTTAACGTTTTTTCCGTTATTCTCAAAATTTTCGAAATCACTTGATGAATTTATGATGTTTTATCACTTTCTGTTAGGGCTGCTAATTTACTGGATAATTTATTTTCAAAATAAATATAGACTTCATCTATTATAGCGTTCAAATTATCGATTCACATGCTTTTTATAGTGAAATTTTCTACATCCTACGTGATAATCTATCTCAAAATAATAATAATGATCTCTGCCATCTTTGGCATTTTCCTTGTTCAAGACAAAGTAGTTCTTTTGGTTGATGGCCATGGTTCGTAGAATGTCGTCAATCAGGAAAGTCAGAGGTACATTCATGGCAGAGTATTTGTGGAAATCTTCTTCAAATCGGATATAGTCATCTGAAAAATAATCCATCTGCAATTTATTTTCATATAGCTCTTTTCTAGTCATGAACTTCCTCCTGACATAATTGAATTGCGAGAATATCATCTACCCTTATCAATCTATAGCCCTCATCAGTTTTAACAGAGATTTCTTGAGGCGATAATTCTCTTAGTTCACCCAATATCGTGCTTTTATGATTTTTCTCCTTGACCACAAAAGAGCCTTTTAGTCGTCCGACGTAGAGCTGGGAAAGCCGCAACAACTTCTCAACTGGATTCAAATCAGTCGACAAATCGACACGATTTTTTTCTTCACTGAGTGAACTCGTATGCTCCGATAAGAAAAATCCCATCCACTTCTGCATTCCTGGATCCTGGTAGTCCCTCGCGGATTGAAAAGGTAAATAAGAACGATCAATCATTTGAGTCCATCTAATCCTCCAGCAGAGTGTCCTCCGATCAGCTTACTTCTGGCAATACTTCTCGATGCATCCTCTAAGGCAGTCGCCTTCAAGAGAGAAGTAAATCCGAATTGCTCTCGAATAGAATCAATGGCCGTCTGGAGCCTTTCTTCTTTTTCTAGCTTATCAACATCATCAAAAAGGGAAACCAAAGCAAAGGATTCGTCCACAAATCCTGAATAACTAACGGCAACACTCCTAACAGCACCAGAAGTGTATTTACCATGGAATAATTTCAATACATAGCTGACCAAAATACTGGTGTTATTGGTCGGTTCAACCTTCATCTGGGTATGAATGGAGCGTTTTTGTTCCTGCTTAGAAAAACCAAGATGAATAGATACCACTGTCGCCTTTTTACTAGCTCTTCGAAGCCTGATAGCCACCTGCTCAGCCATCTCTCGGAGTATAATTTCGATATCTCGCTGCTTAACATAATCTCTCGGTAAAATTTGCGAATTGCCTAGACCATGAGATTTTGGCTTATAGGGTTTATGAACATTACTCTCGTCAATCCCATTGGCATGAAACCACAAGCGAAGTCCAGCTTGGCCAAGTTCTTTCTTCAGGACATCAGGATTGCTATTGGCTAATTCCTTAATTGAATAGATTCCCAAGCTATTCAAGCGCTTCTCCATCCGATTTCCAATCCCCCAAAAGTCGGTCATCTTTGGAATGGACCAGACCTTATTTTCCACATCCTGGTAAGACCAATTGGCTCGCATAGTCGGTGTGTGCTTGGCTTCATTATCCAAGGCCAACTTAGCAAGCAGAGGATTGGCATTCGACATACCGACTGTCGAGTAAATCCCGCTCTGTCGCCAGATATCTCTCTGGATACGAGCCGAAAGCATATCTAGCTTATCTTTGCGAGAAATCTGCTGATCTGGGACAAAATAATTGAGCGAACTGGTTAGATCAATAAAGCCTTCATCAATTGAATAAGGATAAATATCATCTGGACTGCCATAATTCTGGAAAATGCGCTGAATTTCCATGTTGACTGCGATATACTTATCCATCCGAGGAGGGACAATGACGGTCACCCGAGCCCAATCTTCGATAAATCTCACATAGGTTGGGTCTGTCCGTAAGCCTTGTTTTTGGGCATTATAGTAGGAAAATTTACGCGTCTTGATATCAAAGGGGAGGTCATAGGCACGACCGACATTTGCTTTCCCGAAAACCTTTTTGAACATAGGTGAGGAGGCCAGAATAAGCCCAACAGAATTATCCGCTCGACTCATAACACAAAGGGAGGTTTTGAGGGGATGGAGTCCTCTTTCTACACACTCAACACTGGCATAAAAGGACTTCATATCGACAAAGGCAATATCACTTTTGGGCTCTCTGGAATAATCAAAGTAGCCCATAGGCTATCCCTCCATGGGTACAAAGTTGCCCACGATAATGCCCACAATTCTAGGATCTTCCTCATAGGGGATGAAAATATCCTTGTACTTGGGATTAATGGAAACTAGACGCAAGCCTTCCTCTTCTCGATAGACCCGTTTGATATAGGTCTGGTTATTGCAAACCACTGCATAGACAGCACCATCATAATCAAATCCTGTCTCACGAATCAAAGCTACTGAACCATTTTGATATTTGGGTTCCATAGAATCTCCAGAGACCCAGGAAGCAAAATCGTGAGCTAGTTCTTCATTAAAGTAAACCGTATCAAAGTTTCGATCATCATAAACCGAAGCACCGATACCAGCCGACATGCGTTCATAAACATGATACTCGAAAAGTTTTTCTGGCATACCCGTCACCTTCTTGGCTTGTTCTTCTTGAGCCAGATTACGAGCATAGACTACCACCTTTTCTTTCCCTTGATTAGAGAGGCTATTATAGAGACGGACGATTTCGATTTGGGTGAAATAGCCTTTTGGTACTTTTAAAATCTCTTCTAACTGACTAACCTTTTCTTCAGAAGGCTCCTTAACTCCACGCTCCCAGGCCGAATAAGCCTGAAAACTAATCCCAAGCTGCTCTGCAATCTCTTTTTGTGTTAGCTTTAGCTCTTTTCTCCGAGCCTTAAGTTTTTCTGGTTGGTACATGATTTACCTCCTAGTGTGATGTTTTCATCGTAGGTTGACTCTATTTCAAAATTCAACCATTTCGGTTTAGTTTTATTATATAAAAAAAGCAGACGAATGTCTACTAGAAATGTTGAGTTTTGGCAAACGACTGATAATGATGATGCTATAGATTCCTTATCTCAAATACTGCCGTATGAATCCACTCGTTATTCATTTGAAAGTCATTTTCTATGATTTTACTAAAGGTAAAACCATTTTTTAAAAGCACTCTCTGAGAAGCCAGATTGTCCGTTGCCGTCCCTGCGATAATCTTATGTAAACCATAAGTAGTAAAGGCCTTTTCTAAAACGAGTTTAACTGCTTCGCTTGCATATCCTAAATTAGTAACATTTTCTCCAATCCTATATCCAAGTTCTGCTATTTTTCGATCATCCTCTAAGACACTTAAATTGATTCTTCCGACCATAGTACCTTGTGCATCTCTAATAAGATGCATGTAGACATCATGATTCTCTTGTTCCCTTAACAATTCCCTTGTAATTTCTTTAAAACCTTCTAAGTCAAAATAGTGAGCTGGTCTAGGAGGTAAACTTCGCTCAAAATACTCCCGATTTTCTTTTTCAAAGGAATAGATATCTATACTATTTTCTTCAGACATCAGCTCTAAACTTATCATTATAAATCATTTCCTATCATTCTCTAGATTCAAATTTACTTATATTTACACAAAGTGACATTTACAGAATTTAAAGATATATCTTTATCTTTTCATATCTTATCTACATTATAACACAACATACTATGAACAAAAACAATATCCAGCAAGGTCCTCACAAATTCCAACATCTTGCTAAACAGGCTGGAACGCCTATGGAAGCTATTTTTAAACCATACTTGCTTCATCTTCATAACATGATAATGACTTACAAATAAAGAAGAAAACCATCTCAAATGTGATGAGATGGTTAATCATTTAGTCTACTTTATAAAAAACTTCTTCTGGGTTAGTTGGAGCAGCTTGACCAGCAATCAGCCTATTTTTACTTGGATCAGAATCAACCCATTTCATAGTAGTCCCCGCAGGATAAATACTCATACCAAATCCTGTATTACCAGTTCTCACACTAAAGTTAATACTTCCATCGTTACCTATACTCGATTTTTCAATGTTTCCACTGTTTACTAATCCATTTTTATCGAATGTAAACTCTTGGCCCAAACCATTTCTCCATGTTCCAACTAGAGTAGAGAAATCTCCATTTAGAATGGCTTGCTCATCTATTTTTGGTGATTCAGCATTCGTTTGCTCTTCTTGTATCGAAGGTTTTTCCTCTGTAGTAGTAACACTATCTTGAGTAGTCGTTGAACTAGTGGTTGTCGTACTAGCCGTTGTCGTACTAGCCGTTGTCGTACTACTAGTAGTAGAAACCTGTTCTGTTGTAGTATTCACTGCTTCTGCATCATGCTTCTTATGATTAAAGAAAAACATAAAACTTATCAGTACTATAGCAATTAAGCAACTTAACAGAATCAAAATCCAATTGATACCTTTTCCTATTCTCATTTATAACTCCTTTATATTATTCGTATTTAATTATATCATACTAAATTTATACTAGGAAGAATTTGTATAAGACAATGGCTACTAGTGTGAATTTGGGGGGTGAACTTTCTTATTGAGGATTAAAAAAGAACACCCCGAAAGGTGCTCTCTGTAAGTATAGTAATTCTTTCGAATTAACGTTTTGAGAATTGTGATGCTTTACGAGCTTTCTTAAGACCTGGTTTGGAAAGTATGGGTTTCAGTTGGACTAAAAATAGCGTAATATCAAGGCTTTTCAGAACGATATCTACTTATTCATTTCATAAAATTTGAATCAATATTTTTTAAATAGGGGAATAGTTTAGTTCTGTAAGCGTAATGTGTGATTTGGCAATATTTGTGATGAGCAAAAACGTTGATTTTATGGATTTTTCATTCTTTCAATTGTTGATGAAATAGGGTGATTTTTACCTTGCTTTAGTTTTAATCAGATAAAAATCAGACAAAATCTATTCGTTATAGCTCTTAGCATAGTATGGAATGTACTGCATGAATTTGTTTCCTGCATTTTCATCATATGGTTTAACTTTTCCGCTTTTTAATCACATGGAGATTGAGCGTTTCTATCTCCATGTGATTAAAAAGCAAAAAGACACCATGAGAGGAGCTGTAGAAAGGCTGAAAAAATTGATTAATAATAAGAACTAAGTGTGGAAAGGAGGATACTGCCTCCTTTTCTATTTGACATAGATATTTTTTTAGGATATAATTTAGCCCGGAATCAGACCAAAAGAGAGGTAAGGAATTATTTTGAAAACAGATTTTATAAAGCAATTATAAGTACAAGAGAAAGAATTCTCATCTCTTTATCGTGTCATGGCTAAGAATTTTGGGCTATCTGAGAGTAGCGTGTGGGTCTGTTAATTTTTATTAGTAATAGTGGTGATATCACTCAGCAGGACTTGGTTAAACAGATGATGTTCCCAAAACAAACCATTCACTCTTCGATAAAAAAGTTGAGTGCTGACAAATATGTATGGGTGACACCACTACCAAATTCTCGTAAGAGCAAGAATTTGTCCTTGACTGAAAAAGGCAAAACTTATATAGAGATGACCGTTGCTAAAATGGTGGAAGCAGAAAAAGAAGCAATAAGGGTCATGGGGCAAGAGGATATGCAAAAATATGTTGAACTTCAAGGAAAATATCTAACTCTTGTGAAGAATGAATTTACTAAAGCTGAGCTGTTAACTTTAACTGACGATATGGAGGATAATTGATGGAAACAGATAGTATTGAAATTTTTGGTGCTAAAGAGCACAATCTAAAAGACTTTGATGTGACGATTCCTAAGAATAAGCTAGTGGTTTTTGCAGGTGTTTCAGGTTCGGGGAAGTCTTCCCTTGTCTTTGATACGCTAGCAAGAGAAAGTAGTAGACAGTGGCAGGATAGTTATCCTCTCTTTTTACGGAACAAGCTACCTCACTATGAGCGTCCTCACGTAGACGAAATTAAAAATTTACCCCCATCTATCGTTGTCGATCAGAAAGCTTTAAGGACTAATACTCGTTCAACAGTCGGGACGGCTATGGACATTGCTCCGCTTATTCGTCTGCTGTTTTCACGGGTTGGTCAACCGAGTGCGGGTGGTTCAATGGCTTATTCTTTCAATCATCCTGCAGGGATGTGTCCTATTTGTACTGGGATTGGGAAGGTTTATCAGTTAATTGAGGATAAGATTTTTGATACCACAAAATCATTGAATGAAGGTGCTATTAATTTTAGCCAATTTTCGAGTGGCTGGCAGGCTTATCTTTACAAAAATAATCCTTTACTTGATGCAGATAAAAAGTTAGCTGATTTTTCTGAGGAAGAATGGCAGATTTTGCGAGAAGGAAGCGATGAAATAGTCAAGGTTGAATTTCGTTCTAATAATACGGGGAGTGTGGACCGTGTTGACTATGAAGGTGTCATTCCGCGTTTCTACCGCCTCTATCTGAAAAGGGATATTTCTAAGCTGAAAAAATCATTGCAAGAAGAAGTGCTATCTCTTGTCATTCAGGTACCTTGTGCCAGTTGTGAAGGCTCAGGACTAAACCCCAAGGCCTTAGCTTCTAAGATAAACGGGCATAATATTGTTGACTATATGAACTTATCAGTCAGTGAACTCTTGCCTTTACTTGAAGAAGTTGATAGTCCTTTAGGTCAATCATTAGTTGCACAAATCAAGTCAGCTATTAAGCGGATGGAGACGGTTGGGATTGGTTATTTATCTTTGTCTCGGAAGACAGAAACCTTATCAGGTGGTGAGATGCAACGGGTCAAGTTGGTGCGACACATCGGTTCCAGCCTAAGTAATGTCAACTACGTTTTTGATGAACCGACTGCAGGTCTGCACCCTCATGATGCCGAGAAAATCGGTCAGCTCTTGTTGGATTTAAGAGATAAGCACAACAATATTTTGGTTGTGGAACATAGCCGACAAATGTTAGCTTTAGCGGATGAAGTCATTGAATTGGGACCATTGGCTGGTCGGGAAGGCGGTAGGCTAATTTTTCAAGGAAGTCTTGTAGAGTTGCAAAAAGCTGACACCTACACAACCCGTGCCCTAAATCAACCACTTAGACTGAATCAAGACCCACTAGCTTGGACAGAATATTTTGCCATCAAAGATGCTACTGCAAATAATCTTAAACAGGTTAATACAAAAATCCCTAAGGGAATCTTGACCGCAGTAACGGGTGTCGCGGGTTCAGGGAAGAGCTCTCTGATTGGTGTCGAATTTATCGAAAATTACCCAGATGCTATTATCATCAATCAAAAACCTATTGGTACCTCCATTCGTTCCACACCAGCAACTTACTTAGGAATAATGGATGAAATTCGAAAATTATTTGCCAAAGCCAACAATGTAACCCCTAGTTGGTTTAGCTATAATTCAAAAGGTGCTTGTCCAATTTGCAAGGGAACTGGAAAAATCGTTTATGACATGGCTTTTGCGGATTCAGTTGAGGTCGTTTGTGAGGAGTGCGGGGGTCACCGTTATAATCCTAAAGCGCTCAGCTATCGTTATCAGAATTTCACAATTGAAGAGATTTTGAATCTAACTGTCGAAGAAGCATTAACAGTTTTTTCTTCGAACGATAAGATTTGTCAATCTCTGTCAGTCATGAAGGAAGTTGGCTTAGATTATCTGACTTTAGGTCAGCCTACAAGTACCTTGTCAGGTGGAGAAGTGCAACGGGTTAAGTTAGCTAGTAAGTTACAAGAGTCAGGACAAATCTTTGTTCTCGACGAACCAAGCACAGGTCTGCATAGTAAGGATGTTGAACAACTGCTTAGTTTACTAAGACGCCTCGTCAATCAAGGGAATACGGTTGTGATGATTGAACATCGCTTAGAACTTATTGCTCAAGCTGATTGGATAATTGATTTAGGACCCGAGGGCGGAAAGAATGGGGGGTATATTTTATTCGAAGGCAAACCAAGAGATATTATCAGTTGTGAAGAGTCTCAAACGGGGAAATATTTGAAAGAAATTTTAAATTTCAGTTAAAATACGTCAATTGCTTCTAATCAGACAAAAATCAGACAAAACCACATTATAAAAACAAAAAAAGCCTAGAAACGTTGATTTCATAGGCTTTTGGTATATTGTCTTACTTAACTTCTGTAAAAATCAACTCCTACACCTACAAAGCTTATTATGTCAGACTTTATAACCGTCTGCGGAAAAAAAGTAGAGAAAAAGGTAGAGATTCATACAGTATCTAGATTTTCCAAAAATTCTTCATAAACTTAAAACCTGGTTTGGAAAGTATGAGTTTCAGTTGGACTAAAAATAGCGTAATATCAAGGTTTTTATGAACGATATTTACTGATTGATTTCATAAAATTTGAATCAATATTTCTTAAATAGGGGAATAGTTCGGTTCTGTAAGTATTAATATAATACACCTACAAAGCTTATTATATCAGATTTTCCCCAGTTTTAGAAAAATAGGTAGAGAAAAAAACAACTCTAAAACCTGCTCATTTTTCACAAACTTGCGTTAAATGTTGGTAAATCATAGCCATACGTAGCAGAAATTTGTTTTTTGTTCCTATTTATAATAGACTATCACTAACATTAGATGAAAAGGTGACTCTATGACTATAAATCAACTGCTTCAAAAGCTGGAGCCTACTAGCCCTATCCTTCAAGCTAACTTTGGAATTGAACGCGAAAGTCTTCGTGTCGATAGACAGGGAAAATTAGCACATACGCCTCACCCTTCCTGCCTAGGAGCTCGAAGTTTCCACCCTTATATTCAAACAGATTTTTGTGAGTTTCAGATGGAACTCATCACACCAGTTGCTAAATCTACCACTGAGGCTCGTCGATTTCTTGGAGCCATTACCGATGTAGCTGGACGTTCCATCAGTAAAGATGAACTTCTCTGGCCCTTGTCCATGCCTCCTCGTATCAACGCCCAAGAAATCCAAGTTGCCCAACTGGAAAATGAATTTGAACGCCATTATCGTAACTACCTGGCCGAAAAATACGGAACTAAACTACAAGCTATCTCAGGTATCCACTATAATATGGAACTAGGGAAAGATTTGGTTGAAGCCCTATTCCAAGAAAGTGACCAGATTGATATAATTGCTTTCAAAAACGCCCTCTATCTTAAGCTGGCTCAGAACTATTTGCGCTATCGTTGGGTGATTACCTATCTCTTTGGTGCTGCACCTGTTGCTGAGCAAGGCTTCTTCGACCAAGAAGTGCCAGAACTCGTGCGTTCCTTCCGAAACAGCGACCATGGTTATGTCAATAAGGAAGAAATACAAGTATCTTTTGCAAGCCTAGAAGACTATGTCTCTGCCATCGAAAACTATATCGAACAAGGTGATTTGATTGCGGAAAAGGAATTTTACTCGGCTGTTCGTTTCCGTGGACAAAAGGTTAATCGCTCCTTCCTTGACAAGGGAATCACCTACCTAGAATTCCGTAACTTCGACCTCAACCCCTTTGAGCGTATCGGTATTAGCCAAACTACCATGGATACCGTACACCTACTCCTTCTAGCCTTCCTCTGGCTGGATGCCCCTGAAAATGTTGATCAGGCTCTGGCTCAAGGTCACGCACTGAATGAAAAAATTGCCCTCTCTCATCCTTTAGAACCTCTACCTTCTGAAGCTGAAACTCAGAACATTACGACAGCTCTAGACCAACTGGTGCAACATTTTGGGCTTGGTGACTATCATCAAGGTCTGGTCAAACAAGTTAAAGATGCCTTTGCAGATTCCAGTCAGACACTAGCTGCTCAACTTCTTCCTCATATCAAAGACAAGTCCCTTTCTGACTTTGCCCTTGACAAGGCGCTTGCCTATCATGATTACGACTGGACTGCCCACTATGCCCTTAAGGGTTATGAGGAGATGGAACTTTCTACCCAGATGCTGCTCTTTGATGCCATTCAAAAAGGGCTTCATTTTGAAATCCTAGATGAGCAGGATCAATTCCTTAAACTCTGGCATAAAGATCATGTTGAGTACGTCAAAAATGGTAACATGACCTCAAAAGACAACTATGTAGTTCCTCTTGCCATGGCTAATAAAACCGTGACCAAAAAAATCCTGGCTGATGCTGGCTTCCCTGTCCCTGCCGGCGACGAATTTACCAGTCTAGAACAAGGTCTAGCCTACTATCCTCTTATCAAGGGCAAGCAAATTGTGGTTAAACCAAAATCAACCAACTTCGGTCTGGGCATTTCCATTTTCCAAGAGCCTGCCAGCCTTGATAACTATAAGAAAGCTCTCGAGATTGCCTTTGCAGAAGATACAGCTGTTCTTGTTGAAGAATTTATCCCAGGAACCGAATACCGTTTCTTTATCTTGGATGGGCGTTGTGAGGCTGTCCTCCTTCGTGTCGCTGCCAATGTTGTCGGTGATGGCAAACACACCATTCGTGAATTAGTCGCTCAGAAAAATGCCAACCCATTGCGAGGACGTGATCACCGGTCACCGCTGGAAATCATTGAGCTAGGAGACATCGAACAATTGATGTTGACTCAGCAAGGTTATGCACCTGATGATATTCTCCCAGAAGGAAAAAAGGTCAATCTGCGTCGTAACTCCAACATCTCTACAGGCGGTGACTCTATTGATGTCACCGAGACAATGGATTCCTCTTACCAAGAATTGGCCGCAGCCATGGCAACTAGCATGGGCGCCTGGGCTTGTGGGGTTGACCTCATCATTCCAGATAAAACTCAGCCTGCCAGCAAGGAAAATCCTCATTGCACTTGTATCGAACTCAACTTTAACCCTTCGATGTATATGCACACCTACTGTGCCGAAGGTCCTGGACAAGCTATCACTCCAAAAATCCTAGATAAGCTGTTTCCAGAAGTTGCCACAAGTCAAACCTAAAACCTAATTCTTAGGAACAAACAAATCACCTTTATCTCGATGATATGATACCTCTTAAGTAGACAAGGTAAATACCTAAAATCTACGGCTCTTTGTCAACTGTAGTGGGTTGAAGAAAAGCTAAGCTCGAGAAAGGACAAATTTCGTCCTTTCTTTTTTGATATTCAGAGCGATGAAAATTCGCTTCTTGAAGTTTTCAAAGTTCCGAAAACCAAAGGCATTGCGTTTGATATGTTTGATGAGATTATTAGTCGCTTCCAATTTTGCGTTGGAATAGGATAACTGAAGGGCATTGATGATTTTCCCTTTGTCCTTTAGAAATGTTTTAAAGACAGTCTGAAAAAGAGAATGAACCTTCTTTATATTGTCTTCAATGAGTCGAAAAAATTTCTCTGGTTCCTTATTCTGAAAGTGAAAAAGCAAGAGCTGATAGAGATTATAGTGGTATTTCAAGTCTTCTAAATAGCTCAAAAGCTTGTCTAGGATTTCTTTATTGCCTAAATTGTCAAATTAAGTTAGACTTTTCAAGTAACTCAGAAAAACTTAGTAGGGTGATTGAAATAGTTCTATATGGTAATTCATAGACTACCCTCTGTTCAACTATTCCCCCTTCATCTGTAACAAAAAAATATTTCTCATGATGTCGCCAAATATGTTGTCCATAACCTTTTATTTCCTCAAACTTACTAACTTCTTTCCAGCCTAGTTTACTATATTCCATGTATGTTCTCCGATCTTTTCACTAATATCTTACATTACACCTTCAGGAATATCTCCTGTTGATCATTGTAACTATCTAGTTGACTGTTATACCAAACCCTGGAATTCTGTCAATATCTTCTTTTCCCTATTTTGATTTATTTCTCAGCTATATGGTATATTAGGATACTTTGAATTCACCTTAAACAAAAAAAATGCACAAGTTAATTACAACCTGCACATCTTTTTAATTTTATATTTAAAAGAAACTATAAATCAACTTTCCGAAAAACAACTATTTTTTATACAAAAAAGACATCCAAGAGAAAATTCTTGAATGTCTGTAAACGTTGATAGTATCCTATTGATTAACGTTTTGAGAATTGTGATGCTTTACGAGCTTTCTTCAAGCCTGGTTGGGGCACCACTTATTTCATCTAATTTCAAAGTGCTTTAAAATCAACGTTTTCATAGGTTTTCAAAAAATAAAATTTCAACTAATTTCAATCAGTTTCATTAAAATAAGGTAAACTTTCATAAAAAATAAGTAAAAATCGAACCAGAATATCAAAAGTTTCCCTTATATAAAATTTATACATATTAGAACAACACCATAGAAAAGAGAGCCTCCGCTCTCTTTCTTTTTATCTATTATATTTTCGTTTTCCTGCTAAAGCGAGGAGTCCAAGACTTGCTCCAAGCAATGCTAAAAGTCCTGAATCCTTTGTTCCTGTATTTGGAAGTTGTTTCTTAGGTTCTGCTTTTGCATTTGTAGCTTGTGCAGGAGCTTGATATGTTTTATCGTCTTTAGTTCCTACTGTCGCAACTACAACCTTATTTTGAGCCTTAGCATCCACAACATCAACAACTTTACCTGATGCATCAGTAACTTCCTTAGGTTGACCACCTGCGTTACGGATTGCATCTGTCTTGTCCTTCAAATCCTGTAAGCGTTGTTGTTCAGCAAGGTATGCGTCATGGTCGGCTTTAAGTTGCTTGAAGTTCTCATATCTACGAGCCTTAGCTTCTGCGATACCCTCAAGATGAGCCAACTCTTCCTTAGCAGTCTCCAACTCAGCACGAAGTACACCAAGCTTAGATTTAGCATCCGTAAGCTCTTTGTCCAAAGCCTTAAGGACTTCATCACGGTGTGTAAGAGCAAGTTCAAGAACTGTATGAGTGTCAGTAGCCTCTTTAGATGCTTCACGTTTACGAGCAAGGTCTTTCCCAGCTGACTTACGAGCCAAGACTGCTACATCATGAGCCTTAGTAAGGACTTCCAATTCACCTTTAGCAGTAGCAAGAGATTGGTCAGCGTTTGAGTGTTCAGCCTTAGCAGTTTCAAGAGCTGACTTAGCATCAGTAAGAGCCTTAGCTTTGTCAGTAGCGTTTGATTTAGCTAGAGCAAGTGATTCCTTAGCAGTTTGCAAAGCTTTAGTGTCTTGTGCTAGTTTGTCTTCAGCGTCAGCAAGAGCCTTCTCAAGTGACGGAACATCAATCTTGTTACCTACCAAACCTGACAAGTGAGTACGAGCATTAGCAAGAGCTGTCTCAGCGTCAGTGTAGTCAGTTTGTGCAGTTGCTACAGTTGATTTAGCTTCTTCAGATGCTTTAACTGCGTCGTCATACGCTTTTTGAGCAGTTTCAACTGCTTTTTCGTCTACTTTAGTAGTAACTGTAGTTACCTCTTTAGTAGGAGATAGAGTGAAACTAGTCTCATATTTTACCCCAAGCTGACTATAACCAAAACCTAGACCTACACCAAGATTTGTCTTATCAGTATCATGGAAACCTAGAAGTGACAAAGCACCACTATATAGGTCTTCGCTAGAACTTGTACTTGTTGCAGACATAACTGTCTGAACGATACCCTCGTATACAACTTGCTTGATTTGAGCCATAGTTGAAAGAGTACCTTTGCCTGCGTAATCTGGGATATTCTCTGCTCGAATACCTAGCGCATCTAAGTTAAAGTTAGCTGACTCTTTACCCATAGCTAACTTCTCAGCTAGAGTTTTTGTATAGTTTGGACTTGTCTTACCATCTGTCACTTTTTCAAAAGGATTTGCGTAATGGTTAAACTGAGTAGCCAATTCAACAGAACTTTCACTAACTTTAAGAGGTGCATTACCAAACTTAGCACGCAAATCGTTAATGATAGATGCTGCATACAAACTTAATTTTGTTGCTTGCTCTTTAGATAAGTGTTGGAAATCAACAATCTCTGTAGCGTCTGTGTCTTCACTACCGTAAGCAACATCCTTACCTTTGTAGAAATACTTACCTGTAAAGTTATACCCACCTAGACTATTGGCACTTACACCTGTCTTTTCGTCAGTATAAGGCTTATTGATTGCCTTCATGACATCAAGAACATTGCCTGTACCATTAGCTAGGTCTTTAATTGCCTTAATATACTCATCAGACAAGGCTGGAGCGTAATTTGCCTTTGGAACATCGTACATCTTTTCAGAAGAGGTGGTTGTTTCAGTGACACCTTGTTTAGCTACATCAAGAGCTGATTTAGCTGAGTTAACTGCCTTATCTTTGTTAGATTGGTCAGCTTTAGCATTAGCAAGGGCTGTAGTAGCTTGAGATAGGTTAGACTCAGCGCTAGATACCCCACCTTGAGCATCTTTGATTGCTTGGTCTTTGTTAGATTGAGCTTTTTTACCATTATCAAGGTTAGTCTGAGCAGTTTCTACGGTTTTAGTGTCAGCACTAACTTGGTTAGTAAGCGTAGCTACCTCTTTTTCAAGTTGGGTAGTGTCAGTAGTAGATGAAAGAGCATCTACTTTTTTCTGAGCGTCAGCTACCTTATTAGCTGTATCAGTTGCAGTTTTCTCAGAATTAGATACTACCTTAGTTTGGTCAGCAACCTTTTCAGCAGTCGCAGATACAGACTTATCAGCATCAGCTACAGTCTTTTCAGCAGTCGCAAGCTCGTTGGCTTTCTTGTCAGCATTCTCTTTGGCTTCAGAAACACGTTCTGGAGTAACAGCCTTGGCTTCTTCAGCCTTCTTAGTAGTATCAGCGATAGTCTTTTCAGTATTAGCAATGTTTGCTTCAGTAGTTGAAACAACTTCCTTTTGCTTAGCTACATCCTGATTAGCCTTGTCAGATTCAGCTTTAGCCTTATCAACATCAGCTTGACTAGGAACTTTAGCAACTACCTCGTCCTTAGCAACTACCCTAGTTGCTGGCTCATTAACTGCTACTTCAGTCTCACTAGCTGATACAGTAGTGGATACCCCAAAGGCTGTAAGTGCTAAAGTAGAAACGACAGCGCCTGTGCGCAATTTCTTGCCGTAATCTTTTTGTAATTCCATCGTATAAATCTCCTTTTGATAGTTTTATAGTCCTATTTTATCACATATTGTAGCGTTTTAAAACTATTTTATATAGCATTTCTCTTTTATAGTAGTTTTTTAAGACTATAAAATTGAGTATGATAGGATTTAAGGGGTACTGATATGACAAAAACAAATCTACAATCTTATCTAGGTAAGAGAATCCGATTACTGAGACTTCAAAAAAATTTAACTCAACAGCAACTAGAGGAACTGGCGGATTTGCCATTAAAATACACTTATAAATTAGAAAACCTTGAACCAAATATCAAAATCAAAACATTACAAAAAATTATGGATGCACTTGATACAGATATAGAGACTTTTTTCGATATATCCGTAACCGAAAGCAATCCTTTAATAAATCAGCTAATATATAAAATTAAGGAACTAACACCTAGTAAACAAGAACGAGTTCTCAAGCTAATGATACAGCTTATTGACGAAATAGAAACATAAACCAAGTCACAAAAAAAATGACTTGGTTTTATTTTATTCTCCTGTAAATAAAAACCGAATGTTCTTCGTATGGTTAAAAATTTCTAAGACCCTAGCGTAAATTCTTTCCCCCTACCGAAAATGAATAATCAAAACAGCATAAAAAATAGGTATCCCAGCGAAGAGGTCTAACTACCTGAGCAAAATAAGAAGAGTCTGACGAAAATTTAGAACAACATCATACTATAATATATATAGACTGGCGTAAATTTTTGACTACCTGTACTATAATATTTATACAATGGCGTATTTTTGAGATAATTCAATTTTTAATATTAAAATGACGTAGCTGAAGGAATCCCCTTGCGATATAGTAAGTGAAATTAAAAGATCGGGGTGATGAAAAATGTACTATATGAGTTAAATTGATAACATTTAATAACTTGTTATCATCAAAAATTAAAATTACTTGTCAGCATTCTAAAAAGTCTGACCATGCAAAGACAAAGAGGAATTAACATGTCAAAAGAAAAAAATTTAATCGTCGGCAACTACGACAGAGCGAAAGCATTTTTAGACGCTTTATCAACTTCTGTTGATATCCCAGCAGAGATCAAAGTAATTGATACTAACAATGGAATCATTAACGAAGGTCAAGAAAATCAACGTTCATGGGCATCTCTTACATGCGTAGATGTCGAACTCTACGAACAGTTTGCTAGCATTGCTAAAGAGGGTTACTGTCCAACCTTTCGAGTCAGGCTGAAGAACTATCAAAACGAGAATTTAGATGGTTTGATAAACGCTGACATCGTACTTAACAAGTATGACTTGTCATTTGTTCTTGACAAGTTGAAACAGCCAGTCGGCATCGCTCTTGTAGCTGAGCTTGCTGATATTGCACTCAAATAGAAAAGAGGTGGCTTATGAAAAATTTCTTAAGAGAAATCATGGAATTAGAGTGGTACTATCAGATTTTCATAGCGTCAATTACCTTTGTTTTAATAGCACTACTTCTTAAGTTTCTGCTATGGATAGTTCCATTTATATTAGGTTCTTTGTTGTTCCTGTGGCTTGTGACAGATGGAGAAATTTTCTCTCTAGCTTGGCATCGATACAAACAAAGAAGTCAAACTGCTATTAATCCTTTATTTGATAGCTTCTATAACTGGTTAACAGAAGTCGGTGTAACAGAACTACCAATCTCTTCACTAAGTTACACACAAGGTGTCGAAGTTACGGAACAAGGTATTTACTTTGTTCATATTGACAAAGAAATCTCTGATGAAGCCCTTGGAAACTTTGAAACAAAAGTAAGACAAGTTGTAAAAACTATGTCAAACGATTCTATAGATTGCGTTGTAAGTCGCTCTAAGCGTGAGCCCTTTCTTGCAGTCAAGGTTCGTTTAGTGTCAACTAATGACATGATGCTAATGCAAAAAAATCAAAGAGAAGAGGACTTCTAGCATGATTAAAAACGTTTTCGAGGTCAACAGTAGGGGACACCCTTCCCCTTTCAACATTGACATAAACCGATATTTCGCTTTAATAATCGCAGGCCCATCAGGCTCGGGGAAGAGTACGTTTTTAAGAAGAATTATAGGTCTCATTTCATTTTATGATACAGATGCTGAAGCTTACTTTCTCGATTTTAAAGCAGATGAAGCAATGTTTCCAATGACTGGCAACCATGTCGCAAGAGGCTTTTACTGTCTAGAACTTTTTGAAACAGTCTGCCAACGTTTTGAAGCTAGACTAAATAAACAAGAAAATATTGCTCATAATCTCTACCTAATTTTCGATGAATGGCAGGCTTTCCTTGCATATCTCGAACAAACTGATAAGAAGAAACACAAAGATGTTTTATCGAAAATGTTGATGATGAATAGCATGGGTAGAAGTCTAGGTTTACGAATCATTTTATCTAGTCAACGTTTCTTGATGTCTGACCTTCCAGGGCGCTACAATTTTAATTGTGTTATATCCTTATCAACTAGCTTTCTGCTAGCAACAAACAACAGACAACTCCTTTTTCCTGATATGGAAAAAGATGAAGTCATAGTAAAACCGCGAGGATATGGCTATTTTCAACTTGAGGGAGAACCTGTCAAGATGTTTCGTACTATTCAAGTAAGAGACGAGGAACGTTTAAATCAACGGATGCAGGAGCTATTTTCAAGATATATCTAGCGCTTTTTCTGCTACACTTGTTTGATGCGACACTGACCTACCTAGGGATTTCATCGGTTTAGTTTACCAGCAGAAAAATGCCTATTCGCAAGGGCTTGAGGGGTGGAGATTTTTTAAGCGCAACGATGCCGAAGGCAGGGAGTGAAGCGCCAAAAAATACTACCCCGTCCCTTGTTGAATTGGCAAGCGTTTTCGGTTCTATGGGAATCCATCGGGCAGGAGAGGCTGGGGTTTGGCAAAGCCCCAAGAGTTAAATTTAATTCTTAATTCTTCCTAACGCGTGTTAGACTGGGCTTGTCAACGGTCTAACACTAGAATAGTTAAAAGAATAGTTAAAAAAGAAAGGTTTAATATAAATGACTTCAAAGAAGAAGGAAGCGCTTTTGACTTCTATAGCAATTACACAATATTTTGATACGACTTATTGGAAGAATGGTTGGGATGAAGAACTGATTAAGTCTGCAAATATTGAAAAAATTCTTGAGGAAATAGTAAAAAGAGTTAGTGATGTCGCAACTGTTTCCGAAGCATACGCAATCAAGCATGACAAGGATACATCACTTGTTTTTGACAGTGTAACTAATTCAACAGCCTCCAAACTAAAAGAGCCACATATTCACGCTTTACTCAAATTTGAGAAAGGGGCAACACTAACTGATTTAGCTGTAAAAATCGGATTAGAACCTCAGTATCTTGAGAAAGCTAAATCTGGTAGATATGGCTACGATAACTTGTTAGCTTATTTAATTCATGCAAAAGATAAAGACAAATATCAATACACTCCTGACGAAGTATTCACTCTGAAAGGTAAAGACTACTTAGAAGTTTTTCACGAAAGACAAGGAAGCTGGCTTAAAGGAAAAGCAAAAAAGGAAGTGCTACAAAGTTATGAGGATATCGATTTATTAATTGATAACATTCTGAATGAGAGTATTACGAAAAAGGAAATACTACTTAATAAGCAATATCATACTCTTTATACAGTTCATAAAGTTAAAGTAAACGACGCAATTAAAAGCATTGGAGAAATTAAGTGTGCCAGAACAAAAGATGAACTGGAAAACGGAGAGTTTAAAAAGACAATCTTATTCATATATGGAGCTTCTGGACTTGGCAAGTCAACCTTTGCAAAAGAGATAGCAAAAAGTCTTATTCAGTTAGCAAAGCTGAATAATAAAAAATGGCAATCAGTCCTGACCGCAGGCACAAATATGTTTGATGAAGTAAACGGAGAAGAAATCCTACTACTTGATGATGTCCGAGGAGATAGCTTAACTGCTTCAGATTGGTTAAAAGTTTTAGATCCATATAATATTAGTCCTATCTCAGCACGTTATCAAAATAAAATAGGCGCTGCCAAAGTCATTATCATCACAAGCTCTAAACATCCTTTGACCTTCTTCTATCATACTAAAGGAAATAATCGTGAGGATTTATCACAATATGTTCGAAGAATTGAACATCTAGCAACGTTAAAGGGTGTGGGGGATGAACCTATTTTTTATGAATCTCACCCTACAAGAACATTGAACAATCTGAGACGAATCCCAGAGATTGGATGTGATACTTACTTATCTTACGATTTCACACATGACAACGAAATGAAAAGTAAAGAAGAACTTCTATCCATGTTAGTTTCAAAAGTTGGACTCAACAACCAATGGGATATATGGGAGTACGACAAAACAAAAACCCCGTCCGAAACTTTGGCGAGCGAGGACGAGGTCGCAGATAATCAAGAAAAGTAAATAGGGTATCTCTTGATACCTCTATTATACCATACATTGGAGGAATACATGCAAGTCATTTTACCAGATGAACAAGTTCAACAAATTCAGCATCTACTCGCTGAACTAATCGAAAAAGAAATTGAAAAAAAGCTGCACCATAGCAGCCTTGAAAGCCCTTTTTTAAACAAACAGCAGGCTTGCCACTATCTAGGCATCTCAAACAATACTCTAGATAGTTGGATCAAGAAAGGACTGCCTACAATAAAAATAGGCAAGACTATACGATTTAATAAAGAAGCCATTAATTCATGGCTTTACTCACAAAACTAGAAATATCTATATTTTTGTTTTATAATAGTCATGATATTTTCTGGTTCGATACACAAGGAGAATATCATGACGACTATCAGTAAGACAAAGAACGGAACTTTTCGCTTAAAAGTTTATATCCCAATAGAAGCACGAATGCCACTTGGAATTGTCAATAGCAACTATTACGATAAGCGATTTAAAACTAGAAAGGAGGCAAGACAAGCTGAGATAGACTTGCTTACCAAGTTAAATCAAATAGAAGATAATGAGTTTACAGGACTAGGAAAAGAAGATATTCTTTTCTCAGACTTCTATAATAATATTTGGTGGGAATCCTACAAAGTAGGACAAACCACATCTACTTCGAAGCCACCAAGCAGGTCAACAATTGCTAATACTAAAACATGTTTTGAAAAGCATATACTACCACTTCTTGGCAACTATACGATTCAATTTTTAAACCAAAATAAACAGGTTATTCTAAATTTGATGACAGCAAAAGCTAACGAATATGCCAACTTCAAAACTTTACGAAGTTACGTTATTTCTATTTTTGATTGGGCAGAAGAACTTGAATATATTGAAGCAAATAGAGTTGCAAAAATATTAAGAAGAATAAAGGCCACTAAAAAGATTCAACTTGCAGAGTCAAAGAGAGAGGAAGATTTATATCTAACTCATGAACAACTCCAAGAATGGTTCTCAGCATTTCAAGAAGATTTAGATAATGATAAAATAACCCTTAAAGATTATGTCCTATTTTATCTCACTTTTTTCTTAGGCGATAGAAAATCTGAAACCTATGCTCTTCAATGGAAACATATAGATCTTTCAAAAAAACAGATTCAGCTAATTCAAGCTTTAGATAGATATGGACAAGTAAAATCTACTAAGGGAAATAAGAAAACTATTTTCTCTATTTCTAATGACTTACTTCAACTCCTTACCTCTTGGAAAGAACAACAAAAATATGAACTGGCAAAGTTTGGTATCATCAGTAATCCAGAACAATTTGTTTTTACATATATCGACACAAAAGGAAACATCAATAAGCCTTTACATGCTGACTATCTAAACAACAAAATGAAAAGCATCAGAAAGCGACATAAAGAGCTGGCACATGCTACACCTCATAAACTGCGACATACAGGAGCAACGCTTGCTAAACAAGCAGGAATGAGCTTAGAAGCTATTTCTGAGGCTCTAACACACAGCGATACAGGAACAACACAGATTTATGTAAATACTTCTAATGTAGTTCCTATGACAGTAGGTGAATTTGCTTTAAAGTCTCTAAAACAATAAGGTGAAAATAAGGTAAACTTTGAGGTAAACTTTTCAAAAAAACACGAAAAAAGCACCCATAAGGTAAACTTTTGAGTGCTTTGAAACGTTGATATAATCGTGTTGATTAACGTTTTGAGAATTGTGAAGCTTTACGAGCTTTCTTAAGACCTGGTTTCTTACGTTCAACTTTACGTGAGTCACGTGTAAGAAGTCCTGCGCGTTTCAATGAATCGCGGAAGTCTGGGTCTACTTGAAGAAGGGCACGAGCGATACCGTGACGGATAGCTCCTGATTGACCAGCATAACCACCACCTACAACGTTAACGAAAACGTCGTATGAACCTACAGTTGAAGTAACTGCAAATGGTTGGTTGATTACAAGACGAAGGTCAGCGTGTGGGATGTACTCTTCAACATCTTTTTTGTTAACAGTGATTTTACCAGTTCCTGGAACAAGGCGAACGCGTGCAACAGCGTTTTTACGACGTCCAGTACCTGCATATTGTGCTTGTGACATACTTTATTGTTCCTTTCCTTAGATAAGTCCTGAAATATCAAGAACTTCTGGTTGTTGTGCAGCGTGAGTGTGCTCAGCTCCAACGAATACTTTCAATTTCATACCTTGAGCGCGACCAAGAGTATTGTGTGGAAGCATACCTTTAACTGATTTCTCGATCAAACGTACTGCATTTTTAGAACGAAGTTCACCAGCAGAGATTGATTTCAATCCACCTGGGTGGTTTGAGTGAGTGTAGTAGATCTTATCAGATGCTTTTTTACCAGTCAATTTAACTTTTTCAGCATTGATAACGATTACGAAGTCACCTGTATCAGTGTGTGGTGTGAATGTTGGTTTGTTTTTTCCGCGAAGTACGCTAGCAACAACTGCTGAAAGGCGTCCAAGAGGTACATCAGTTGCGTCAACAACGTACCATTTGCGTTCTACTTGGCCTGGTTTAGCCATGAATGTAGTTTTGTTCATGATTTCTCCTATATGAATATCGTTTTTGTTTACAGGGCGGATGTTCCGGTCCGCAAGTTATTTGAAAGGTTCCGGGGCCTTACAAATGGGGTAAACAATACCGTCTACTATTGTATCAAAATTCTCAGATAAAAGTCAAGAGATTGGGAAAATATTTTTTTATTTCTGCCAGATTCTCAACCTTTTTTCTGCCTGTTCCTGAAGGATTGTCTGAAAAATTTTAGAGACTAAGTAAATAGCGCAAGTCAAGAATAGCGTTACCACTAGATAATTGATCAAACGACCGTGGTCTCCAACCAATGGTGGTCTTGTCAAAAATCCATAATCTCCACCTGTTACTAAATTGACCATGAAAATCAAGGCATTGAGCGAAGACGTGATAACTAGGATTCGTTTGAAATCCAGTAAACTAGCATCGTAGTCCTTCAGGAGATAAATCAAGGAATTTCCAAGAAGAGCTAAGTGTCCGAAAACAAAGGACAAAATGGCAATGTGGGGGAAGGGATAGGGATCTGGCACTGGATAAATAAAAGCTGCCAACGTTCCAAAGGTTCCCAATACAGCAAAATACTGTTTGACTCTAGAGACACCCGGGGTCAAAAGCACTACAAACATAGCCAAACGGCAATGATAAAAGGGAAGACTTTCTGTTAAAGGCATCTGATTAACCAAATACCATCCGTAGAGCAGGATTAGCTGTACCGCCTGTAAAATCTGGAAAAATCGTTGACAGGCTTTTTTCTCACCATAACGATAGGCAAGAAATACAGTCAATGCCAATAAGGTAAATAGACTGCCATACCAAAGAAGATCAAATTGGGGTGGCTCCGTCGGCTGCGTGCTAAATAAAGCATCCCAAACATTCATGTAACTTTCCTCATTTTCATATAAGCCAATCTCTTACTGGTTTTTATAGAGCCTAGCTTACATTTATTTCTTATAATTTTGTGTAAAAGAAACTGTCGATCTTAATATAAAACAAAGCTTCTAATCGACATATTGTTCCCGCTCACCCTGATAGACCTGCCATAGAATTTCCATTTGTTCTTGGGTTATTCGTTTTTCAGATAGGGGTGGGAGATTCTTGATATTAAAAAATTCAAGTTCTGCAATTTCTTGATTTTCTTGAAAATGTCCATCCAATAACTGACAGTCAAAGACGAACTTGGCATACTGCTTGTTCTGAAGTTGAAAGCGATTGGTATCAAAAACCGCTAATAAAGAACCTACTTCTGCCGAAAATCCTGTTTCTTCCTGAACTTCTTTTCGGATATTTTCCTTGGGAGAATATCCTACCTCGCCAAAGCCACCAGGTAATGCCCAAGTATCCTCTCCTTGTCCTCGAACCAGGCAAATCTTCTGATTTTGAACAATCCATGCCCTTACATCCATCAAGGGAGTTGCATAGCTACCTGTTGGTTTTAAAATTGCAGTCAATTCCTCTTGATCGAGTTCCGTTTGATCCTGCAAGACACTCCATAAAATCTGACGTAAATCCTCATAACGTTCACGGTCATAAGGATCCTTTGAATAGGTCAACCCAGTATCAGTGATAGCTAACATTCTCTGAATAGCTTTGGCGAAATCAGTTGTGCTCATTTTCTAGGCTTTCTACTAGCTTGGCTAGATTCATAGAGTTCGAACCTTTAAGCAAAATCTGGTCATGTGCGCCAAGACTTTCCTTGACCTGCTTAACCATGGCTTCAAACTGGTCTTCCTCAGTTGTTTTCTTGAAGTAGTACACATGGCCGATTGGGAACATTTGACTGGCTAATTGAGCCAATTCAGCAATGTCTTCACCGTAGAAAATTACAGTATCAAGGACATCAGGTGTAATGCTCAAAATCATCTGATTATGAAGTTGAACAGACTGATCTCCAAGTTCTTTCATATCCGCCAGAACTGCGAGTTTCTTGCCACCTTCATTGGCTGGAATGGCAGAGAAAGTCTCTAAAATCAACTTCATAGCAGTTGGATTGGCATTGTAAACATCTGATAAGATATCCGCTCCATTAGCTGCCTTTTTCCACTCGGTACGATTACGGGTCAATTCAAGATTTTGGAAGGCTTGACGGATTTGCTCTTCAGTCACTCCTTCTTGAAGAGCAACATAAGATGCAATCATAGCATTAGTCGCATTGTACTTACCTGTTACTGGCAAGTCGAGAGCCTGCTCCAAGAAATTAGCCTTGAAGGTTAAACTATCCTTACGCTCAATCAATTCTGTGATTTCGAGTTCTACACCTGGGCCAAAACGAACTACTTTTTGCTCAGCAGGTAGATAATCCTCTACAATGGGATCAGCCGGTGCCAAAAGCAAGGCACCCTTTTCCATCCCATCAGCGATTTGTAATTTCCCTTTTGCAATTTCAGAACGGTCCTTAAAGAAAGCCAGATGAGCTTCTCCAACCAAGGTCACGATAGCTGTCTTTGGATGAGCCAGTTCAGACAAAAGATGAATATCTCCCAAGTGATCCTGTCCCATTTCCAAGACCAGCTTTTCAGTATCATCTGGCATATGGAGAACCGTATAAGGGAGGCCAATCTCGTTATTATAATTTCCTTGCGTTTTGTAGGTTTTGTAGCTTGTAGAAAGTAAATGGGCCAACATATCCTTGGTAGTTGTTTTCCCATTTGAACCTGTAACAGCAAAGACATCGACACCTGTTTTTTGAAGGTAATAGGCCACAAGTGCTTGGAAGGCTGTCAAGACATCATCTACTAAGATGTAAGGATGACCTACTACTTCTTTCTCTGATAAGGTTAAAGCTGCGCCATTTTCAAAAGCTGTCTCGATAAAGTCATGACCATCACGCGCCCCCTTGAGTGGCACAAACAGATCACCAAGTCCAATCAAACGACTATCAAACTCAGCCTTGACTAGCGGGCTATCCGCATAGCCTGTCACATCATTTTTTGCACCGACAACACGCGCAACTTCGTGAATCGTAAGTTTCATGTTTACTCCTTTAAAAAGGGGCAAGGAGTCCTTCCCCGCCCTTATGTCTGTCTTTACAATAGGTGCGCTTCACGCTTGTCAAAACTTTCCTTAGCAAGATCAACCAAACGTTCAATTAATTCTGGATAAGAAATTCCCATATTGTCCCAAAGTAATGGATACATAGACCATTGGGTAAATCCTGGCATGGTGTTAAGCTCGTTTAGGAAAACTTCTCCCTTATCTGTATAGAAAAAGTCACAACGTGAGAGACCAAGTCCACCAATAGCACGGAAGGCAGTTTCTGCATTTTTACGCATGACAGCTACCACGTCATCACTGATTTTGGCTGGGATGTCCATAGTAATCTTGTTATCGATATACTTGGCATCGTAGTCGTAAAAGGCTACATCCTTGACAACTTCACCAGGAAGCGTGCTCTTGACATCATAGTTTCCTAAAAGACCAACCTCGATTTCACGTGCATTGACTCCTTGTTCTACCAAAACACGGCTATCATACTTGAAGGCAAGCTCGAGAGCTTGATGGAGTTCTTCTTTATTTTCAGACTTAGAAATACCGACACTAGATCCCATATTTGATGGTTTAGTAAAGACTGGATAGGTTAATTTTTCTTGAACTTCAGCAATCTTAGAAGCCAAGTCATCCCCTTCAACAATCGCTACGTAAGGAACTTGGGCAATCCCAGCAGACTCCAAAACGCGCTTAGTTGTGATTTTATCCATGGCAAGGCTTGAAGATAGGATGTTACAACCGACATAAGGCATTTTCAAGACTTCTAAGAAACCTTGAACGGAACCATCTTCTCCCATAGGTCCATGAAGAACTGGAAAGACAACCGCTCCTTCTTCGTAGATAGCACTTGGAGCAATTTTCTTGTCCCAATCAATCGTTTCATTGGTCATGAGACGTTCATCTTGTCCAGGAGTTTGGGTAAATTCTTGGGTTTTGATGAAATCACCGGACTGGCTGATAAAGAAGGTTTTGACTGCGAAACGATCATAGTTGACTGCACGCATGACACTCTCAGCTGACAAGACAGACACTTCACGTTCTGCACTGCGTCCACCATATAATAGAATAATTGTTTGTTTCATATGATTTGTTCCAATTCTAATAGAATACTCGTCCTTTAGTATATCACATTTGTCCTTTTTTTTAAACTTGTACAGCAAAAAACAAGAAAAGAGACCAAATCAAAATGAGATTCAGTCTCTTTATACTTTTAAATGATTATCTGCTAGTTCATTGCATCTATCCTTAACCTTACAGACTAAAGTTCGGTACGATTTTCAATAGCTCTTAAGAGTGTTACTTCGTCCGCATACTCGATGTCTGCTCCGACTGCTAGACCTCGTGCTAGACGAGTAACCTTAATTCCTGCAGGTTTGAGAAGTCGAGAGATATACATTGATGTCGCCTCACCATCAGCAGTTGCATTTGTGGCTACGATGACCTCTGAAACCTCGCTATCCATGAGGCGAGTCATGAGACTCTTAAGATTGATGTCATCTGGGCTAATGCCATTCATAGGGGAAATCAAACCGTGCAAGACATGATATAGTCCGTGGTATTCTTGGATATTTTCCATAGCAGCGACATCGCGACTATCCTCCAGAACCAGAATCGTTGATTGATCTCGACTAGGATCGGTACAGATGGAACAAGGATCATCATCCGTCAAACGTCCGCAGATTGAACAATAGGTCAATTCTCGTTTAGCTGCCAGAAGATTTTTAGCAAATTCATTGACGTCGTCATCAGACATCCCAATGGTGTAAAAGGCCAGTCGGGTTGCTGTCTTAATCCCGATACCTGGAAGTTTAGAATAGCTGTCAATCAACTTAGCAATAGGTGTTGGGTAAAGCATGGCTTCCTTTCTAGTTCATTGGATGGTGTTGGTTGTATAGATTGATAATGTCGCGAGCAATTGCTGGCCCAACATTTTTGGTTAAATTGGTATTATGAGGAAAGACTACTGCAACTGCAATTTGAGGATTTTCTGTTGGAGCATAGGCCACGGCATTGGTATTATTAGCTTCTTTTTGACCACCAGCTACATAGCTTTCAGCTGTACCGGTTTTACCACTGATAGAAACAGTGGCACCATCTGAAAACGCCCGTCCTGTCGTTAGGGGACTAGTTCCATGCGATACTTGGTAAAATCCTTGGTGCAAGATTGCCATATCTGATTCAGAAATATTGATTTTATTCATTTCGGTGCTAGTTGTTTGCTGAATCAAATTTCCTAGACCACCTTGCTCATTATTATCATAGACTCCTTCTACGATATGAGGAGCTAGACGAACGCCATTGTTAGCAATCGTTGCAACGTACTGGGCTAATTGCATCGGTGTGTAGTTATCAAACTGGCCAAAAGCATTAGTTAAATAATTAGCCAAGTCAAATTTTTGGGGGATAAATCCTGTCGATTCATCTGGCAAGTCAATCCCTGTAGCAGCACCCAAACCATACTCACTAAAAGTCGCGCGTAGTTTTCCCATAGCAGACTCTAGTCGGTCTGTCTTGACTGTCATATCTGGTTGATAGGTTTGGCCCATCATTCCTAGGGCAGTTTGAATCATATAGGCATTGGATGAGTATTCCAAAGCCTCTACTGCTGTAATCGGGAAGGAACCGGAACCGTAAGCAAGAGTATACCAAGAATTGATAGCTGGGGATCCTTGGAAAACGATTGGTTGGTCTGTCAAGGTCTGGTTCCCCTTAAGAACACCATTTTCCCATCCCGAGCTGATGGTAGCCGCTTTAACGACAGAACCTGGAACAAAGACATTGGTCACAGTCCCGAGTGAGTCTGAGGTTAAGTCACCCGTTTCCAGATTATGTTTAATCCCTGACATAGCTAACACAGCACCCGTCTTAGGATTGAGGGCCACTGCATAGACACCTTCAGAATATTTTGCTCCACCATTTGAAAGTTCCGAACTGAAGTAACTTTTCAGAAGATTATCCACACTATCTTGGAAGGTCAAATCAATGGTCAATTTAATATTTTTGCCCTTGCTACCTTCTTCGACATTTTCCACACTCTCCATATCGCCATATTTATCGAGATGGATTTCTTTTACTGTGCGCTTCCCTTGTAAAATCTCTTCGTATTGTTTCTCCAGATAAGAAGTTCCAACACGGTCATTAAGTGAATAGCCTTTTTGCAAATAAGCATCCACATCCTCAGCTGGAAGACCTGATTTCTCACTAGAGACACTTCCAACGATAGATGAGAGAGATGTTTCTAAAACCTTTCTATCCCACGAAGTTGAAATGCTAATACCAGGTAATTCCTTGGAAGCCGAAGCAACGATAGCCACCTGTGTATCACTCAAGGGATCTGTTTGAATATTCCCTGTCGCAAAATTACCAACTGCATTGAGCTGGTTAAAGAGGTAGATAGCCTTCTTTTCATCCTCTGAATAATTCAGTTGATCAGAAGTGATACTCTCAGCAGCATTGTTATAAAGTTGAGCTTCAGACAACTGATTACCATCAGAATCAAAACGTTTATCCTTAGGAAGAGCTTCTACCGTTTTTTTATAGACAGCTGGATCTGCTAGATAATAGTCAGCCATTTGACGTTCCGTCAAATCTGGTGAGGATACCGTTACATACGTTAAGAGTTTAGTGGAAATATCCTTTAAATCTTTAGCTGTCATCTTATTGCTTCGTGTGAAAGCCACCACTTGTTTGACGCTGTTTTCTACCAATGGTTTTCCAGCCGCATCATAGATTTCACCACGAACAGAACTCGTTGTTACCCGTGTTTGGCTAGCAGACGCTAACTTGGTTTCATAGAAATCCTTGTTCAAAACTTGCATATAGAGCAAGCGACCAATGATGGTCATGAAAAGCAAAATAACGATTGCAAACAATAAATTAAGCCGAATCGGTATCGAATGGCTATTGAATTTTCTCATACAAATCAGTCTCATTTCTAATCAAAATCTCAATCTCCATTGTACCATAATTTGAAGAGAAAATTATGGAAAAAGAAAAGACTTTTCCTTTTTATCCCAAAAACAAAGCAACTGTGGTATAATAGAAGTAGGCGCTATTTTATTTGTTATCTTTTATTGACAAATAATGTTTAACAAATAACTACAAAGGAGTCCCATGAACAAGCCAGACATCTCTACGATTATTGATCTTCACTTTGAAGAAATGACCGATTTAGAGCAAGAGATTGCTCGCTATTTTTTGCAGGCAGATACCATTCATGATGACTTGTCTTCTCAGCAGGTCACTCAAAAACTTCATATTTCTCAGGCGGCTCTCACTCGTTTTGCCAAAAAATGTGGCTTTACGGGCTATCGGGAATTTATTTTCAAATACCAACAACAAAAGGATACCCTTTCCGTTCCTCAACAAGATATGAATCCTTTGACTCAAAGAGTCTTGAGAAGCTATACAAATATCCGAGAAATGACACAAGAATTGATTGATGATGACCAACTGGAGCGCATTGCCCAAATGATTGATCAATCAGAACGCGTCTATTTTTTTGGCACTGGAAGTTCTGGCCTCGTTGCGCGTGAGATGAAATTGCGTTTCATGAGACTTGGAGTCGTTTGTGAGGCTTTGACAGATCCAGATGGTTTCGCCTGGACAACCAGTATCATCGATGAAAAATGTTTGGTCTTTGGCTTTTCCCTTTCAGGAACAACTCCATCCATCATTGACAGTCTACTAGACGCTCAAGATATGGGGGCTAAAACTGTTCTTTTTACTAGTACGCCAAGCAAGGAAACTCAGGAATTTACAGAAACTGTACTGGTAGCAAGCCAGAGTCAGGCTTCCTATATCCAACGCATTTCTGCCCAACTCCCTATGTTGATCTTAATCGATCTCCTCTATGCTTATTTCCTAGAAATTGATCGTGAAAGTAAAGAAAAAATCTTTAACAGTTATTGGGAAAATAAAAAACTAAATGGCTATCGTAGAAATAGAAGGTCTAGATAAGCCTCCATCCCTTTCAAGTGAACAATCACATCAGCAACCAGCGATTAAAGTCGCTGGTTTTTAGTTTGCTCAAGTCCTATAACTGATAACTTATGCACATAGAACTTTACACCTGATTCTTGATATAAAAAAGCGAACAAGACCAGCTTCTGTTTATCAGAAAACTCGTTTTGCTCGCTTTTTATAATTGAGATTAGTTATTGGTTTCAATCTCTAAAGTTTGGACAGTTATTACAGCAGTTTCTTTAATATTCTGCAATAAGTTCCATAAAATCTATACTTCCTCAACAGTCTTTCTTGAGTTTGACAGATTCTATTCGTCTTCTTTTTTCTTTCCCATTGCAGCTAGACCAAGAAGTGCTCCTACAGCTCCTAAGCTTGCAAGGGTAGCAGTTTCTTTAGCGCCTGTCTCAGGGAGAATATTTTGACGATTTGCAGGTGCTTGATAAGTCTTATCTGGTGATATATCCTGAGCCACATGCGACTGTTCATCCTTGTGTGTAGCGACTTCATGAATAGCTGCTTCTGAACCATTTACACCACCATTAAATCCTGGAACTTGATGGATAGGTGCTTCCCCACCAGAAACTCCTCCTTCAAAGTTTGGAACTCTGTGGACAGCTGCTTCAGAGCCATTCACACTACCAGTAAACTCTGGTACTTCATGGATAGCTGCCTCAGAACCATTCACACCACCAGTAAACTCTGGTACTTCATGGATAGCTGCTTCTGAACCATTCACACCACCAGTAAACTCTGGTACTTCATGGATAGCTGCCTCTGTTTTGCCTGATTCTTCTTTCTTAGTTCCGACTAGCACAATCTCATCTTGCGCCACTTCAACAACTTCACGCAATTTTTCAGTCCGGCTTCCATCTGGTGCTACTTCTGTTAAGATACGTTCCTTGCCTGCGCGACCTACCTGAGTTACGCGAGTTTCACCTTCTGGCAGAGTTGGATCTTCTCGTTTAACAGTCTTGAAGTTGAGAGCTTCTTCTACTACCTCAAGGTTTGGTTGAGTAAAGCTCAATTTTTTAACGCCATCACCTGGCACAGATGTTCCTTCAAAAGTACCAACTTCGATGACACGATCTTGAGCTTCTTCACGTTCAACCTTAACTGTCTTACGTGTATCTCCATCTACTTCTACATATGTCGTTACTTGACCTGCTTTACCTTCTGAAACAACTTGTTCCTTGCCTTTGGCTAAGAAGGTATTCTCACGATGAACAGTATTAAAGGCGATTTGTTCTGTCGTTACTTCAAGACTTGGTTGCGTTTGAACTAATACCTTATCTCCTTCAGTTGGAAGATTTGAATGTTTTACTTCCTCTTTTGGAGTCGCTTGAAGTTGGTTGATAGAAGTTAGAGCTGCTTGCAAGGCCTTATCGACTGCATCCTGAGTTTTAGCTGCTTCGATAGCAGTAAGAGCCTGTTCTGACAACTCAACTAGTTTCTTCTTAGCTTCTTTATCGCTACCTAGCTCCTTAGTCTTGTTTTGAATAGCCTCTGCCAAACTTGCCATGGCCTTATCATAGTCAATCTTAGGCTCTTCTGGTTGGGCTGGTGGCTCTGGTTTTACTTCCTCTTTCGGAGTCGCTTGAAGTTGGTTGATTGAAGTTAGAGCTGCTTGCAAGGCTTTGTCTACCGCATCCTGAGTCTTGGCTGCTTCGATCGCTGCGATTGCCTGCTCTGATAACTCGACTAGTTTCTTCTTAGCTTCTTTATCGTTGCCTAGTTCCTTAGTCTTGTTTTGAATGGCCTCTGCCAAACTTGCCATAGCCTTATCGTAGTCAATCTTAGACTCTTCTGGTTGAGCTGGCTCCTCTGGTTTTGGATCCTCTTTCGGAGTCGCTTGGAGTTGGTTGATTGAAGTTAGAGCTGCTTGCAAGGCTTTGTCTACCGCATCCTGAGTCTTGGCTGCTTCGATCGCTGCGATGGCTTGCTCTGATAACTCGACTAGTTTCTTCTTAGCTTCTTTATCGCTACCTAATTCCTTAGTCTTGTTTTGAATAGCCTCTGCCAAGCTTGCCATTGCCTTATCGTAGTCAATCTTAGGCTCTTCTGGTTGGGCTGGTTGCTCTGGTTTTACTTCCTCTTTTGGAGTCGCTTGAAGTTGGTTGATAGAAGTTAGAGCTGCTTGCAAGGTTTTGTCTACCGCATCCTGAGTCTTAGCTGCTTCGATCGCTGCGAGTGCCTGCTCTGATAACTCGACTAGTTTCTTCTTAGCTTATTTATCGCTACCTAATTCCTTAGTCTTGTTTTGAATAGCCTCTGCCAAACTTGCCATTGCCTTATCATAGTCAATCTTAGGCTCTTCTGGTTGTGCTGGTTGCTCTGGTTTTCCTTCCTCTTTTGGAGTCGCTTGAAGTTGGTTGATAGAAGTTAGAGCTGCTTGCAAGGTTTTGTCTACCGCATCCTGAGTCTTAGCTGCTTCGATCGCTGCGATTGCCTGCTCTGATAACTCGACTAGTTTCTTCTTAGCTTCTTTATCGTTGCCTAGTTCCTTAGTCTTGTTTTGAATGGCCTCTGCCAAGCTTGCCATTGCCTTATCGTAGTCAATCTTAGGCTCTTCTGGTTGGGCTGGCTCCTCTGGTTTTGGTTCCTCTTTTGGAGTCGCTTGAAGCTGGTTGATAGAAGTTAGAGCTGCTTGCAAGGCTTTGTCTACTGCATCTTGAGTCTTAGCTTCTTGGATAGATACAAGAGCTTGTTCTGACAACTCAACTAGTTTCTTCTTAGCTTCCTTATCATCACCTAGTTCCTTGCTCTTGTTTTGGATGGCCTCTGCCAGACTTGCCATAGCCTTATCATAGTTAGGCTCTTCTGGTTGGGCTGGTGTTTCTTCGACACCGTAGTTTTCTTCCTTATCAAGGATCGTTTGCAAGGCTGTTGCTGTTTTGAGAACTTCTTGTGGTTTAGCATCACTTGCTGAAAGTTGCTCTGATAATTTGTCCAAGTTTGACTTAAAGGCTTGACGTGCCTCTGGAGTGTTCTTCAAGCTTGTTTGGTCAAATTTATCCAATTCATTCTTCCAGTTCTTCATAGCTTGAAGTAACTCTTCTTTGGTATAAAGAGCACTATCTTCTCCATGCGTGATAAACTGGTCAACTTGGATACCAATATTTTTCGTAGTATCATTACGTTTTGGATCCAATTGCAAGGTTACAGCATGCCAACCTTCTTCAAGTCCTGTCAAACGAACGAGAGTCTGATCACCTTGACGTGTGGCAGCTGTACCACTGAAGTACTTCTTACCGTTGTATTCAGACGCATTACCTAGGCCATCTTGATACTCGACTCTTCTACCGTCTAACGTCACCTTGTAGATACCATGACCTGGGTCTACAAAACCTTTAATTTCTAAACCTGTACCGTAGAAGTAGGCTGTTACGCTAGCATTTTTCTTCTGCTCTTCCGTTAAACGACCAAATGACGCCCAAGACTCAGTGTTTTGGTATTTACCTGATGAATTGGTTTCATGGTGCCAACCTGGGCTATAGTCAAGTTGACTGGCCTGATCATCATGACTGACTTGATCTTTTTGAAGCAATTCAGCTTTCATCACTCGAATCGTTGCTTCTGAAGCAAAGCCAAGCAAAGCTTCATCTGAAGCACTCGTCATTTTCACTTTGAAGTCAAAGATAGAGTCAGCTTGCTCCGTAAAGTCAATTGTTGGAATTGTCAAAGTCTTTTCTGTTTCACCTTCTTGGAAGGTCAAATCAGCTGTTGTATCCTTATAAACCTTACCGTGAACCCCTGTTCCTGGTTCAGTCACGACATGGACTGTTGCAGCTCCTTTGCTACCACCAACACGTTTAATGGTTACAGTAACTGGTTGGCCTTTTTGAACTTCATAGGTAGTTTCTTTCAACTCAAACATACCTTTACCAGCATTATTGAGCGTGTAAATACCTTCAGTTGCAATAGCTTTGCCAGTTTTGTTGACGAGTTTGATGGTGTGTTCACCTGGAGCCAAGTCATCTGTTTCATAAACCATCTGGCTACGTTTACGAGACGCATTATTAGTTTGTACGTCTGCAACCTTTTGACCATCCACATAAACTGACATTTCACCGTGATTTGGATCCACTGTAGATACGACATAAGCCTTAGTTCCATTGAAACGGTAGGTTACGCTAGCATCTTTTTGATTGGTCCACATGGATGTTCCACGAACGCCTTCGGATTCGTCATACCAGGTTGTATTTGCTTTATCAGCTGTTGTATTTGAATGGTAATCCAAGCCTAGAGGATAACCATCTGTTTTTTCGATACTACTTGGTGTCTTATAAACAGAGAAGTTTGTCAAAATAGGAGTTGCTTGTGAATTCGTGATAGTCACACGAATCTTTTGTGCTTCCACAGGTTGACCTTGGACAAGACGACGATAACCAACAGTCGAACCTTCTCCATATGGAACCCAGCGACCATTAAGTTCAACTTCAACCTTAAATCCAGAGATACGTTGACCTTTAGCAATATCTTCTTTGAGTTCGACTACGTCAAAGCGTCTCTTTTGACCGAGATCGACAGTAAATTCACCTGTCTTGGCATCATTTGACAATGCCCAACTAGTATCATCCTTACCATCTGTTAGGTTGCTTGCTTGATACAAGTGATTCTTACGGGTAGAGCTTGCAGTGACAGTTGCTCCCTTGGCGAAGTCAGTCGCATACATTTGATCCAAGGTTGCTCGGAATTCTTGCAAGCGAGCGACGTCTGCGTCTGCGAATTTACCTTCTTTATTTGGTGGAATGTTGAGTAGAAGTGGCGTTCCACGACCAACAGACTTGAAGTAGATATCCATCAAATCTTTGATTGATTTTGGTTGTTGATTGTCATGGTAGAACCAACCTGAACGAATAGAAACGTCTGCTTCACCGACAGAGTACATATCTCCTTCTGGGTCTCCATGATTGAGATATTCATTCTTCACATCGTCAGTGATCTTAGCTTTCTTAACCTTATGCCAAACGGGATCTCCAGCGATACCACGTTCATTACCGATCCAACGGACACTTGTCGGTTGTGCAGAGAAGATAGCGATATCTCCTTCAGCTTCCTTGATGTACTTGAACCACTCGTCAAAGGTGTAGGTTACTTTTTGAGCTCCGCTACCACGCGCACCATCCATCCAGACTTCGATAAATTTACCATTATTTCCATATTTAGGATTGCCAAGGATTTCCTTGAGCTGGTTGAGGTAGTATTCGTTGTACTCTTTTTCAGTTGAAACATGATATTTAGGGTTATTGGCATCCCATGGTGATAGGTAAACACCCATATTCATGTCATACTTAGTCGCTGATTTAGAGATTTCTTCGAGAAGGTCTCCCTTACCGTCTTTCCATGGACTTGCAGCTACCGTATGGTCTGTGTATTTAGATGGATAAATCACAAAACCGTCATGGTGTTTGACAACCATGATTGTTCGTTTGAACCCAGCATCCTTCAAAGTCTTAATCCACTGGTCTGTATCAAGGTTTGTTGGATTAAAGTTTTGAGGATTTTCTCTACCGTTACCCCACTCAGAGTTAGTGTAGGTATTCATTCCATAGTGGATGAAGGCAGCCAATTCTTCCTTGTGGTAGTCCAATTGGGCCTTGCTTGGTAGTGGTCCATAGTTTCCAATTTCTGTTTCTTCGTCTTTTGGATCCACTACTGGAGTTGCAGGAGTTACTGGTTTTGGATCTTCAATTTTTTCGTATTCAAAAATAACTTGGTTCACTCCTTTATGTTGGATTGTTGCTTCTTGACTTGCATTGACTGCACGGTAGCCTGCAATTTCTTTGGCTTGGAATCTGTGAACAAAGGAAACTTCATATTCTTTACCTTCATTATTGTCCACAGTTGCAGTTGCCAATTCTTGGTCGGTACCTTTCAAACGATAATGAACGTCAAAGGAACCTTTATTGACCTTATAAACAACCTTGATAACGCGAGTTCCTGCAGGAGCCTTGCTCACAACACTATAATCATCTTCCCAAGCGTCTTTTAGTTGCTTATTGACAGTTTTGCCGTCAATCGATACAATCTCATATTTTTCTTTATTCTTCTTGAAGAAGTCAGTCTTTTCAATTTCTGTTTTATAGTTATAGTCGAACTGAGTTCCAACTTCTGTCTTTTCAACAAAAGTATCGTTTTCTTTGACTGGATTATCATTTTGGTCTAGGTGTTCGACAACAACTCGTCCATAATCAACACCTTCAAGAAGAGTCGCTACACCACTTTCATCGAAGGAATATTTGTTTTCACCGATAACAGCTGTCTTATTTCGAAGCATTTCTCCCTCTGGAGTGAAGTAATAACGATTGCCGTTATCGCCTTGATACCAGCCTTTAACACCGTATTTGTCAATGATTTCTTTGACCCATGCCAATTGTTCTGGTGAGAGGACAAGCCCTCCTCCAAAGCGATCTTTTTCAGCAATGTTTGCATTATCGACAGTACCACGTTGATGAATTCCGATAACTTTTCCTTCACCGTTGATAATTCCACCACCTGAAAGACCTGATACAGAAGTCAAACGATAAGTGACACCAACTGTTCCCTTATCATCATACTTTTCAGTACCTTTAACAACACCGTCCGCCTTATACAATTGACCTGGAACAATTGGTTCCTTCAATTCTGGAGATGTTGAATCAGTAGGGTAACCGATGGTGCTAACAGGTTCTCCAGCTTTGTATTCTCGATGTTCTGCTAAAGGAGTAAAGGTAGCTGCCTTATTTGGACTTGCAATTGAAAGTGGAACTGGAGCTACAACCAAGGCTAGGTCATTCTTATAGCCTTCACCGAATTTTTCTTTATTCCAGAAATGAATATCTTTTTCCTTGAACAAAACAGTATTTCCTGAGCTTGGCAAAGAATTATTCTTAGCAGTATTTGAACCTACATTGTAATAGAACTTAGCCGTATCACCACCACGGATAGAACCCGCATTAGTATCCGCATCCTTGACCAAGAAGTTGTGGGCCACTGTCAAGATGACATTTGGAGCAACAAAGATACCTGAACCTGAGTTAAGGTATCGCTGACTACCGCCATTGGCCAAAGGTGAGCTAAAGATTGAATAAACCATAGTAGCAGATGTAGCTGGTTGACCTTCATAATTGATATGCTTAAGGTCTTGTCCGCCATTGATAATAGCTCTATTTTCTTTTTCGCCTTCAGATGGAGCTGCTTCTGTAGGTTTCAAAATGCTCTTAGTCTCTACTTGTGGGCTATCTTTTTCTGATACAATAGCTGCAGTATCCACTTTTTTCACTGGTGTATCAGGATAAGCACGATCAGGGATTTCTTCAGGGAGTAAATCGCCAGCCACTTCAGCAGTTTTTCCTTCCTCTGCTACTTTCTCGATAGCAGGTTCTGTTTTTTCAGTTACTTCTTCTTTAACTACTTCTTCTTTTTCATGATCTACATCTGCTACTTCTTTTGCTTGACTATCTACTTCAAGTTTTGGTTCTGTCACAAGTTCACTAGCCGCAACATTACCAGATGCAAAAAAAGCAAGACCGACTGCTACAGAAGCGACACCAACAGTCAGTTTACGAATACTAAATATTCGACCTTTTTCTAAAAAATATTGTTTCATCAAATACTCCTAATCTTCTAGAGCAGTCAGCTACTGCCCGAGCCCAGTGTTATCTGGCGACAATTTTGGTTTGATCTCCTAGCTTAAAATTCTTTCTCTGAGCTATTTATTTTGAGTAAATATAAGGTTGTAGAAATCGCTTACATTTTCTAAAAATAAAATAATGCTTCCATTAGCAAGAATTTTTCTAGAGTTTTCGCATTATTATAAATATACTATGTTATATTAAAAAATGCAAGGGTTTTCAAAGTTTTAACTAGATTTTTACTAAATGATCATTTTACTGTTTATGACTAAAAAATCCTAAATTGGCAAGGCCAACTTAGGATTGTTTTGTTTTGAAGTGATAGTAAGCTCCAAGCATACCTGCAGTATTTTGATGACGCGCAAACTCTAATCTTGTTTTTTCCGCTAAACTTGGAACAAGCGCATCTTTCAGAGCTGTACGAATTTTCGGTTTCAAAATCGCTTCCTGCCCCATAATACCACCACCTAGTATAACAACCTCTGGATTGGCAACATAACAAATGTTAGCAAGACCTTTCCCAAGATAGTCTACCATACGGTCAATTCCCTCCATACAGAGTTTATTGCCTTCTGTAGCTTCTTTGAAAATTCTACGACCATTCCAATGGGCTACTTCTTCACCATGAGCCTTGGCTACATACTCGACCAAGGCAGTTGTAGAAGCTAAATCTTGGAAAGCCCCATCTTGCATATGCATATAGCCAACTTCACAGGCAGAATTACTAAATCCATGGAAAATCTGGTCGTCAATGATTAAGCAACCGCCGATACCTGTTCCGATGGTTAAACAAAGCGTTATTCCTGCACCTTTTCCAGATCCAGAAACAGCTTCTGCTAGCCCTGCACAGTTGACATCATTTTCAATTTCACAAGGAACTTGGAAACTTTCTTCAATTTCTTTCTTAAATTGAGTCCCTGCATAGTTCGGGATCTGTGGACCAGCATAGAAAATCTCACCCTTATCAGGATCAACCATTCCCGCTGAGGAAATCGCCACACCTGCCACTGGACCTTTTTCGAGATAGCTAGCTACGATATCTTTTGTTTTTTGTAAGATGTGTGGACCGCCCTTATGAGCCTCAGTTGCTACTTCGTGAGACTCTACAAGTTGTCCATCTTGGTCAATCAAACCGTATTTGATATTAGTTCCACCAATATCAATTGCAACGTAATTAGTCATAAAGCCTCCTGTTGATTAGAGGAAACGCTCCTTAGTTTCACGAATCAATTGAGCAGCTGCTTCTACAACTGGACGATCTTCTTCGGTCACTGGTGTAAGTGGAGAACGAACTGATCCGATATTAAGTCCTTCATTGATTTTCAAGACTTCTTTGATAACACCGTACATGTTTCCATGTGCAGCAGTCAATTTACCAATGATAGCGTTGATTGCATATTGCAATTCACGCGCTGTTTCTAGGTCTTTATCCGCAATCAATTGGTTGAGTTTCAAGAAGAGTTCTGGCATAGCACCATAAGTACCACCGATACCAGCTTTAGCACCCATGAGACGACCACCGAGGAATTGTTCATCTGGACCATTAAAGACGATATGATCATCACCACCAAGACTAACAAAAGTTTGGATATCTTGAACTGGCATTGAAGAATTTTTAACACCGATAACACGTGGGTTCTTCAACATTTCTGTGTAAAGACTTGGAGTCAAAGCAACACCTGCCAATTGAGGAATGTTATAGATAACATAGTCTGTGTTTGGTGCTGCTGCACTAATGTCGTTCCAGTATTTTGCTACTGAGTACTCAGGCAAACGGAAGTAAATTGGTGGGATTGTTGCGATAGCATCAACACCCAAGCTTTCTGCATGACGAGCAAGTTCGATACTGTCTTTAGTATTGTTGCAAGCCACGTGAGCAATAATTGTCAATTTACCTTTAGCAACTGCCATGACTTCTTCCAAGATCAATTTGCGATCTTCTACACTTTGGTAGATACATTCACCTGAAGAACCGTTGACATAAAGTCCTTGAACACCTTTATCAATAAAGTATTGCACCAAGGCACGAGTACGTTCTGGGCTTACTTCGCCCGCATCATCATAACATGCGTAGAAGGCAGGAATGACGCCTTCATATTTTTTTAAATCTGACATAGATTTCTCCTAAGATTTCTTATTATCTGCTCTGGACAGATGATTTTTTACTATTTTAGTATACACCTTGTGAAAAGCGCTTTCAATACATCCAAGCCACTTAGATTTTAATTTCTATTCATCTCCCGTAGCTTTTCATGTTTGAAAGTAGTTTCATATCATTTTCAATCTGCTTGATATTTAGCAAACAATTTTTCCATTAATCCAGCTTGGCAAAAGGCAAGAAGGCCAAAGCCAAAAAGTAGAAATGCTGAACCACCAAGTACGAGCGTAAAGCCTGATAGATAGAGAAGCATCATGATTAATAAAATAATCGCAAGCATCAAGAAGAACCACACGAAGTTAAAGCTTACCAAGAGCAAGCCCTTTTGGAGCACTTCTTTCCAAGTTAAGTCATAGCGTGCTGCAATTGGATAGCTAGCCAACATAACTAGAGTTAAAAATATCAAAATTCCCAAGCAAATGGCTTTAATGAACTGGAAGCCTAGGCTGGTTTGCCCCCAGAATAGAGATAAATCAACAACGCTAATCAGAAAAATTCCTAGTTCCAACAAACCTAACTGGAGGCCTAATTTCAAATTTTGCTTAAAGGCTCTCATATACGTTTTAAAAACAGGAACACGACGACTACTCTTAACTTCAAAGATTGTCTGATAGAGACTGATCTTCGCTACTCCAATCGTCACAATAGGCAAACAAGACACAACAAAGAGTAGGTTGACCGTCACGATGTCTAAAACCTTCTCACAAAATCGCATAAGAAAGTTATCCGTATCGAATGCTGCTTTTATCAATCCAGATCCTTTATGTGCCATTGTTTGCTCCTCCTAACTGACTAATCGATTAAAATTTTAAATAAATATTTGCGAACTTTATCTTCCATACCTGCATAGCCATTAGGCTGATGAGGTTCACCTGGGAAAAAGACTGCAAAATTGTGATAACCCAATAAAAGTGGGTATTGTTCATGACAATGGACAAAGCCGATATCGCTAGCTTCGTCAAAGGCTACAGCCTCATCTTTGACACGAGAACCGTAGCTAGAATACTCATGCCCTTCAACCAACAAATGCAAATCAGCATATTTTTTATGATGCTCAAAGCGATCATTTTCCTCTTGGTTGAGAACATTTTCCTGTACAACTAGGAAGACCTTATCTCCATCAATCTCGTATTTGCCTAATTCAAAGCTATCCTTACGATGCTCATAGAGATAATCGATGGCCTTATCGAGATTTGGATGAATTCCTTTGTAAAAGCTAATGTTTTTTAAATCATCAAAAATCATAGTAATTTCCTTTACCTGATTGTTACCTTCAGACATACGATGTCTAGCCAGTAAGTTTATAAGTGTCTAACAAAACTTCATGAAGTAAGCAACTCCTCTCCATTTTGTAGACACTTATATATCCTGTATTCTCTTAGTCTATCAACTATACTGCTGCATACTGATAAACAATTTGTACTATATTCAATTTCCGCAGAGTACTATCCTTTGACAGCTCCCATAGTAATCCCTTGAGTGAAGGATTTTTGGAAGACAAGGAAGACTGTTACGATTGGCACAGCTGCAAGGGCAGCCCCTGCCATGATCAAACCGTAGTTAGTTGCCATCTCGGCCTGCATAGTCGCAACCCCGAGTGAGATGGTCAAGTTTTGACGTGAAGTCAACATTACCAATTGCATGAAGTAGTCATTCCAAGTATTGATGAAGGTAAAGATTGCGAGAGCTGCAAATCCTGGTTTCACAATAGGGAAAGCTACGCTCCAGAAGGTACGAATCTCGCCACATCCATCGATTTTAGCAGATTCCAGCAATTCTGTCGGAATGTTTTCACTGAACTGTTTCATAAGGAAGACCCCGAATGGCCATCCAATCAAAGGCAAGATAACCGCCCAAAGAGTGTCATGGATTCCCATGAAGTTGACGATACGTACCAATGGTACAAGGACAACTTGTTTTGGAAGAGCCATGGCAGCGATAAAGATTGCAAAGAGAATGCGTTGACCATAGAAACGTTTCTTAGCCAATACATAACCTGCTAGTGAAGAGGTTGCACAAACCAAGAACATCGTTACTAAAGAAATGAAGACTGAATTCCACATCCATTGCAAGGCTGGGTTTTGCACCATCAATTGTTGGAAGTTCTCCATTGTTGGAGCTTTAGGGAACCATTGTGGTGGAATCATAATGGTATCTGGTTGTGATTTGAATGCACCTGTCAAGATCCAGTAGAATGGGAAGATAAACAGTACAGTCAACAAGAGCAAAATGATTGTTGAAATAACAGTAAAGGCTGTTAATGGTTTCTTTTGTTGTGTAGGTTGCATAGCTGTCTCCTTTCCTTAGTATTCTACATCGTTTCCGAGGATCTTGAATTGAGCGAAGCTGACAAGGGCAATCATAACTGCCAAGAATACACCAATAGTATTGGCATAGCCATATTCAGTCAATTGGAAGGCTTTTTCGTAGAGGTAGTACATAAGTGTACTTGTTGAGTAGTTTGGACCACCAGATGTCAACAACTGAATCAAGGCGAAACATTGGAATGAGTTGATGGTTGTGATGATTGCGATGTAAAGTGTTGTTGGAAGAAGGCTTGGCCATTTAATCTTCCAGAATACTTGGAACTCAGTCGCACCGTCAACACGAGCTGCTTCTACAAGTGAGTTATCAATATTACCCATTGCAGCGATGTAAAGAATGATTGGTTGACCAACTGATGTTGTCAAAAGGATAATCATAATCGCCATCAAAGCCCAGTTTTTATCTCCCAACCAAGAAATGTTTTGGCTGATGATGTGGCTTGACTTAAGCACGAAGTTCAAAATACCTGATAGTGGATCGTAGATCCATTTCCATACTACTGTTACAGCAACACTACCTGTTACAACAGGAAGGAAGAAGACGAAACGGTAGAAAGATCTAGCGATGGCATTTTGTTGGTAAGTTTGTGATGCTACAAAGAGCGAGAAGAGTACAACGACTGGTACAGACCCGATAACCAAGATTACGGTATTAATCAAAGATTTTGTAAAGACAGGGTCTTTAAACATACGGATGTAGTTGTCCAAGCCCACAAACTCAAAGCTAGTCATCGAATAGTTGAAGAAACTTGTGATGAAGCCCATGATCATTGGAGCTAAAACGAAGACGGTAAAGAAGATTAATACTGGTGCTAGGAATGCGTAGGAAATAATAGTTTCCCGCATGCGAATTTTATTGATTTTCACAGTCGGCACCTCACTTTCACATAGTTTTGTTTTTTTGACTGTTATCTGACCCTGATCTAAAATCAAAATGAAATTTTTCTAAGATTCGTCAATGTAAAAACTTCATTTTAATTTTGACCTGTCAGTTGCTTCTATTTCAAACAAAAGTCCCCCTTTTCATACACAGATATGCTCAGGGAAAAGGGGGGAACTCAGTTTTTATTTAGGGCTTATTATTTAGCTGCTTTTTTGATTGTTTCATTCGCTTTTTCAGTGAATGCTTTCAATGCTGCAGCAGGTTGTTCGTCACCATTTGATACAGCTTGCAACATTGGGAACCAAAGTGTTCTCATTTCAGCAAAGCCGTCGATTGTGTTGTAGTATGGTGAGTAGTATTGAGTCCAGCTACCGATTGTTTCCATACGTTTGTCATCATAAAGTTTTCCAAATGAAGTACGAACTGGGAATGCGCCTGTACGAACTACGTCTTTAGGACCCCATTCTTTGTCATCTGCGATGAATTGGATGAATTTCTTAGCTGCTGCGACTTTCTTTTCGTCTTTGTTATTAAATACTGCAAATCCATTTACAAGGTATTCAAGAGCTGGTTTACCTGAATCAGATGGGAATGGTACTTCTACCACTTCTACTTTACTTGATTCCAAAAGTTTAGCTTGGATACCATTTTGAGCTGGAGCCCAAAGGATTGTGTAAGAAGTTTGACCGTTTGCAAAGTTTTGGATGTCTGCTCCACCGTCAAATTGTGAACCATTGTTCAACAAACCATCTTTGATCCAGCTTGATGCTTTTTCAAGACCTTTAACGAATTTAGGATCGTCAGTTGTATATTTAGTTACTTCTTTATCAGTTACAGAACCGCCATAAAGGTTAGCGATGAAGGCACGTGTTCCTTGGTCTCCCCCTTGACCTGAACTGAACAATGAACCTGGTGTATACCCTTTATCTTTAAGCGCTTTCAAAACTTTTTCAAAGTCATCAGTTGTCCAACCTTCTTTTACAAGGTTTGCAACTCCTGCATCTTCCAACATTTTCTTGTTCATAGCCATGTAGAATGGTGCAGAACTGATTGGATACATGTAAGCTTTATCACCAGCTTTACTTGCTTGGATGATATTTTCATTGTTGACATCTTTAACAAATTCATCTGTAAAGAGGTCGTTCAACTCAGCCAATTTACCATTTTTACCGTATTGGATGATACGTCCTGGTGCGTCAAAGAGAACGTCTGGTGCAGTTCCTGCTTCGATTGCTGTTGTGATTTTTTCTGGACCAGATTTGAAGTCGATTGTTTCTAGTTTAACTTTAACATCTGGATTTGCTTTTTCAAAAGCTTCGATGATAGATTTTTCATAAGTTCCTACACCATCGCCAGTTTTTTCTTGAGTAAAGACTGGGAATGCCCACCAAGTGATTTCAGTTTTTCCACTGTCACTACCAGAGCTAGCAGCATCTTTGTTTGCATCTGATTTGCCACAAGCAGCAAGAGATAGAACCGCAGCACCCGCAAGTACTGTACAAGCTAGTTTTTTAAATTTCATTTGTATTCTCCTAAATGATGATAAGCGTATCCGAATCGGATAATGAGCAATGTCGACTTTGTATACGTTTTCATTTTTTCCTACTAATCAACCACTCTCCTCGTTTTTTATATTGTGTTATTTAAGACCCGCAACAAATCGTTCCGTAATCTCTTTTGGTCTAGTAATAGCGCCACCAACTACGATACCTCGCACTCCGTAACCTAGGATTTGCTTAGCTTGTTCTGGTGTGTGAATTTTTCCTTCAGCGATGACGTCCACCCCTGCATCACAGAGTTTCTTGATGAGTTCAAAGTCTGGGCCATCCACTTTTGGACTGTAAGAAGTGTAACCTGATAAGGTTGTTCCGACAAAGTCAATTCCCGCTTCAACTGCTGTTAGACCTTCCTCAAAGGTACTTGTATCAGCCATCAAGAGTTGATTTGGATATTTTTCTTTGATCTGACGGATAAATTCTTGGATCTCCAAGCCATCATGACGTTCACGTTTGGTACAGTCAAGAGCAATGACTTCGATGTCAAGAGCTGCTAGTTCATCAACCTCTCTCATAGTCGCTGTGATGAATGGTTCCTGTGGTAGATAATCACGTTTAATAATTCCGATAATCGGAAGTTTAGTGACCTCTTTAATTTCCTTGATATCTCGAACACTGTTTGCTCGGATACCGACTGCACCACCTTGTTCAGCTGCTTTCACCAACAAGGGGATAACTCCTCCCGCTTCTGTGTAGAGCGGTTCATGAGGAAGTGCCTGACAAGAAACGATGATTCCATCTTTGATTTGTTCAATCAAGGCTTCTTTACTAATTTGTGGCATCTACTTTCCTCCTTTTCTTTTCCTTTGTGTTTATGTGACTATTATAGCTTATTATTAAAGCGCTTTCAATAACTTGTGCTAGAATAGATTGGAGTTTCAAAACAATTTTATGCAACAGTTTCTTCTGAAAGTAGTTTCAGGGACCTAAAATCTATCCCAACACCTCTTAAATTTTGAAACCAGCCCTTTTTTCTCGCAAACATGAAAGAAAAAAGGCCGTAACTAATTTTCGTTACGACTCTTTCTAACTAATACTCTTCAAAAATCAAATTCAAACCACGTCAGCGTCCCCTTGCCGTACTCAAGTACAGCCTGCGGCTAGCTTCCTAGTTTGCTCTTTGATTTTCATTGAGTATAAGATTTAGTTTCACTAAGGAAACCTTCAATTTTAACGATTTGACTAATCTTCTTTTCTCTTCCCCAAAGCAAACATACCAAGGAGCATCCCCACAAGTCCTACTGAGGCAATGACAGAGTCATCTTCGTTTCCTGTCTTAGGAAGAACATCTTGACGAACTGCAGGTGCTTGATAGGTCTTATCTTGTGACATAGCCTGTGATACAATAGACTGCTGACCTTTGTGATCTGGATCTTTATGGCCTGCTCCTTCTGAACCTTTGACATCGCCTACAAATCCTGGTTTTTCTGTCGGTGCGACGTCATTCTTCACACTGCCCGTAAATGCTGGGACTTCATGAACAGCTGGTTCTAGACCATTGACACCACCCGCAAATTCTGGAAGTTCTAACTTAGCTGATTCTACTGCATTCACACTACCACTAAATTCTGGGACTTCGTTAACAGCTGCTTCTACACCATTGACACCACCTGCAAATTCTGGAAGTTCTACTATCGGTGCTGCTTCTTCACCTACTGTACCAATAGGTTCAGTATACTCTGGGAGCTCCGTTACAGCTGCTTCACTACCATTGACTCCACCTGTAAATTCTGGAATTTCAGCAGTCGCAGCTTCTACACCATTAACACCACCTGTGAATTCTGGTACTTCGTTAACAGCAGCTTCACTACCGTTGGCCGCTCCAGGAATACCTGCTCCTTCAAGACTCACTGGAAGGTTGTGCATACTCTCGATAGCTCCAGAAGCAAGTCCAGTTATCTCCTGACCAAGATCTGACTTATCTATTGTAAATAGAAGAGTCTTCGTATCGTACTGGGTCATGAAGTTTACTTTTTTACCATTTGCCAACTGAAGTGTTGGGATTTTGTTAACCAAAACTTCTGAATCAAATTCTACTGCAAGAATTCCTGGCCATTTTTCAATAACATTTTTAACTTTGGCTTCTTTAGGAGAAATTCTTTCCTTCGTTAGGAAATCCCAGTTGAATTTCTTGAAAGATAGAGTATAAGGATTGCCTCCAGCTTCATGATGTTCGTACAAGAGACCAAATTCTTTTGGTCCGATCTGTTGAAGTGAGTTATAGGCATACTCCCCTTCTTGAATCAAATGATGATGCAGCCAAGTCAACTCGCCATCTTCTTCTACACGAGCCACTCGAATGTAACCATTCTTACGACCTGGGCCATTGGCATTTGCTAGAAGGATATACTCCTTACCATCTTGAACCGTATGAGTCGCTGCCATTTGAACATAAACATCTGGCACATCATAGCGTGCTACATAGTTGTCCCATGTAATACCACCATCATAACTTGTCGCAACCTGCAAATCACCTGTCAAACCACGCATAAAGAGTTTCAACTGACCATTGTTCAGCTGAACAACTGAAGCCTCCGTGTTTTGAGCATAGTAATTGTTCATGTTACTTGAATCAACTACTGTACCATCATAAAGTGTACGGTTATCATTGACACCGCCACCCATATGCCAAGTCTTACCATGGTCATCTGAGTAGATGATCCGAGATGATTGAGAACCATTGAGGTGGTTTGTTCTGTTTGTCGTATAAACAGGGACGACAATCCGACCTTTATGAGGTCCATTCTGAAGGGTAATTCCCACTCCAGGTCCCACACCTAAGAATTTCATCCAATCAGCTTTGACCATTGGAGTAATATCTTGTGGTGCAGACCAAGTTTTACCATCATCATCACTGTAAGACATCCATAGGTAGCTGTCTTTAGCAACTCTAAATGGAGAAGTTTTATTACTTGTAAAGTAGATATTTCCTAGTAACTGCTCACCCTGATAAAGATCACCTTTATCGCTATAAGCCGGCTTGACTGGATTTACAACAACACGGTAATCCGTTGCCTGACCATCTGGTGTGTAGACAACACCATTTTCACGAATGGTATAGGCTCCATTTTCTCCTTCACGATAGAGAATTTGGTAGGTTTTCCCATCAATTTCTTTATAAGCTTCCTCTTTTTCAGCTGACATCCCAAAGATACCTTTTCCTTCTGGGAACATATCATAGACTGAAAAGATGCGTTTAGTTTCAGTATCTTGGGCTAAAACCATATCGATATTTACTGGTGAACCAACAGATGGATCAGTAGCTTTTGGATTGTCGCGTAGATTCGTAAGTGTGATACGATCGCCCCATGTTTGACCCTGATCTTCACTTCGTTTGACGACCATACCGATATCGCCCCAGTCATAGTGGTGCAGACGGCGTTCATCAGCTCCAGCAATCAAAGTTCCCTTGTCAGTCTTAAGAAGGGCTGGAATACGATAGCTATTAATACCATCTGGATTTGACTGCCCATTTTTACCAGCTTCAAAGACATCCTTTTTATCTGTAATTTCAGCTCCTTCTGGAAGCTTTTTCTCTAATTCAGATCTTTCAAAGAGGTAGCTACGATTTTGAACTTCTTCTGGACTCAAGGCACGATCGTAAACAGTTAGATTACGAACTTGTAATCCTGCCCCCCAAACCATACTTCCTGCACGATTTGTGGTACCAATTTGCATATGATTCACATCAGGCATATCTTTGATAAAGCGTCCTGATTTCTTACTTGTTCGTGACAAAACTCCGTTTACATAGAGACGAACTTGCCCATCTGGAGAATCTGCACTTGGTCTTTCAACTGTAAAGGTTACTGAGTTCCACTGACCTGGTTTGACTGTTAATGGTGCATCTGTGTATCTATCATAAAATTGATTTCCATCTTGATCGCGGCCCTCAATCAAGGCAACGTTGTTATACACAGCCATTGTAAAGTATTCATTTCTTACCTTATCACTTGATACTGAGAAAAGGTTGTAAAATGCTGGTGCAGAAGCATCTGGTTTGAACTCCATATGAATGGTCGCATTTTGAAGCTGTTTCAGTTTGTCCAATTGCTCTGTCAAATCAATTCTATTGCTATTTGCAGCATTAGTCTCTACATCTTCCTTTTCAAGAACAGTATTGACATTTTCCAACTCTCTAGCATAGTAATCACGTGGAAGCGAAGCTGGATCTTTTTCGGTTTCTCTAGTTGCTTCTGCTGTTTCTGCTGTTGCAGTTGTCTCTGTTCCAGTATGTGCTTCTGTAGATGTATGTGTGACTGTATCTGCCCCATTAGACTCTGTCGCACTCTTTTCAGTATCTACTGCTTTTTCTGCCTGATCCTTCTCTACTCCTAGTTCTGTCGCTTCCTTATTAGTAGTTGTTGCTTCTTGTGCCAATACTGGCGATGCACCAAAAACAACTGCTCCAATCACTACTGAAGCGGCTCCTACTGTAAATTTGCGAATTCCGTATCGTTGTTTTCTCTCCAACTGATTATGCTTCATCTTTCTTCCTTTCATTTTTAAAAATAAAGCGCTTTCTTTTTTGCTTGAAATTTTTAGCCATCTGGCTAAATGACAAAAATTACTTTTTCACGAATGGTTACGCTCGCTCTTTCAAATTTTCTCTCACTTAACGACCCATCGTTAACTAGAGTCCCCTACTCCTTTCAAATTTTATCTTATTCTCATTATATAATAAATTTCCCTATTTTAAGATAGATGAATATAGAACAGATTTCACTTTCAGTTTTTGAAACATAAGCTCAGACATTTGAAACTACTTTCGGGTGCTTTGGATTTTTCTAACATAAAATTACTTCATTCAGTTGAATCGTATTTTTAATGAACTTTATCTCAATCTTATACTCAATGAAAATCAAAGAGCAAACTAGGAAGCTAGCTGCAGGTTGCTCAAAGCACGGCTTTGAGGTTGCAGATAAAGCTGACGTGGTTTGAAGAGATTTTCGAAGAGTATTAACTATTTGACTCCTGATTTATCTAGATCAAAAAGGCCGTAACTAGTTCTAGTCACGACCCTTTCTAACATAAGATCAAATTTCTCTATGAATTACGTTGATTTTAACTATTTCATTGATCTTCTTTTTTCTTGCCCATGGCAAATATACCTAGGAGCATGCCTACAAATCCTAGAGAGGCAAGTGGAGCAACAGCTTCACTTCCTGTTTCAGGAAGAAGTTGCTGATGAGCAGCAGGGGCTTGATAAGTTTTATCTTGTGCCATAGCTTGAACCACAATTGACTGTTCTCCCTTATACTCTGAGACCTCATGGATAGCAGCTTCAGCACTGTTTACACCACCTACATATGCTGGAACTTCTGTACTCGCAGCTTCTAGCCCATTAACACCACCTGTGTACTCTGGAACTTCTAACTTAGCAGATTCCACTGCATTAACACCACCTTCAAAGGCTGATGCGTCTGACTCAGCTGCTTCTACTGCATTGACTCCGCCCTCGAACTCTGGATCTGGTTTTCCTTCCTCTTTTGCGCCTCAAGTACAGCCTGCGGCTAGCTTTGCGTCTGACTTAGCTGCTTCCTCACCATTGACACCACCTTCGAACTCTGGACTCTCTGCCTTAGCTCCTTCATCGCCATTGACACCACCTTCAAAGTCTGATGTGTCTGACTTAGCTGCTTCTACTGCATTGACGCCACCTTCGAACTCTGGGCTCTCTGCCTTAGCTCCTTCATCGCCATTGACACCACCTTCGAAGGCTGATGCGTCTGACTTAGCTGCTTCCTCACCATTGACACCACCTTCGAACTCTGGACTCTCTGCCTTAGCTCCTTCATCGCCATTGACACCACCTTCGAAGGCTGATGCGTCTGACTTAGCTGCTTCCTCACCATTGACACCACCTTCGTACTCTGGACTCTCTGCCTTAGCTCCTTCATCGCCATTGACACCACCTTCGAACTCTGGACTCTCTGCTTTAGCTGCTTCTACTGCATTCACACCGCCTTCGTACTCTGTACTTTCTGCCTTAGCTCCTTCCTCACCATTGACGCCACCTTCAAAGGCTGGAACTTCATGAACGGCAGACTCTCCTTTTGAGCTTTCTACTAGACTACCTTCTGGAACTTCATGGACCGCGGCTTCCTCACCGTTCACACCACCTTCAAAGGCTGGCACATCATGAACGGCTGCTTCGGCACCATTAACCCCACCTTCAAATTCCGGAACTTCGTTAATAGTTCCTGGTGGATTTTCTTCAACCTCTATTTCTGGAATTTCATGAACGGCTGCTTCCTCGCTGTTCACACCACCTGAGAAGTCTGGCACATTATGAACGGCTGCTTCCTCACCGTTGACACCACCATCAAAGGCTGGAGCCTCATGAACTGCACCTTCTTCACCATTGACTGCACCTGTAAATTCTGGGACTTCATGGATTTCTGCTTTTGCTCCATTTTTACCACCAGGGACTCCTGCACCTTCAAGACTTACAGGCAAATTATGCATGCTCTCAATTGCACCATCAATGATTTCTGTAATTTCTTGACCAATATCTTCCTTGTTAACTGCGAAAAGCAATGTTTTTGTATCGTATTGCGTCAAGAAAGTCGCAAAGTTCCCATTTGCCAATTTAAGAACTGGTGGTTGATTCACCAATACTTCAGAATCAAATTCTAGAGCAATGACATTTTTGCTCATCTCCACAGCATTTTTCACAGTTGCTTTTGTTGGAGCAATTCTATCTTTGCTTAAGAAATCCCAGTTGAATTTCTTATAAGATAAGGTGTATTCATTTTGAGTGGCAGTCGCATGCTCATAAAGTAAGCCAAATTCACCATTTCCAAGATCTTGCAATGAGTTATAGGCAAATTTGCCACTTTGAATTGGATTGTGCTTGATCCAAGTTAGATCCCCATTAACTTCCACACGCGCTAAGTGCACCAGACCATTGTAACGTCCTGGCCCACCTGCATTACTGAGGATGATATATTCCTTACCATCTTGCACCGTATGAATGGCAGACATTTGAACATAGACATCTTTGACATCTGAATAGCGTTTTACATCTTTTTCCCAAGTCGCTCCGCCATCTTTACTTGTTGCAACTTGCAAATCCCCTGTCAATCCACGCATGAAGAGTTTGAGATCTCCATTATTCAACTGAACAACAGTTGACTCAGTATTTTGAGCACCTGGATTATTCATAGTTGAAGAATGAATTGTTTGGTTACCTACTGGACGGTTATCATTGACCGCTTCACCAGCGTGCCAAGTTTCACCGTGGTCATCTGAGTAAATGACACGTGAAGACTGGGAGCCACTTAGGTAAGATACGTTATTTGTTGTGTAGGCAGGGATAACAAGACGCCCTTTATGAGGTCCTGAATGTAAGGCAATACCTGTACCAGGTCCAGTACCTAAGAAATGCATCCAGTCCTTACGAATACCGTATGTAATATCTTTTGGTGCAGACCAAGTTTTACCATCGTCATCGCTATAAGACATCCAGAGATAGTTGGTGTTTGAAACTCTAAAGATATTCTTGTCGCTATAATCGAAGTAGACATTACCAATCAGTTCTTCACCTTTATACAAATCACCCTTATCACTATAGGCTGGTTTCTTAGGATCAACTACAACACGGTATTCTGTCTTTCTATTTTCAGGGTCAAAGACTTCACCATTTTCACGGATTGTATAACGTCCTGCTTCACCTTTTTTGTACAGGACTTGATAAACCTTATCTCCAATTTGCTCATAGGCTTGTGGTGCTTTCCCTGGTAAATCTCTAACCGCTTCACCTTCTACGAACATATCAAAAATAGAGAAGATTCGCTTAGTTTTCGGATCTTGGACTAGGGCCATGTCAATGTTGACTGGTGATCCTGCATGAGCTCTTCTGGCATTCTCATTATCACGAGGATTTGAGATGACAATTCTATCTCCCCATGTTTTGCCCTTATCATCACTACGACGAACAACCATACCGATGTCGCCCCAGTCAGAGTGATGCAAGCGTCTCTCATCTGCTCCAGCAATCAAGGTTCCCTTATCAGTTTTCAGCAGGGCTGGAATGCGGTAGCTCGCGATACCGTCTTTATTTGGCTTGCGGTTCTCACCACCTTCAAAAACATCCAGTTTATCAGTAACTTCTGCTCCTTCAGGAAGTTTCTTCTCCAACTCTCCTCTTTCAAAAAGTTGGCTACGTTTTTTAACTTCTTCTTGAGAAAGAGCACGGTCATAAACAGTTAGATTACGGACTTTAAGATTGGCGCCCCAGAAGTTTTTGCCTGTGCGTTTTGTTGTACCGATTTGTACATGGTTGACATCTGGCATGTCTTGGATGAAGCGACCAGACTGAGGACTTGTGCGCGACAAGACACCATTTACATAGACGCGAACTTGACCTTTTGGTTGGTCTGCATTTGGTCTTTCAACTGTAAAGGTTACAGAGTTCCACTCACCTGGTTTAATCTTCAAAGGAGCAGTTTTATAATCACCATAGAATTGATTTCCATTTGCATCACGACCTTCAACGATAGCTGTGTTATCAAGGATGGCCATAGTGAAATACTCATTTACTTTGGTATCACTAGAGACTGAGAAGAGGTTGTAAAAACGTGGAGCAGATGCATCTGGCTTAAACTCCATATGAATTGTCGCATTTTGAAGTTTTTTAAGTTTGTCTAGCTCCTCCTTCATGTCAACTCTTTGACCGTTTGAAGGATTGGTTTCAACATCTTCCTTCTCTATAACAGTATTGGCATTTTCCAACTCTCTTGCATAAAAGTCACGAGGAATTTTTCCAACCTCTTCTTCGTCTTCACTCTCTGTAGCTGGAGTTTCGTTTGATGCTTCTGTTTCTGTTGGTTTTTCAGACCCTGGGTTTGCTTTCAGCTCTTCACGGTTTACTTCTGTGCCCTTATCTGTTGCCGTTGCCAATTTGTCTGCGAGTTCCTTATCGAGATTCGTCAGATTTCCTGTCTCTACTTCCTTAGGCAATTCTGGCAAAGATTGCCCCGCTGTTTCACCATTCGTTGATGGTGCCTCTTGAGCAAAAGCAGGTGAAGCACCAAAAACAACCGCTCCAATGACTACTGATGCCGCTCCAACTGCAAATTTCCGAATTCCATATCTCTGTTTTCTATCAAAATGTCTCTGATTCATATTTTCCCTTCCGTTTTTTAAAAAAATAAAGCGCTTTCTTTTTTGCTTAAAATTTTTTGCCACCGAGGCTAAAGTAGCAAAAGAAACTGAACTATTGAATGGAGAATCCCATCCTTTTTACTGTGAACTACTGTTGCATGACATAAATTTCCATTTTTTATGAAGAAATACAACAGATTTCGCTCCTTCCATAATTGATATTACACTTATTATATAATAAATATTCTAAATTATAGTCAAATGAGCCTATAATAGATTCTACTTTCAAAGATATTTGGAAGAATCAAACTATTTGAAACTACTTTCGTGTTATCTGAATACATTGAAGAGAACCCTGTAATTCATTCAAAATCACAGGGTACTTCTTCCTAATCCTTTATTGACCTACATAGGTAAATGGAATTTCACTGCCACACAACCAATTGTAAACTTGATCATTGACATGAACGTTCATAGCTTCGTGTGCATATTCTGGCATCAGGCGATAGCTCTTCTCACAAGTCAAACGATTGTAGATAGCAAACTGAGTGATCGGATAGCAGACATCGTCATCAAGCCCTGTAATCATTCTCACCTCACCTTTGATTCGATGGGCAAGATTTTTTACATCGATATAGGCGAGCGTCTCCATGATCTGCTCTTCTGTCTCATGGAATGGATCATGGAACTTAAAATAACGAAAGAGTTCATCATAGGCTTCGCTGGTATTTCCAATCTCTAGCACTCTTCTAAAGTCTGATAAGAATGGATAGATAGCAACTGTTCGCTTGATACGTGGATTTAGCCCCGCAGCCACTAGAGCTAGTGCCCCTCCTTGAGAAGCTCCATAGCTTGCTAATTGCCCCTCATCCACTTGTGGGAAGGTAGCTACAATCTCAACTAATTGATAAATATCAAGATAAACATCCTTATAGAAGAGTTGCTCTTTTCCTTCTACTGCACCACGAATGATTTGGCCCTTAACTGTATTTCCGAGAGGCGAACGTAACCCATCTTGTGAGTAACCAGACTGACCACGGACATCCATAGATACAACACCATAACCAGCGACTGTAAAGGCTAACATATCTGTCCAGTCCCAACAACGTCCCATATAGCCATGGAAGTGGAAAATGACAGGTACTTTCTTTTCTGATTTTGGTAAGACTACACGCGCATAAACAAGGCCTTCCCGAGTGCCCTTAAAGGTGAGTTCATAGCACTTCACGTTTGGAATACGAAATTCACGTTCCTCTAATTGGTAATCTGGCAAGACCGAAACTTTGTCAATCTCACCATCCCAAAAAGCATCAAAATCTTGCGGAACTTCATCTCGCCCTCTGTAAGTTTTCATTTCTTCTACTAATGCTGGATTTCTCATAAAACCCTCCTTGATTTTGTAACCGTTACCATAACTGTAGCACACAACGTAAGGCAATGCAAGACTGATATTTTAAATAGAAAGTGATTTTAATTTTGAAGATTCATCAAAGCTAGTCTGAAAGTAGTTTTATCCATTCCATTCTGTATACATTCAATACGCTTTCAAAGAATAACAGCTTCTCTTCTCTCTCATCCAATTGTCATTGAAGACTAGTCTTATACTCTTCGAAAATCTCTTCAAACTACGTCAGCTTTATCTGCAACCTCAAAGCCGTGTTTTGAGCAACCTGCGGCTAGCTACCTAGTTTGCTCTTTGATTTTCATTGAGTCTTAGCATGTTTTCGGGTATATAGTTGTCTATCTTTAAACTAGTTTTTTTTTGCAAAAACAAAAAAGTTTCATAACCTTAATAGAATTGTTCTACCAAGATTACAAAACTCTTTCTTATTTCAAATCTTTTTTATAGCGTTCCAACTCTGCTTGGTTTGCCCAAACATAGTGACCTGGACGAATTTCTACCATAGAAGGTTTATCAGTTTCATAGTCATGTTGATCTGGATCATAGACTTTCAAAACTTTTTTACGTTCCAAGATTGGGTCTGGAATAGGAACAGCTGATAGAAGTGCTTGCGTGTATGGATGAACTGGATTGTTAAACAATTCTTCAGTCTCAGCCACTTCAACAATGACACCCTTATAAATTACCGCGATACGATCAGAGATGAAACGAACTACTGACAAATCGTGGGCGATAAAGAGATAAGTCAAGCCTAATTCCTTTTGGAATTTCTTGAGCAAGTTCAAAACTTGGGCACGTACTGAAACGTCCAAGGCTGAAATCGGCTCATCCGCAATAACGAAGTCAGGTTGCATAACCAAGGCACGGGCAATCCCGATACGTTGACGTTGTCCACCTGAAAACTCATGTGGGTAACGTGTCAAGTGTTCAGCCAAAAGTCCCACTTCACGAATGATATTTTGAACTTTTTCTTTTCTTTCTTCTTCATCTTTAAATAAATGGTGGTTATAAAGACCTTCAGAAATGATATAGTCAACCGTTGCACGTTCATTCAAACTTGCAGCAGGGTCCTGGAAAATCATTTGGATACGACGGATTAATTCCGAAGCTTGTTCACGTGATTTTTTACCATTAATTTTTTGACCTTCAAAGATGATATCACCTTTGCTGGTATCATTAAGACCGATGATAGCACGACCAATTGTTGTCTTACCACTACCAGACTCTCCAACAAGTGAGAAAGTTTCTCCTTTGTTGATAAAGAAGTTCGCATTTTTAACAGCGACAAACTTTTTGCTTCCTTCACCGAAGGAAATTTCTAAGTCTTTAATTTCTACTAATTTTTCAGACATTTCCTTCCTCCTAGTCCTCAAGATGTGTAAAGCCCATCTTTTCACGAATCTTGTCGTGTAAATCTGCAATCACCGATGGTTTTTCAACTTTTGGAGCCTGTTCATGAAGCAACCATGTTTTCGCCCAATGAGTATCTGATACTGCAAACTGTGGAGCTTTTTCTTCGAAATCAATCTTCATCGCATAGTCTGAACGTAGAGCAAAAGCATCTCCCTTCAATTCAGTATAGAGCGATGGAGGTGTTCCAGGGATTGAGTACAATTCACCTTTGTCATCCGCAAGTTGAGGCAAGCTTGACAAGAGGCTCCATGTATATGGGTGACGTGGGTCGTAGAAGATTTCTTCAACAGTACCATACTCGACGATTTCACCAGCATACATAACTGCAACTTTATCAGCGATACTTGCTACGACACCTAGGTCGTGGGTGATAAAGATTGTTGTAAAGTGGTATTCGTGTTGAAGTGACTTCAACAAATCAATAATCTGTGCTTGAATGGTCACGTCAAGAGCTGTTGTCGGCTCATCACAGATAAGAATGTCTGGACGACAGGCAAGAGCAATCGCGATAACGATACGTTGACGCATTCCCCCAGAATATTGGAAAGGATACTCGTCAAAACGTTTCTCAGAATCTGGAATACCAACTTTATTCATATAGTCAATAGCCATCTCTTTAGCTTCTTGCGCAGTCTTGCCTTGGTGTTTAACAATAACTTCTGTGATTTGACTTCCGATTGTCTTGATTGGGTCTAGACTGGTCATCGGATCTTGGAAGATAGTTGCAATCTTCGCACCACGAATACTTTCCCATTCTTTATGAGAAGATAAGGCTGTCAAATCTTGTCCACGGTAATTAATACTACCTTGTGCAATACGACCATTTTCTTCCAACATTCCTGTGAATGTTTTTGTCAAAACTGATTTACCTGAACCTGACTCCCCAACTAAGGCGAGGACCTCTCCCTCAATCAAATCGATGGAGACACCTCGAATAGCTGTCAAAATCTTGTCACGAACATCAAATTCCACGACAATATCTTGAGCAGTCAAAATTACATTTTTTCCTTTTATCATGTCTACTCCTATCTATGTGTACGTGGATCACTAGCATCTGCTAGGTTTTGACCAACAACGAACAGTGACAAGGATACCAAGACCAATGTAGTCAATGGAATCCAGAAGAGGTATGCATTGGTTGTTACGTTTTGAGAATAATCTGAAATCAAACGTCCCAAGCTAGGAACTGTAATCGGCAATCCAAGACCAAAGAATGAAAGGAAAGCTTCATATGAGATAAAGGCTGGGAGCATTTGCGACGTACTCGTAACAATAACAGATACCAATTGGGGCATAATGTTTTTTACAATAATTTTGTAACTTGGTGTTCCCAAAGTTCGTGAAGCAAGGTTATACTCTAAATCACGGTAACGTAACATTTGGATACGAATTGAATGGGCAACACTAATCCAAGTAGTTACACTCATGGCAAAGATCAAGTTCCAGAACCCTGCCCCGATAGAGTAAGTCAAAACAATAACGATCAAAAGTGATGGAATATTGTTGATAACGTTGTAGACTTCCATCATGATACGGTCAACTGATTTTGAGATTCCCCAAATTCCACCGATGACAACACCGATAAAAAGGTTAACAAAGGTAGCAATAACCGAAATCAAGATAGAGTTACGAGCTCCAAACCAGACACCATCAAAGAGAGATTTACCATTACTGTCTGTTCCAAACCAATGCTCAGCATTTGGCTTAATGTAACGAGCGCTAAAATCGTTTACCTTACTTACATCATTAAAGTCAAAATCAGAAAACATTGGGTAAATGAAACTCATCAAAACAATTGCAATCAAGATACCTAGCATGATTACTGTTGATTTCTTCTTCAAAAACTGTCTAAAGACAGAACCCCAGTATGAGTAGGCAGGAGCATCAATTGCTTCAGAGGCATAATCATCACGTTTTACAAACTGAAATTTTTCATTACTAATTGTAGACATTATTTGCCTCCTTTCTCTGTCAATTTAATACGTGGGTCAATAATGGTCATCCAAATATCTCCAATAAGGTTTGAGAAGATTGAGACACAAGTGAAGATAAAGACGAGACCAACTACCATATTATTGTTTGAAGCCTTTACAGAGTCGATCAACATTTTACCCATACCTGGGAAGGCGAAGACTGTTTCAGTAAGAGTTGCTCCACCAATAACACCAATGATAGCACCTGGAATACCAGAAACAAGTGGTACCATAGCATTTTTAAAGATATGCTTATCAGAAATCTCTTTCTCAGACAAACCTTTTGCACGAGCAAAACGAACGAAATCTTGTGATTGCAAGTCAATCATATAACGGCGAATCCAAATTGCCATAGTAGGTGCTCCTAACAAGCCCAAAATCACAGCAGGAAGGACATAAGAACGCCAATCACCAGCACCCAAGATTGGGAATGAATCTGGGAAGCCAATTGAAGAACCAATCAAACGAATAATATAGACTAGGGCAATCGTTGGAAGAGCCAACAAGAACGTTAGAGTCCCTGTAGCGAAACTATCAATCCAAGTGTTTTTGAAACGAGCCATTGCTGAACCAAGAGGAATCGCAATCGCGTATGAAATCGAAAGACCAATCAAACCAGTGATAGCAGAACTTGCAATCATAGATGGGTACTGATAGTTGCTCTCAGTAGCAGTATATGGATCATCTTTACCGTAGTTGGCTACTTCACGAGCATCAGCTTGACTCGGAGATTTATAAGTTCTTGAGTAGATATTGACTGATGATGTTTTCTTACCAGTTGGGAATTGGACTTCAGAAGTCTTTGTTTGTCCTTGTCCTTGTGTAATAACCTGAAGTACAGGAGTGTTAGCGTATGTTGGGTAAGAATCTCCTAGGTTCAAGTTGACAAAGTTTTGGTGAACAAATGGGAACTGACTATTGAAGTACAAGAGGTATTTATGTTTAGTACCTGAACCCACAAGAGACCAACCGATAGCAGGGTCATTCTCAAAACGCAAATAACGCTCTAAGTTTGGATTTTCTGGGTCTTGAATCTTGTTTGTATGGTCAATATCAAGCAAGTTTGCATAGAATTTGAACACACGTTCAAAAATAGGAATTTCACGTGTAGCGTAGAATTGTCCACTCTCTGTAAACTCACCTAGAGTCCAACCATTCCCAAGTTGTTGGATATATTTTTCATAGATTGCTTTATTTGTATCATTTGCATCTACTGTAACAGAAGAGTCAATGCTACTAGCTTTTTCCTGCAACTCTTTCGTATCGTAATATTCGATATAACCCATACGCTCAAAGACAGTATTTTCATAGTTATCTCGTTTATCAGCCGTTGTCGCAATTTTATTGTAGTTAGTATCTTGTTTGAAGATCAACTTCCGTGGAACCATCGTATAGATGATTGTGTAAATCAAGGTCGTTACTAAGAAAATAGAAACCAACGACCGCAAGATACGCATAAAAACATATTTTTTCATATTATTTCCTTTAAAATCCCAAAAGAACCTTCTCCTTTAGGAGAGAAAGTTCTGATGAGCATTATTTATTTCACATGACTCGCTAACTCTTTTTGAGCTTTTTCGTTTGATTCAGCTTTTTCTTTGAGCCATTTTTCACGAGCTTCTTTGTACTCTTTGGTTGTTACAGTGTTAGCTTGCAATTTAAGGTACTTGAAGTATACATCTGAACTTTTATCACCAGATTGAGTGTAAGAGGCTGAGAATGGTACTACACGAGAAATAACTGGTGCTGCTCCTGAAGATGACATAGCTGGAAGGAAGAGTGAGCTATCTGTCAACCAAGCTTGAGCTGCTGCATATTTCTCATAACGTTTGTTAAGGTCACTTGTTTCATTACCAGCTTCTTCAAGCAACTTGTCGTAGTCTTTCAAACCAACTTGGGTAACTGCTGGATTTGATGGATTGTCATAACCCATGTAAGTCTTTGTTTGCTCGCTGTTACTTGTTTGCAAGATATCAAGGTAAGTTGATGGGTCTTGATAGTCTGGGTTCCATCCAACGGCACCTGAAAGATCCCAATCCTCAGCTGCTGCATTTGGAGCATAGTAAGTGATGTTAAATAATTCATCTTTTGTTACTTGTTGGATATCGATGACTACATTTTCTTCACCAAGAACTTTTTCAACAGATTGTTTGAAGGACTGAATACGAGCAATGTAGCTCTTAGCAGTTTGGTCAACTGGAATATCCAAGTGAATTGGGAATTTCACGCCATCTGCTTCCAAAGTCTTCTTAGCTTTAGCTAATTCTGCTTTTGCTTTATCAGCATTATAAAGACCATCTTGACCATCTGCAAAGTTTACATCTTTCCACTCATCACCATAAGAAACAACTTTCTCAGTAACCAAGTCACCAAATGTTTTCTCACCTGCAGAAACAAAGTCTGGTTTTACAAATAGGTTACGAACAGCAAGGGCTGCTCCATCTTCACCATTCAGCTGAGCAGAGTATGATGTACGGTCAAATGCAAAGTTCAAAGCTTGACGGAAGTCTTTGTTAAGAAGTGCTTTCTTAGTAGAAGTCTTTTCTTCATCAGTTGTTTTTGATGTATATTTATAGCTTTGACGGTCAATATTAACACCCAAACCAGCAATACCGGCTCCTTGTGGAGTATAGTAAATATTGTCTTTGTATGTTTCTGCGATTTTAGAATAATTTGAACTTGTTGGGAAGAGACGGGCGTAGCTGTATGCACCACTTGTAAAGTTACGTTCGATTGATTCTTGATCTGAACCATCATAGAATGCAAGCGTCACAGTGTCTAAGTGAACATTATCTTTATCCCAATATTGCTCATTCTTCACAAACTCAACAGAAGACTTAGCAGTTAATCCTTTAAGCAAGAAAGGACCATTGTAAAGCAATGATGTTGGATCTGTTGACTTACCAAAGTCTGAACCTTTTGATTTTTCAAACTCTGCATTCAAAGGCCAGAAGATTGCGTAAGACATTTTAGAATTCCAATATGGCTCTGGTTTGTTCAAAGTGTATTGAAGAGTGTAGTCATCAACAGCTTTTACACCAACAGTTGAAAAGTCAGTTGAGTTCCCAGCCACATAATCTGCCAAACCTTTTACAGAATCTTGAGCAAGATACAATGCTTCTGATTTCTTATCAGCTGCGTGTTTCAAACCTGTAACAAAGTCATTAGCAGTTACTTCTGCATATTCTTCACCATCAGCTGTGAGCCATTTTACACCTTTACGAATTTTATAAGTGTATGTCAATCCATCTTGAGACACTGACCAGTCTTCAGCGACTGCTGGAGTCAAGTTGCCATATTGGTCATTTGTAAAGAGTCCATCAATACCATTTGAAGTGACAACTTTTGTACTTTGTTTCCCAGAGGTAAGGTAGTCCAATGTTTCTGGATCAGCAGTGTATACATAACCATATGCTTTTGGCGCTTCAGCATTTGATGATTTTGAAGAGCCACAAGCTGCGAGAACACCTGTTGCAAGTAGGGCAACCCCTGCTACCGCAAAAATCCGACTTTTTTTCATGTTTAGTTAACTCCTCTATTAAAATTAATGAGATACTGTTGATTATACCATAATCCCTTTCAAAAGTAAACGAATTTTCAGAATATTTTGTCGCATACCATCTGATAAGCAGGAAAACTTACATTTTCAGAAAAGAAACTATTGACGAGATTTAATTTAAAAGGTATAATAATAAAAGTTAAGGCGGTATAGCCAAGTGGTAAGGCACGGCTCTGCAAAAGCTTGATCGTCGGTTCAAATCCGTCTACCGCCTCTATATTATCGAAGGCTCCCACAGGAGTCTTTTTCTTTTAACTACTAGAAAAGCTTTATCAGTTCTGCTCTGATAAAGCTTTTGTTTTATTCTGTTTCTTCTTCTGATTCAAGTTCTTGAATTTGAACCTTAAGCTTGGTTACACGTCCATTTTTGACCTTATCATTAGTTAGGGTGATATGCTTATTGCTACTTTCTAACTCATAGCTAAGTTTTTCTGATGTTGGAATAGTTCCCACACCGGTCAAATAGTAACCAGCGATTGTATCTACATCATCACTTTCAAGTTCAACATCAAAGTAAGCATTAAAGTCATTTAAATTCATTGTCCCTTGGACGATATAGGTATCTTCGCCAATTGTATAAACATAAACTTCAGCTCGGTCAGTTTCATCATCAATTTCACCGACAATCTCCTCAAGGAGATCCTCCAGCGTAACTAGACCAGCCATACCTCCATACTCATCCAGAAGGATAGCCATCTGTCTTTGAGTATTTCTAAACTCTTTTAATAAATCATCCACAAAAATAGTTTCAGGTACAAAGAGTGGATCTTGTAAGATTCGCCTCCAGACAATATTGTCAAACCCGCTGGCAAAGGCTTCTTTAAGGAGACTCTTAGTATGAATCAATCCAATAACATTGTCCTTATCTCCATCATAAACAGGAATCCGAGAAAAATTCTGTTTTAAGATACTTTGGATAATGGTTTGAGTGTCATCCTGAATATTTACCATGAAAGCATCGGTTCGAGGAACCATGACTTCACGTGCCATGAGCTCGTCTAGCGAGAAAATCCCTTGTAACATTTCAATTTCATCAGCATCCAAGGTTTCTTCACTCTTAGACAACATGTACTCAATCTCATCACGAGTCATTTTTTCATCTGCATCGTCAAATGTCATCGGTGTCAATTGACTCAAGAGATTAGTTGATGCTGAGAGCATCCAAACGAAGGGACTCACAATCTTACCAAGAGCAATAATAAACGGTACTGTTCTGATAGCTAAGGCATCCTTAAGATTTAGAGCAATTCGCTTAGGATAAAGCTCACCAAAAACAATAGAAATATAGGTCAAGAAAGCTAGTGATAAGAAGCTAGCTACCGCATAGGCAGTTTCGCTATTTCCCATCCAAGAGGCGATCAACTCTCCAAGTGAATCTGCTAGTTTAGCCCCTGACAAGATCGTAATTAAGGTGATACCAACTTGAATGGTTGATAAAAAGTGATTGGGGTTTTCAAGTACCTTTAGTAAACGGATATAGCGTTTATCTCCCTCCTCAGCTTTTTGCTCAACACGTGAACGACTAAGTGAAACCATGGCCATTTCTGTTGCAGAGAAAAAGGCATTTAAAAAGGTCAAAACAACTAATAAAACAAATTGCAGTAACAAATCCTGACTGCTCGGGTCTTCCATTTTCCTTCTCCTAAAAAGTATAATTGAAACCATTATACCATATTTTCCAATTTTTACACATTAATTTTCAATTTCTATGATAAAAGGGGCACTGAATAGAGAGCTGCAATCCAAGTCTCGACGCCCTAGTTCAAGCCTTGTGAATCTTCAAAAAAGCTCTTTAAAATAAGAAAAGCAAAAAACAAGCAATCGTTTCTACAGTTCATGACTAATAAAAAACGAGGTTGGGATTTTTCCTCAACCTCTTGATCAATTAGCTATTTTTTGTGACTGTGACCTCACCTGTTCGGTAATCTAGCTGAATTCCCTTTTGGACATTTGGAATAACGACATTAAACTCCAACTCCCCATCAGAGGACTTGGCTTCAATCTGCGATGCGGACGGCACCAAGTCTTCCTCAGACGCATAGAGCAACGTCACACGGTAACGCACTCGTTTGTTTTGATCTAGAGCTTTTCGAACCAGACTTTCATAATAGTTTTGGCCTGTAGAATCTTCTGCACGCGCTTGGTTGGCCCAAGCTGTCTGTACGGCAATGTTTTTAGGATTGCTAGTAGAAGCATCAAAGCCATCTAAACCACCGATTAAGGCATAGCCCAACAAATGCCCTCTATCGACCGCATGGTTGTAACTTCCCTTTAGATTCTTAACCTGATGCCATCCCGCTGGTGTCCAAGATGTTGAACCATTGCCAGTTTCTTCACGGTCCTTGTACTGCCTTGTTGCTTTTGACATAATTGCATTCGCTACTGTGGGAACTGTCTCTCCTCCTACCGTTTTTGTCTTGTTATCTGCATAGGGTTTGCTTGAAACCTTAGCATCCAGATTGGTTTTATTGTTATTGACGATAAAGGCTCCTGCGCTATTCCACTCTAGAGTACCCTTAATTTGTTTTTTAACTGAATCGGTCAGTACACTTTCAGCCAGTTCTTGACTTGGAGTATCAGACGACTGTGATTTTTGTTTTACTTGTGTTTGTGGTGCAGTGTTGGAAGACTGCATTTGTTTAATATAGTAGCTTCCTGCTGACAAGAGCAAAAAGAGCAAGAGGCCAATTAGGGCCTGCCTTGTTTTTTTATTCATATTTTCTCCCTGTACTCTTCGAAAATCTCTTCAAACCACGTCAGCTTCACCTTGACGTATATGTAGGATACTGACTACGTCAGTTCCATCTACAACCTCAAAACTGTGTTTTGAGCTAACTTCGTCAGTTCTATCCACAACCTCAAAACTGTGTTTTGAGCAGCCTGCGGCTCTCTTCCTAGTTTGCTCTTTGATTTTCATTGAGTATTACATTCAATTTCTAGAAAAAAGCTGGGACAAAAGTCCTAGTCTCTCAATTGTCTTTGGATTGTCGAGCAAGACGCAGTGGTTGAGTGGGCTCTACTACGCTGATGTCATCAGCTTTTACAGCCCTACTCAACTGTGCGGAGGAGGGACGACGAAATCGAATTCTAACGAATTACCGATTTCTGTCCCACTCTCTATTTTCCTGTAAATTTTGCGATGAGTTCTTGCCATTTTGCTGGTGCTAAAATAGCCCAAGGATCTTGACCTTTTCCTAGAATACCATAGCCAATCATCAAACCAATAGCAAGAGCTAACACTCCTAGTAGTAATACTACAATTACTAGGATAAAGCGACGTAAGACATATTTGGATTGTTTATTCATCTTCATCAGCTTCCACACTTACCCGTTCAATCTTAGCTCCTAACTGGGCTAATTTTTCATGAAAACGGTAGTAACCTCTATCTAAATGGACAAGCTTTCCTACAACTGTTTCGCCTTCAGCTACCAAGCCTGTCAAAATCAAGGCTGCACTGGCACGTAAGTCTGTCGATAGAACTTCTGCACCTTGGAGAGGCTGTCCTCCGACGATACGGGCTGTATCACGGATGATTTCAGAGTGCAAGCCCATACGACGCATTTCCTCTAAATGTTGGAAACGATTCTCAAAGACTGTCTCTACCATGGTTGACTCACCTTGAGCAACGGTCATTAGAGCAGTGAACTGCGCTTGCATGTCTGTCGGAAATCCTGGATGTGGAAGTGTCTTAACGTGGACAGCCTTTAATTTTTCACGTTGAGAACGAATACGAATTCCTTCGTCCTCATCAATGACTTCAACACCCATTTCCTGTAATTTAGCAATCAAGGGACGATTGTGTTCCCAGATGGCATCTTGAATCAAGACATCTCCACCTGTAATGGCAGCTGCTACCATGAAGGTCCCTGCTTCGATACGGTCTTGTACAACATTGTGAGTTGCACCGTGTAGTTGCTCAACACCAGTAATCGTTACAGTTTCTGTTCCTGCCCCCTTGACCTTGGCACCCATTTTATTTAGGAGAACAGCCAAGTCGACAATCTCAGGTTCACGCGCAGCATTTTCAATGACAGTCACACCGTTAGCAAGAGTTGCCGCCATCATCAAATTTTGAGTAGCGCCTACACTTGGGAAGTCCATGTAGATATGTGCACCGTGCAAGCGTTCTGCCTTAGCTTCGATATATCCTGCCGTCTGAGTAATCTCAGCCCCCATTGCTTCGAGTCCCTTTAGGTGAAGGTCGATAGGGCGACTACCGATAGTACAGCCACCTGGCATCGAAACTTTAGCATGTCCTACACGAGCCAAGATTGGCCCCAATACTACAATAGAAGCACGCATCTTGCTGACATACTTATAGGGAGCTTCTTCGGTGATGTCTCCAGTAGCATCAACTTCAACAACATGTGCTTCTTGATCAAAGTCTACTTTCGCATTTAATCCACGAACCACCTGATTCATGGTAAAAACATCCGATAAAATAGGAACATTTTTTAAGACTGTTTTTCCTTCACTTGCTAAAATAGTTGCTGCAAGTAGTGGCAAAACTGCATTTTTTGCGCCCTCGATGGTAACACTTCCAACCAAACGATTATCGCCACCTTGAACTACAATTTTTTCCATAGAGTATTTTCCTTCACTTACAATTTTAGAATAACGTTCTAACTGCTTCTTGCCAAAGTTGGTAGAGATTTAGGAAAAAGGAACTAATCAGATATCCTAAACCGATACTACACAATACTACCAAGAGTCGAACCTTCTTCGCATTATCCTTTGTCACCTTCAAAATTTGATCCCATCTGACCAAATCTTTCAAGAGCTGAAAGACTAGGTAGACAAAAAACATATGACTACTAAGGGTAAAAAACAATTGAATCATTTGCCTATTATACCATCTTCTTTTTTTCTACGCTAGTTTAGGGATTCGCCTACTGTTTAGGGATTGTTTTTTAAATAGTCAATCGCATCTTGAAGCGTTTTGACTGGAACGATTTTCATGTCTGTTTTAATCATTTGAGCTGCCTCTAGAGCTGTGTCATAGTTACTCTTGGCATTTGGATTTGCCTTTTTAGCTTCTTCAGTTACTGGATTATTAGGAGCAAAGAATACAGTAGCTCCTTTCTTAGCTGCGGCCACAACCTTTTTATCAATTCCACCAATGTCACCTACGTTACCATCTCTATCGATACTTCCTGTACCGGCAATAATGCGTCCATTTCGAAGAGTGGGATCTGCAATTTGCGTGTAGATGGATAAACTAAACATCATCCCAGCACTAGGACCACCAATGCCTGCAGTTGAAAACTTGATTGGCACATCACTAGATACTTCTGTGCGGTCAATCAAGCCGATTCCGATACCATTTTTCCCATTTTCCAGAGTAATGATTTTTCCTTCGGCAGTCTTGACTTTTCCATCCTCCTCATAGGTAACCTTAACCTGATCACCTAGAGTTTGAGAATTAACGTAGTCAACCATCTCCTTGGAGCTCTCAAAAGTCTTGTCATTCACAGCGGTTACAGTGTCAGCAATATTAAGAACTCCCTTGAAAGTCGAGTTATCTGTTACAGTCAAAACATAGACACCCAGATATTTGAGCTCAATTTCCTTACCCGCCGTCTTCAGACCTTGATATTTGGCCATATTTTGCGAAGTTTCCATGTAAAACTGGTTGATTCGCATAAATTCCGCATCTGATGAACCACCCGTCATCTCTTTGGCACTATGTATGTCCGTGAAAGGAGTTAGCCAGGCATAAAACAAGTCAACCATTCTGGCGTGCTTAACTCCAACCGTCACAAATTGGTAGGAACCTTCCTCTTGGTCAGGTTGGTTATTAACTTGTAAAACCTTTCGAATATCTTCAGAAGTTCCTGGCACCTCGATATAATATGGCAGGGGCACCGTAAAAGCTATAAAAGTGATAATGAGCCCAATAATGAGATATAAGGGCCATCTAGTTTTTTTCTTCATTGTTTAACTCCTCTAGGACAGCATTTGGTACATACCCGCTGATATCTTGATCAAATTTCAATAGTTCTCTCACAGCTGAAGAGCTGATGTATACATGCTCTGGGCGACTGTGGAGGTAGATTGTTTCCATTTCTCCTGCTAGTTGATGGTTGTAAAAATCAAAACTGGCTTCATACTGAAGATCTGTTGCATTACGCAAGCCACGCACCAAGACCTCTGCACCTAATTTTCTAGCAACATCAACGACTAATTCATCGTGAGAAGCTATGACTTTGACATTATTCAGATGGGCCACTGCTTTTTCAACAGTTTTCTTTCGGCTCTCTATCGGTAAAAATCCTGTTTTATGAGGATTATAAAAAATTCCCACATACAATTGATCAAAGAGCTTACTTGCACGCTCAATGAGATCCAAATGTCCATTGGTCATCGGATCAAAAGAACCTGTAAATAGCCCAATCTTATCTGACATAAACCGTCACCTTACTAATCCCATATATTTTTTCCTTCCAGATGCCCAAACAGGCGATTTCTTCTGGAAGTTCTACTGATTTATCGGTCTCACATATCACCATGACATCTTCTGAAAAAAGATTTCTCTCTGCCATTTTTTCAATATCTGACACGATTTGCTCCTTGGCATAGGGAGGGTCCAAAAAAATAAGATCAAAGACACCATCAACCTGTTCTAATGCACGACTGGATTCCATTTTCAACAATTGAAATTTAGAGGTTTCCTTAGTCATTCGGATATTTTCTGCGACTATATTCTGGGCTCGACGATCCTTCTCAACCAGTACTGCACTGGACATCCCTCTTGAGACTGCTTCGATGGATAGACCACCACTGCCAGCATAAAGATCTAGCACACGCCCACCTTCAAAGTAGGGACCAATCATATTAAAAATAGCGCCCCTAACCTTATCTGATGTTGGCCTTGTCGTTTTACCGTCCAGCGTCTTTAACGGACGCCCTCCGTAGATTCCTGATACGATTTTCATACCGTATATTATACCAAATTCTTATCAAAAAAAGAAAATCGAACCTTACGGCTCGATTGATTAAAGAATATTTTCGTAGGTGTCTCTCACTTCTTGAGGCCAAACACTGGTTTGGACTTCACCGATGTGCTTCTTACGAAGCAGGAACATAGCCATACGAGATTGGCCAATTCCTCCACCAATTGTCAATGGGAAGAGTCCATTTAGGAGAGCCTTATGCCATTCTAAAGTTAGACGGTCTTCGTCTCCTGTAATGGCTACTTGGCGACGGAGGGTATCTTCATCGACACGAATGCCCATTGAAGACAATTCAAAGGCTGCACCCAAGTTATCATTCCAAACAAGGATGTCTCCATTCAAGCCATGATAACCATTTTCAGATTCGGTTGTCCAGTCATCGTAGTCTGGTGCACGTCCATCATGAGGTTTTCCATCTGACAATACTCCACCGATACCAATCAAGAAAACAGCACCATATTCCTTACAGATTGCATTTTCACGTTCTTTTGGCGTCAAGTCTGGATAGCGTTCAACCAACTCTTCAGTATGGATAAAGGTAATTTGCTTAGGCAAGATTGACTCAATATCATAGCGTGCTTCCACTGCTAACTCTGTCAAACGAATAGCCTTATAAATCTTTTCTACCGTTTCTTTAAGATAGGCAAGATTGCGCTGTCCGTTTGGAATAACTTTTTCCCAATCCCACTGGTCTACATAGACTGAGTGAGTTGCATCTAGGGAATCTTCGTCTGGACGAAGAGCCTTCATGTGAACAAAGAGTCCTTCTCCCTCACCAAAACCAAAACGGGCCAAGGTATGGCGTTTCCACTTAGCAAGGGAATGCACCACTTCATAGGTTTCATCTGGGATTTGCAAAACCTTAACAGAAACTGGATGTTCAATCCCTGAAAGGTTGTCCTGCATCCCATCCCCAACCTTACTCAAGATTGGTCCCTGCACTTCCACAACTTCTAATTTATCTTTCAAATACTGGGTAAAGGTATTTTTTACAAAGGAAATTTCTTCCTGTTGATGGATAAAACTTTTCTTCATACATCTCTCCTTTTGAATAATAAGATGATTATACCCTTTTGCCAGTAAAAATAAAAGTAAAAATTAAAAAAAGAGCTCATTTGAGCTCTAAAAGTATTAATCGTCACTTCCAAAGATACGCAAGAAGCTGAGGAAGAGGTTGATAAAGTCGAGGTAGAGACTAAGTGCCAATGAAATTGCCCAACCTGTAGCGACTTGACCATTTGATTCTTCATAAACATAGCGAATCTTTTGGTTATCCCAAGCAATCAAACCTGCAAAAACAAGAACCATGACAATACTGATAATGTAATCGAATAGACCACTGTTTAAGAATACATTAACAATCATAGCCAAGATGAGACCTACCAAGGCTCCAATCAAAGCACGTCCGATACCACTCAAGTCCTTTTTAATCACAACTCCAATAATAGCCATGACAAAGAAGAGAGCTGCGCTGGAAATAAAGGCCGTTAGAACCGTTCCTGGTAGATAGAGCGACACGATGAAACTCAGTGAAAAACCGTTCACTACTGAATAGATGAGAAACATTGGAAGAGCTGCTGGGCTATTTTTATAAGCCATATTACTGGCTGCAATGACAAGAGCAACTTCAACTACTCCTGTCACGATTAGCCATATGCGGGCGTTAAGCATCAACTGAACAAGAAGGTCTTGGAAGGTTGTTAACATTAAGGCTGAAACAAGTGCAGATAAGGCGATCCCAATCCCTACAAAAGCATAGACTTTTGCATAAAATTGATTCAAGCCAGAACGTTCTTGAATAATTGTTTGATTCATATCTTTTTCTCCTTATGAAATCTTTTTTTACTGATTATAACAAAAATTAAATCATTTAACTCAAATAAAACATGAGTATACCTGCAGCAATGGCGACATTGAGGCTTTCTGCCTGCCCTTTCATGCTGATGTGGACCAATTGGTCTGCCTGGTCTGTCATGAATGGACTAATCCCTTGACCTTCATTTCCCATGACTAAGGCAAAATCTTCTAGGCAATCCAGTTCACGATAATCTTTAGAGTTTTGTGATAAGGTGGTTGCCAGAATTGGTAAACCGCTCTTTTTAGCTTGTTCCACAAACCCTTCAACAGACATGCGATAAATCGGCAAATGGAAATGACTGCCTTGCATGGAGCGAAGCGTTTTGAGACTATAGATATCTGCTGACTTGCTGGAAACGATGACTCCAGAAAAACCTGCTGCATCTGCCGTCCGAATCATGGTCCCAACATTTCCAGGATCCTGTACATCTTCTAAAAAGAGATACTTGCCTTGGCTCAAATCTGGTAAATGCTCCTCCTCCTTTTGAACAATGGCAACAATGCCCTGAGGCGTTTGAGAATCTGCTAAATCGAGCAAGATTTCTTCGGTTACAAAAACAGTCTGAGGATAGTCTACCAGCTTATCTCCATACTCTGCGAGAGCAAAAATTTTCTCAATCTTTGCACCTGCCTGAACAGCTTCTTCAAACAGATGCCATCCCTCAATCAGATATGAGGTTTTCCGATATTTTTTTTGATGCAATTTTTTGGCATTTTTCACCACAGAATTGGCTTTAGAGGTTATAATAGTCATAGAAATATTATAACACAATCAAGGAGGTTTGGTATGCAAAAGGTTAAAATGATCGCCCAAGGTCGCGTCCAAGGAGTGGGCTTCCGCTGGGGTGTCTATACCCTAGCTCTAGAACTAGGTGGCATTACGGGTCGTGTCTGGAATAACGATGACGGAACCGTTGAAATCCTTGCCCAAGCAGAGTCTTCAGCCATCATGGCCAAGTTTATCCAAGAGATTCGAAAAGGCCCTACCCCATTCTCTAAAGTAACCTATCTTGATGTTCAATTGAGTAACTTTCCATCTTATTCAGACTTCAAAGTCGCAAATTAGGTCTCTAGAACTATTGTATATTTTCCAAAAAAACAGTAGAATAGAAAGGTATAATTTTTAAAGAAGGAATAAAAACAGTGAAATCTATTAAACGTTTTGCACTCTCGGCTATGGGAGTGGCTATGCTATTAGTCTTGGCAGGTTGCGTTCAGATCGATAAAGCAACAGGTAAGCCAATTGGTCCCGTTTGGGATTTCTTGGGTGCTCCAATGGGAGAAGCTATCAAATACTTCGCTAATGATCAAGGTCTCGGTTTCGGTGTTGGGATTATCATCGTAACCATTATCGTTCGCTTGATTATCCTCCCACTTGGTATCTACCAATCATGGAAAGCAACGCTTCACTCTGAAAAGATGAATGCTCTCAAGCACGTCCTTGAACCACATCAGACTCGCCTGAAAGAAGCAACAACTCAAGAAGAAAAACTAGAAGCTCAACAAGCTCTCTTTGCTGCTCAAAAAGAGCACGGCATCAGCATGTTTGGCGGCGTGGGATGTTTCCCTATCCTCATTCAAATGCCTTTCTTCTCTGCTATCTACTTTGCTGCCCAACATACTGAAGGAGTTGCCCAAGCAAGCTACCTAGGAATTCCTCTAGGCTCACCTAGTATGATTTTGGTTGCCTTTGCTGGTATCCTTTACTATCTTCAATCACTCCTTTCTTTACATGGAGTTGAGGATGAAACTCAAAGAGAACAGATCAAGAAGATGCTCTATATGAGCCCTCTCATGATTGTCGTGTTCTCTGTCTTCTCACCAGCCAGCGTTACACTTTACTGGGTTGTCGGTGGTTTCATGATGATCCTTCAACAATTTATCATCAACTACATCGTTCGTCCAAAACTTCGTAAAAAAGTACGTGAAGAATTTGCTAAGAACCCACCAAAAGCAAGCAAAACTTCAAGCACTCGTAAAGATGTAACCCCTGAACCAGCAACAGCTATCACAACTTCTAACAAGAAGAAAAACAAAAAACGCAATGCTGGAAAGCAACATTCTAGATAAAAAATAAAAGGCTTAGCTTAAATGCTGAGCCTTTTCTATAGTTGAAAAGAGGCCGAGAAAAAATCCCGACCTCTTCTTTCATTTTATCCATGTACACGTTTCATGTAATCTTGATAGCTTTCTGTATCCATCAATTCCTTAGCATTCTTAACACGTTCTGCTGTTGGAGGTTTAACTCCTTCAAGTGAGTACGGAATCCCAAGCTCACGCCATTTGAACTCACCCATTGTGTGATAAGGCAAGATTTCAAACTTATCAACATTTTTGAGAGTTTTCACAAACTTACCAAGTTCAATCAAATCTTCATCTCTGTCTGTCAATCCTGGCACTAGCACGTGACGAATCCAAACAGGTTTACCGATTTCTGACAAGTACTGAGCACAAGCCAAGATGTTTTTATTAGTTTGACTGGTTACAATCTTGTGTTGTGCTTCGTTGATTTCCTTGATATCAAGGAGAACCAAGTCTGTCACGGCCATTAACTTGTTGAACTTTTCTAGATAGCGTGGTTTGTTACGGAATGGAAGGGCACAAGTATCCAAGGTACAGTGGATACCCTTTTCTTTTGCCTTGGTAAAGAGGGCAATCAAGAAATCAATCTGCAAGAGGGCTTCTCCTCCGCTGACTGTGATACCTCCCTTGTCTCCCCAGAAACCACGATAACGAAGCGCTTCTTCTAGAACATCATCTACTGTTCGTACACGAGATTTATTGGTTTCCATAGCCCAAGTATCAGGGTTATGGCAGTATTGGCAACGCATCTGACAGCCTTGCAAAAAGACAATAAAACGAATTCCAGGGCCATCTACCGCCCCAAAACTCTCTGTCGAATGCACCATTCCTGTCACTTGTCCATAGTCAATTATTTCCTCAGACATATCGTTACCTTCCTTGAAAACGTTTTATAGTCTTTATTATACCATGACTGAAAAGAAAAACCACAGATTTTGCCTATTTTTTAGAAAACAATCTGTTTTTCACTTTCAACTTTCATGATTTTCAAAATATTTATTAATCCTTGTCAAAATCAAAGCCATAGAGAGTCGCAAAATAATCCTCTGGTCGCTCTGCTCGGCGGATCAAGCGTGCTCCACCGTCCTCTGTATAGAGAATTTCTGCCGAACGAAGCTTGGCATTGTACTGGTAGCCCATAGAGAAGCCATGCGCACCTGTATCATGAATGACTAACAAATCACCAATTTCTGTTTGAGGTAGTTCACGATTAACTGCAAACTTATCGTTGTTTTCACAAAGAGAGCCAACAACATCAACTACTTCAGTCTGACCATCAGGATGCATCATATTGGTGATGTGGTGATAAGCGCCATACATAGCCGGTCTCATAAGATTGACAGCTGACGCATCTACTCCTAGATAAGTACGATAGGTTTTCTTTTTATGAGTAACTTTTGTAACTAGAATGCCATGGGGTGCCAACATAAAGCGACCTAGTTCTGTAAAGATTTTAACCTGACCAAGGCCTGCTGGTGTCAAAACCTCTTCATAAACCTGACGAACTCCCTCACCAATCAAAGCAATGTCATTAGGTTCTTGATCTGGGCGATAGTTAACCCCGATACCACCTGAAAGATTGATAAAATCCAGTGAAATACCTAACTTTTCCTTGATTTCTACTGCCAATTCAAAAAGCTGACGTGCTAATTCTGGATAGTAGAGATGGGTCACTGTATTGGAAGCTAGGAAGGAATGAATCCCAAAGGTTTTAGCTCCCTTTTCTTTCAAGATTGCAAAGGCTTCAAAAAGCTGTTCCTTAGTCATCCCGAACTTAGCTTCACCAGGATTATCCATAATGTCCGTGCCCAGTTCAAATACGCCACCAGGATTGTAACGGCAAGAGATGATTTCTGGGATGCCTGCTGCACGTTCCAAATGCTCGATATCTTCAAAGGCATCTAAATTAATCGTCGCACCCAATTCTCGCGCATAAGCATACTCTCTATCTGGGGTGTTATTAGACGAGAACATCATATCCGCCCCTGTAAACCCAAGCTTGTGACTCATCAAGAGTTCGACATAACTAGAACAATCCACTCCACACCCTTCTTCTTGTAAGATTTTCAAAATAGCTGGGGTTGGGGTTGCCTTAACTGCGAAGTATTCTTTAAAGCCCTTATTCCAAGAAAAGGCCTTGTTTACTGCGCGTGCTTTCTCGCGGATACCTTTTTCATCGTAAAGATGGAATGGGGTTGGAAACTCCTCAACAATCTTTTCTAAGGCATCACGTTTAATAAATGGTGTTTTCATAGAACTCCTTCATATTCATTATCAAAGAAAGGCTGGGACGAAAGTTCCAACCTTTGTATTTCAAGTCAATTCTTATTTTTCTGTATCGAAGATATTTCCAACTTCAACAGCAATTTGTTGGTTCTTCACATCAATATTTGTGACTCTCAAGAGTGACTTGTAGTCGAACTGTTGTTCACGGTCTTCCTGTGCATTATCAGCAAAGACAGCTACACCTGCCAACTCTGAATCAAACTCAGACAAGAGGCTAATCATCCCGTTAATGGTTCCTCCACCCTTCAAGAAGTCATCGACGATCAAGACACGACTTCCTGCTTTGAGGCTACGTTTTGAAAGGAACATCTTTTCGATACGGTCACTAGAACCTGAAACATAGTTGACACTAACAGTTGAACCTTCAGTGATTTTCAAGTCGCGACGGACAATGACAAATGGAACATTGAGAACATTTGCCACTGCATTTGCAAGCGGAACCCCTTTGGTAGCCACAGTCATAACGGCATCAATCTTCTGATCCATAAAGCTCTTAGCAATAATGCGACCGATATTTTTCAAAATAGCTGGAGTGCTCAATAGGTCAGATAAATAAATGTAGCCACCTGGAAGAATACGGTCACTCTCTGAAAGTTTATCACGAAGCTCTTCGATAATCGCTTTAGACTCAAGGGTAGAGATCGATGGTGTAAAAATAACACCACCACCAGCACCTGTCACCGTTTGAATATGACCGATTTCAATTTCTTCGAAAGCACGCTTAATGATGACGATATCTTCAGAAATAGACGATTTGGCAGATTCATACTTTTCCGCAAAGGTGTTGAGACTGGTTAATTTGTATGGATTGTTAATCAAGTAATTGGAAATGACAACCATCCGATCACTTCTTCTTAATTTCATTATATTTTTACCATTCTTTTTTATTTAGTCTTTTTCTCATTATATCACACTAAAGCAAAAAAACGAACTTTATTGCCTAAATAAAGTTCATTTTTTTAGTTTCTAGTCTAATTTTGGCTTGTAGAAGGAACGATTGTCCATAGCAAAGACTTTATTGGTCATTTCTCCCTCATCAACAAGGGCCAGAGCTGTTGTCATCATCATCATGCTGGCATCCAAATTATCAATCATATGAATAATTTCTGCTTCCATCACTCGAGGACGAACTGGACTACCATACTCAAGGAGACCATGATGACTGAGAATGACATGGCGAAGAAGTACAACTTCTTCTCTGGTATCATCAATGCCAAGTTCCATTACCGCTTTGGTAATTTCGCTATCAATCAGAGCGATATGACCGATAAGGTTTCCTCTTACTGTGTACTCTGTCTGGTCAGGACCTGTCAACTCAATAACCTTGGCCAGATCGTGCAGCATAATCCCCGCGTAGAGCAAGCTCTTATTGAGTTGAGGATAAACATCTGCAATTGCTTCTGCTAAACGAACCATAGTAGCTGTATGATAAGCAAGACCTGTTTCAAAGGCATGATGGTTGGTCTTAGCAGCTGGATAGGAGTAGAATTCCTTGTCATACTTAGTGTAGAGATTCCGAACAATTCGCTGCCAAATTGGATTTTCAATTTTAAAAATCATCTGCGCCATATACTCACGAATCTCTTTGGCATCTACTGGAGATTTAACCTTGAAGTCCGCTGGGTCATTTGGTTCGCCAGGTTGTGGTAAGCGAAGGGTGATTTGATTAACCTGAGGCGTATTGTTGTACACTTCACGACGACCTTGCATATGGACTACTTTCCCTGCTGTAAAGGTTTCAACATTGTGGGGTTGAGCATCCCAGAGCTTCCCTTCGATTTCTCCACTATCATCTTGGAAGGTGAAGGCTAGGTAGTTTTTCCCAGCACGTGTCTGTCTCAGGTCAGCTGACTTGATCAGGTAAAAGCCTTCAAAAAGCTCATCTTTCTTCATGTGACTAATCTTCATATTCTTCCTCATCTTCTTGGATTTGTAGCAAATCAAGCGCAGGCTCACCTTCTGATAACTCAATGTGACGAAGCGTTCGCTCGATAGCTGTAGTACGACGGTTTAATAAATCATCAATATTGCCAGAGGCATGTTGGAGATGTTTTTGTGCCTTGACCAGAATCCCTCCAAACTTGCCAAATTCTGTTTTGACACTAGCTAGGGTTTTACTGATATGGTCAGCACTCTTTTGGATATTAAGAGTCTTGAAGCCAACTGATAAGGAGTTAAGAAGAGCCGACAAGGTACTTGGCCCTGCAACGATAATTTGCTCCTCTCGTCTCAAATCATCAAAGAAAATCGGATTGCGAACGATTTCCGAATAGAGACCTTCTGTCGGAACAAACAAGACTCCAAAATTAGTTGTCCGAGGTGGTGCCAGGTACTTACTCTTGATATCCTTGGCAAAACGCTTGACGCTTGCTAAGAGAGACTTACGGCAGCGTTCGATTTCATCCCTATCACCTGCTTCATAGGCTTCTTCCAGACGGTAATAATCCGCCAGGGGAAACTTAGAATCAATCGGTAGATAAACATATTCCTGGTCACCTTGCCCAGGTAACTTGATGGCGTATTCCACACGTTCACTAGAGTTTTCAACTGTTGCAAATTCTCGTTCATACTGGGCAGGTGTCATGATATCTTCAATGATCTGTCCCAGTTGTAGTTCTCCTAGAATTCCTCGCGTTTTAGTTCCAGAAAGAACTTTATTTAGCGCACCAACATCACGCGCCACCGTCTGCATTTCGCCAAGGCCACGATTGACAGATTCCAGTTGCTTGGAAACTGTCTCAAAAGAGGCCTGAAGGCGTGTCTGCAAGGTCTTTTCTAGCTTTTCCTCAACCGTTTGGCGCATCTGTTCCAAGCGTTGCTCATTGGATTCCTGCAAGGCCTGAAGGCGTTGGTCAGTCTTATCTCTTGTTTGGAGAAGATTCTCATTCATCTCCTGCCTAAGTTGAGTCAAGCCTTGGTGCAACTCAATTCGCACCTCCTGCAAACGGTCGCTAACAGCCACTTCTAGATTTTTTTGGTCCAGCTGACTAGACTGTCTGGCTTGTTCAAATCGATAATCTAACTGGTCTGACAAATGATCTGCCTGGTCCTCCAAGCTCTTGGTCAGATATTTCTCCTGCTTATCCTGCCTTTGCCAAATAAGAAAGAGGCCGGCTAGATTAGCAACTAATAAAACAACAAGTAAACTTTCCATCCTACCTCCTATCTTTGCTATGCAAGACAACCACATAGCCATCTGGGCAAGTCACTGAAACTTCCCTATCTATATATTCGTTAGAAGCATAAACTTTCTTAAAGAAAAAATTTTTCTCTGTCAACTCATACTTGGCACCGATAATGGTCAACTGACTATCCCGAACCGGCATAAAGGCCAGATAATCATAGTCCGAACGTGGTTCAAGTTGACTGGTCCCTTCTGGGCAATAGCTAATCAAGTTTTGCCCATCCTCAATCTCTATTTGACGCATATAGGGCGCCAATTTAGGATTGCTAGGCAGAAAGACATTGGCCAGCATATGGTCGATGCGACCACCTAGGGCGCCAAAAATGGTCACTCGAGCTTGAGGATCCTTTTCAAAAACCGTTAAAAGCGCTAGTTCCAGATCGGTATCATCTTTTTCTGGCTGGGCTTGGACAAAGTGATGAGCACGCTTTTGAATCAACTGACGCTCTTCCATAGTCACAGAATCAAAATCCCCAACGGCTATAGTAAGAGGAAGTTTTTCCTCCAGTACCCAGAGTGAGCCACGGTCCACACCGACAAAGCAATCAAAATCTATCCTATAATGTCCACGGTCTCCACCAGCAAAAACTGCAACTTTAGTCCAGTTGTTTTCGGAGAGCTTGCACTCGTTCATTGACATCTCCCTTAAAGACATAAGACCCTGCTACAAAAACTGTTGCACCTGCTTCCTTGGCTTGAGCAATGGTTTGATCATCAATTCCGCCATCGACTTCAATTTCAAAGTTCAAACCTTTTTCCTCGCGAAGGGCCACCAACTCACGAATCTTATCCATGGTTTCTGGCAGAAATGCTTGTCCACCAAATCCAGGGTTAACTGTCATGACCAAAACTTGATCAACTAGATGAAGGACATACTTAATCGCTTCAACAGGTGTTCCAGGATTGATAACAACCGATGGTTTGACACCTAGAGAACGAATCTTTTGAAGAGCGCCATGGATATGAGGTGTTGCCTCTACGTGAATGCTGATGATATCTGCACCTGCACGCGCAAAATCTTCTAGATGGTGTTCAGGATTAGAGACCATCAAGTGGCAATCAAAAACCATCTTGCTATGGGGGCGAAGGCTTTCGACCACACCTGCACCAAAGCTGATTTGTGGCACAAAGTGACCATCCATGATATCGATATGGGCATATTCTGCCCCAGTTGCTTCTAGGCGTTTAATTTCACGTTCAAAGTTGGCATAATCTGCTGCCAGAATTGACGGAGCAATCTTGTATTGAGACATAGGTTTCTCCTTATTTTGGTATTTTTTTGCTGATTTTTTTATAGGTTTCTCTGCGATTTTCAATCTCACTGAGGAATTGCAGATAGTTGTCGAAACGGAAGTTTGCAATGATGCCCTCTTCTACTGCTGGTTTCACTGCACAAGATGGCTCATGAGTATGCGTACAAGTACGAAACTTGCAGTCTCGGCTTACAGAGGCAATCTCTGGAAAGGCCTGGTTCAGCTCTTCAGCACTTGATACTTCATAATCTAGTGACGAAAAACCTGGTGTATCTGCGATTTTACCACCATTGAGATTGTAAAAACTAACAGCTCGAGTAGTATGGCGACCACGACCCAGACTGTCTGAGATTTCTCCTGTTTCGAGATTGAGGTCAGGTGCAATTTTATTAAGCAGGGTTGACTTCCCGACACCTGTCTGCCCCATAAAGACTGTCACTTTGTCTGTCAACAAGGGCAAGAGTTCCTCTTTACTAGTCACAAAGTCGTATCCAATAGCACGATAGGTCTGCTCGTAAAAATCCAGTTCTCCCCCATCCTCTAGTAAGTCCATTTTGGAAATATAGACGATAGGATGAATGCCCTTGTGCTCCAAAAGAACCAAGAACCGATCCAATAAGTTGCTATTAAAGTCAGGCTCTTTGACCGACATGATAACCACAGCTTGGTCAATATTGACGATTGGTGGGCGAACCAGACTATTTTTTCGTTCATGAATCTTGAGAATATAGCCTTCGGAATTTTCCTCCGCAGAAAAATCTACCCAGTCTCCAACATAGGGCGTATGACCTTTTTTACGGAAATTCCCACGCGCGCGTGTTTGATAAACCTGACCCTCACTTTCCACATAGTAGAAACCGGCCAAAGCTTTAATAATTTGTCCCTGCATCCTAGAGTCCTTGTCCTTTAAGCGCATCTGCTAGACTGGCAAATTCTTCTAAGCCAAGAGCTTCACCACGTACACTTGGTGACAAACCTGCTTGGTCCAAAGCCTTGGTCAGCTTATCCTTGACTTCCTCAGTCTTGCCAAAGTAACCTGTCAGATTATTCCACAAGGTCTTACGACGATGGGTGAAACTAGCCTTGGAAACCTTAAAGAAGAAGTTCTCATCTTTTACTGCTACAGCCGGTTCTGGGCGACGTACCATTTTCAGGATAGCTGAATCCACATTTGGTGCTGGCACAAAGACCGTACGAGGCACAATAAAGGCAACCTTAGCTGTCATGTAATACTGAACGGCAATCGACAAGCTACCGTAAGCCTTGGTATTTGGTTGAGCAGAGATACGATCCGCCACTTCTCTTTGCATCATGACCACAAACTCACTAAAAGGAATGCCACTTTCAATCAAGTGCATGAGAATAGGTGTCGTGATATAGTAAGGCAAGTTGGCTACTACCTTGATTGGCAAATCAGGATTTTTGAAATTCTGGATATGTTGCGCCAAGTCAACTTTGAGAATGTCCTCGTTGACTACGGTCACATTGTCAAAATCACGTAAGGTATCAGCTAGGATTGGTACCAAGCGATGGTCAATCTCAAAGGCCATAACTTCAGCTGCACGCTCAGCCAAAAATTCCGTCAAAGCACCAATACCCGGCCCGATCTCAATGACATTGACCTGGTCATCAATCTCAGCCGTATCCACAATTTTTTGAAGGATATTAGTATCGGTCAAGAAATTTTGCCCGAAGGATTTTTTAAAGGTAAAACCGTGACGTTCCAGCACTGCCTTGGTCACGCTATAATCTGCAATTCTCATTTATTCTCTTTTCTATTTATTAGCTAAAAATAATATATAAAACCCACATAATTCCTAGTGCCAACAAAATCCAAAACACTAAAAGAACACGAGACTTGTTCCCTTTTGAATCAGATCCAGTCATATCATGCACTTTCTTATCTTCTTGGGGGTTCGTTTTCTTCAGTTCATCCTGATAGGCAACCGAATCTAGAATATTGTCTTCTGGCAATAATTCTGAAGCATAATAATCAGGAAAGCCCATAGCAAGACCAATTAAGTTCTTTTCAGTCAAAGAAAAATCTAAATCTTTGGGTTGATTTTCCCGAATAGCCCGTATATTTTTTAACAGTTTATCAGAAACAACAGACACTTGGTCCATAAAAACAACATCCAAAACATCAAATCCAAGCACATCACCGTCTTTGACATTTGCAAGAATATAACGAACAAAGTCATCATAGAGTTGCAAGGCTTGCGGGGCATTCTCTTCTAAAAAAGATCGGTTTTTGAGGGCATTCTGCTGGAATTTTTCAATAGAAAGCAAGATATCTACATTCTGCTCTTGGTAAAACTTTTCTGCTTGCTCTTCATCTTCTTCGAGTTTTTCTGCTGTTTCCCAGAGAGCAATAAGAGTTTTTAAATCTTCTTCTTCCCAAAACAATTGCCAAAAATAGGGTATTGTGTAAATTCCCTCTGTTAGAATACGGACTTCATCTTCGTTTTTTAAGTAAATATAAGTTCTATTTGCCATATCATTTCCTTTCACAATCTTTGAAAAAGGTTAGTGGTTCAAGTAGGATGTAGATAAAACTATATAGTTTCCTAATGTAAAGAAACTCTCTAATCTTTAACTCTGCCTTCTAGTTCCTCACTGAGCTTTTGCATCTCTTTAAAAGCTGTTAGACTAACATAGGCACCCGCTTCATAGTATTCCGTTGGATTAATGGCATAGTCAAAAACTTCAATCATGCCTCCCGCTTCTTCAATCATGCCATTCCATTTTTCGTCAAAGACCATTCGCAGACGTTTCCAATCAGTAAATACCGGCACAGAGTTTCGCCCATCTTTTCCTTCTTTAACTGGAATGTTGAAACTAGAATCTTTTTCCAAGACAAAGGAATTTCCTTCCTGACTATCGCCCTTAAATTCCGAAGCCGCATCTAGAGGAATTAGGAATTTAGCTTTCGGCATAGCTTCTGAAAAGAACTTATAATAGAGCTTATAAATTACTTCTTCATCTTCTGTAGTCGGGCTATCCAATTGTCCCATCAACAACATCCATCTTACTAGGTCAGGATTCATTACAGGAACTTGTATTTCTGGCAAATTAGAATAATCTGGTTTTTGGACCAAGGCTGAGGCACTGATGCTAACTTCCTTGGAATTAAAGATTGCTCCCAAGGCACCATTTAAGTAAAAGGCTGTTCCAAGGAAATTCTCAATCCCTTTTTTATCTTCCGTATTTTCAATCAGTTTTACGACAGAGTTTGGTCGACTATCAATGGTTTCTTTAAATTGGCGATACCAAGATGGCGTCAAAAGCATGATCATGGGATCCGTACAGAGATACCCCTCTTCCCCCCTGTCATAGGTCGTTGAGAAAAGATAGGGTTCACCTGTTTTTTCCGAATAAACTGCATAAACCGAATCTGCTGCCAACAACTTGTCCTTGACAATTTCTGCTAGACGCTCTAACTTGCGGGTGTTAGCTTGATAGCTTTCTTCACTTTCAGTTTCCTGATTTTGACGGCATTTCCATAAAAAGAGACGTAAAATCTCTACGCTATCATCAAGGCTAGCTGCCAAATAGTCTTCATTTGTTAACTGACCCTCTTGGATGGCTACAAAAGTACGATAAAGAGCATCTGAATAGCTAGATAATTTTTGCTCTTCCTCAATACCTGAACTAAAGAGCACACTTCCTTTTTTCAGTTTATCCAAAGAAGGAATCCTATCAACCACTAGATGGGCAAGAACTTCATCAGTTAGACTATCTGCATCTTTGTTTTGACTGCTAAGTTTTTTAACTTCTACAGAGCCAAGAATTTCCATTCCTTGGTCGGGATTACAAAACTGCAACTGATCTCCAACCTTGAGACTACCTTCTAGACTCCCAACAATCAATAATTGATTCGTTTCCTTCAGCGGGAACAAATCTAGAACACCAATACATGCATTGTTTTTAGATTCTTCTGTTTCTTTCTGTGCTTCAGTGATTTCAGTTTCTTCTGCAGTTTCCGTCTTTTTTAAAAAATCAAAGATTCCCATAACTTTTCCTCATTAACTCCACACAAGGCTAATCCCGTGGAGCACTTTTCTAATGCTTGCTATCAAGCCTGATTAAACCGTATATGATTACTTCCATTGTATCATATTCCCCCTACATTTTGGGACGGTTTCTCAATTCTCATACGATTTCATGGCATCTTCAACTTCAGCTAAACTGATGCCAAATAATTCTAAACGCTTGAGAAGTTGTTTCCCATTGGAATAACCAATACGAAGGCTTTCTCCTAGATATTCTCTGCGTTTTCGGCTATCTGCGCCTGCTAGAAACCCAAGACGAATCAAGTCACTACGGCTAATGTCAAAGTCGCTTTCTGCTTCAAATTGCTCTGTGACTTGTTCCAGCGCTGTTTTCAAGTCTTCATAACTGGCATGTTCGATTCCTAGGGAACGTCCTTTGGTCTTGGATTTTGGCACTGCTTCATATCGCTTGAGAAAGGCGTGTTGAACTGTTGGAACAGCCGTCATAATCAAACGACGAATGCGTTCCCCATTAAAGTCAGGATCTGTAAAGACAATCACCCCATGACGTTGGTGTAGACGTTGGATACGTTCAAGATCTTGCTCATTGATAGCAGAGCCACGAGTCTCATAGGTCTCCACATCAAAATAACGTTTGAGATTGGCCGTATCATCACGCCCTTCGACTACAATGACTTGGGAAATTTTCTTTTTCATAATTTACGTTCCAATCCAAAGATTCGTTCCGCATTTGCACTTGTCACAGCAGCTATTTCTTCTGTCGTCAGACCACGTAAGTCTGCAATAAAGTCCACTACATAGCGCGTGTAAGCTGTCTTGTTTTCGCGACCACGCTTGGGTACAGGGGCTAAATAAGGGGCATCTGTTTCTACTAAAATTTTATCCAAAGGTAACTCTTTAGCAGCGTCCTGAATGTCTGTCGCTTTTTTAAAGGTCACCACTCCAGAAAATGAAATAGTCATGCCAAGCTCCACAAACTTTTCAGCCCATTCCAGGGAACCAGAGAAGGAATGCATGATGCCACCACGGGGACCGACTCCCTCACTTTTGATAATCTCATAGGTATCTTCAAGCGCATCACGGGTGTGAACCACAAAAGGTAAATCTAATTCCTTAGATAGCTGAATCTGACGACGGAAAACTTGCTCCTGCACTTCTTTAGGGGCTGTCATCCAGTGATAGTCCAAACCAATCTCACCCAAGGCAACAACTTTAGGATGTTTGAGCTTGTCCAACAGGTATTTCTCAACGTCTTCTGTATAAGTCCCTGCTTCTGTCGGATGCCAACCAATCGTCGCATAAAGTTGGTCATATTCTTCCACCAATTCCAAGGCTCGTTCAATGGTCGGTTTATCAAATCCAACAATATTCATCCGAGTCACACCCATTTCAGCTGCTAAGGCTATTTCTTCTGCTTCTCTTCCTGAAAATTCTTCCACATTCAAGTGGGTATGTGTATCAAAAATCATGTATATTCCCTCGTTTTTTCTACCTTCTATTATACCAAAAAACTGCTCTTATCCTTATAGGAAAAAATATTTTAAAATCACTCACTTTTTCTTGACGACTTATTTTCATAGCAGTATAATAACTCTTGTTGAAATTTTCAGAAAAGGAAAGAAAATGTTTACGAAATTAAAATATACCTTTATTGGTCGTCCCCTTAAGTCCTTAACTGAAGGCGAGGGAGGGCTACTTGGAAAAACACAGGCACTTGCAATGCTCTCAAGCGATGCCCTTTCATCTATCGCCTATGGACCTGAGCAGGTCGTCCTTGTCTTGGCTAGTCTTTCTCCCCTCGCTATTTGGTGGAGTCTCCCTATCGGCATTTTTGTCCTCTTGCTACTTGCTAGTCTAACCATTTCTTACCGACAAATCATCCATGCCTACCCTCAAGGTGGAGGTGCCTATATGGTTACTCGAGAAAACCTCTCCCCTGAGTTAGGTTTGATTGCTGGGGGAAGTCTACTTGTTGACTACATGCTGACAGTAGCCGTATCGGTGGCTGCAGGAGCTGATGCGATCACAGCTGCACTTCCTGTCCTCCATCCTTATAACCTCCACATCTCCATTTTTCTAGTATGTTTGCTCATGCTTTTGAATCTGCGAGGCTTGAGGGAATCTGCTAGTTCTCTGATGATCCCTGTCTATCTCTTTATCTTTAGCACGGTCTTCCTCTTATTGTTTGGTATCTTCCAACTATTGACTGGTTCTCTCAGCTATCATGCAACTTCTGCAATTGGTCAAACTGTCCCGAGTCTCTCAATCGTCCTGATTTTAAGAGCCTTTACCAGCGGTTCAGCTTCACTAACTGGAGTTGAAGCTATCTCAAATGCTGTTCCATTTTTCAAGACCCCCAAAAAAAAGAATGCAGCTCAAACACTGACCATCATGTCTCTTATTCTTGGATTTCTCTTTGCAGGAATTACCTTCCTAAACTACTGGATGGGGATTACTCCTCAACACGGAGAAACAATCCTTTCACAGATGGCTAAAGGAATTTTAGGGGATTCAGCTCTCGGTCAAGTTGTTTATTATCTCTTCCAATTTTCAACAGCCCTCATCCTTGCCGTAGCTGCAAATACTGGTTTTTCTGCCTTTCCGATGTTGGCTTACAATATGGCTAAGAACAAATACATGCCCCATCTCTTTATGGAAAAAGGAGACCGCCTTGGTTATTCAAACGGTATTTTGACCTTAGCCTTTGGCGCCATGATCCTTCTGCTCATTTTTAACGGAAATACAGAACGCTTGATCCCTCTCTATACAATCGGAGTTTTCGTCCCCTTTGCTCTTTCTCAAACAGGGATGATTCGCCACTGGAAAAAAGAAAAAGGTTCTCAATTCTTGAAGTCAGCTTTTGCAAATATCCTCGGAGCCACCATTTGTTACGCTATCGTTCTTATCTTACTCTTCTTCAGACTTGGAGATATCTGGCCATTCTTCCCTATTATCCTGGTCCTAACCTTCCTCTTCTTGTCCATCCACAGTCATTACCAAAAAGTGGCCAAACAGCTTCGACTTTATGAAGGAATTCAAAAGAAAACCTACGATGGCAATGTCGTCCTTGTCTTAGTAGGAAATGTTACTCGAGTCAGCGTTGGAGCGATTAACTATGCTCAAAGTATTGGAGATGAGGTTTTGGCCATGCACATTTCCACCAAAGAAACAGAGGAAAAAGACCAAGAAATCCTCCAAGAATTTGCCGACTACTTCCCAAATATCACTCTAAAAAACATTACTACTAGCTATCGCGATATCATCACACCTACCGTTCGCTATGTTCGAAAAATCTCTCAAGAAGCCAAGAAAAAGAACTACACAGTTACAGTTCTAGTACCCCAATTTATCCCTAACAAACCTTGGCAAAATATCCTCCACAATCAAATGAGCCTCAAATTGAAATATGCTCTCAGATGGCACGAAGATGTCGTCGTTGCTAGCTACTCTTATCATTTGAAAGAATAAAGAAAAGCTCAAAATCAGAAATTCACCTTCTGATTTTGAGCTTTTTTCTATATACTGTCTTTCCAATACATCTGCTGAAGTTTTTATTCTAAAAAAGGTATTTTAGAAAATTCACTTTTTTAGGCAACAGAAAAGCCAGTAGACTCGAGTTCCTACTGACTTCTTTGTTGAATTCGTTTGGATTATGCAGCCAAAACTTTGCGTCCTTTACGACGACGAGCTGCCAATACGCGACGACCGTTTTTAGTTGACATACGGTTACGGAATCCGTGTTTGCGCGCACGACGTAGTTTACTTGGTTGATAAGTACGTTTCACGATGAATACCTCCTCATAGATTTTGTATTCGTTTAGCCGGCTATAAAGTGATCAGTTACTAAACATACTTTACTATTCTATCTGATTCTTTCGCATTTGTCAATAGCTCTGGCAAATGTTTCCAGCTTTTTTGCTATGAAAGCCTTATCTACGATACTGCTTCAAGAAACGAGTCATCTTTTCTTGAATTTGGGCTAACTCATCTACACGTGGCAGATAAACGATACGGAAGTGATCTGGTTCTTTCCAGTTAAATCCTCGTCCATGAACCAAAAGTACTTTTTCTTGCTTCAAGAAATCAAGGACAAATTGTTCATCATCATCGATACGATACATATTGCGGTCAATTTTAGGGAAGATATAGAGACCCGCTTTAGGTTTAACCGCGGACAAACCTGGAATATCTTGAATGGCATTATAAATAAAGTTTCTTTGTTCATAGATACGACCACCCGGCAAGAGTAATTCGTCGACCGACTGGTGACCACCTAGTGAAGTTTGAACAACCTGTTGAGCCAAGACGTTGGAACAAAGGCGCATGTTTGAAAGCATGTTGAGACCTTCAATATAGCCCTTTACATGATGTTTAGGCCCAGACAAGACCATCCAACCTACACGGAAACCAGCGATACGGTGAGATTTAGACAGACCATTCATGCTGACACAGAAAAGGTCTGGAGCCAAACTTGCTACTGGCGTGTGGACATTGCCGTCCATAACCATACGGTCGTAAATTTCATCCGCAAAGATAATTAAGTCATTTTGACGAGCAATCTCAATAATATCTAACAAGAGTTCCTTAGGATAGAGGGCTCCAGTTGGGTTATTTGGATTGATCAAAACGATAGCCTTAGTATTTGAACTAATCTTAGACTTGATATCATCTAAGTCAGGATACCATTCAGCTTCTTCATCACAGACGTAGTGAACGGCATTTCCTCCAGCCAGGCTGACTGCAGCAGTCCAAAGAGGATAGTCAGGCATAGGGACCAAGACCTCATCACCATTGTCCAAGAGACCTTGCATAGACATAACGATTAGCTCACTGACCCCATTCCCAAGGTAAATATCGTCAATACCAACGTTGGGGAATTTCTTGAGCTGGCAGTACTGCATGATTGCTTTGCGAGCTGAAAAGATCCCTTTTGAGTCCGAATAACCTTCACTATCACGCGCATTCATAATCAAATCATGGATGACCTCATCTGGTGCTGTAAAGCCAAACTCAGCTGGGTTTCCTGTATTCAAACGGAGGATTTTTTCCCCATTTGCTCGCATACGCATGGCTTCCTCAAGGACTGGACCACGAATGTCGTAAGCCACATGCTCTAATTTGATTGATTTGTTAAATTCTTTCATTTGAGTTCCTCAATTCATCAGGATACTTAATATTATACCACTTGATAGAAAAATCGTAAATTTCGCGATAGCATTCCACAAAAAAACCTTGCTTAACGCAAGGTAAACAGAGCAAGGTCGATTCCTTTCTATTCTCTGGAAAAGAAAGAGTAGATACACAGTTGCATATCAACTACGAATCGAAAACGAAGGCATCGTTATGGATGATAGTTGCATGAACTCATGAATTTCTTCCTGTGTCCAGCAAAACGCAAAGAAAAAATAAGTCGACTCAACAAACAACATAGACGATGTCTGGGCTAATTCGAGTCTGTTTGTAAAGAATTTTACCATATCACTGACTTCTTTCCCTTGCCCTGTCACTTAGTATTATACACTAAAACTTTTGCATTTTCAAATAAGTATATATAAAAATTGCTTTTTTTAAAAGGGATTCCTAAAAGTATCCTTTATCATACATTTAATAGATTTTTCTATGTTCATAAAAAAGAGAGAACCAGGTGATTCTCTCAGATTTTACTTCTACAAATATCTAGAACGAAATTTAATTTCGCCAGATTATTTCGCAATTTCAGCCAACATTTTTTCAATGTGTTGGATTGATTTTTCACGACCAAGCAAGTAAATAGTATCTGGTAATTCAGGACCATGCATTTCACCTGAAACGGCGATACGGATTGGCATGAAGAGGTTTTTCCCTTTGATACCTGTTTCTTTTTGGACTGCTTTGATTTGTGGGAAGATATTTTCTACCACAAACTCGTCATCTGACATAGCTTCAAGCTTAGCCTTGAAGGCTTCAAGTACCGTTGGCACAGTTTCACCAGCCATGACTTCTTTCTCAGCTTCGGTTAATTCTGGGAAGTCTGAGAAGAAGAGATCTGTCAATGGAACGATTTCATCCACTGATTTCATTTGTGGTTTGTAGAGTTCCACCAATTTCTCAGCCTTGTCTGTCAAACGTCCTGCTTCTTCAAGGAATGGTTTCGCCATTTCAAAAATAGTCTCAAGGTCTGCATTCTTGATATAGTCATTGCTCATCCAATCAAGTTTCTTCTGGTCGAAGGCTGCTGGAGACTTGCTGAGGCGGTTTTCATCAAAGAGCTTGATGAGTTCTTCACGAGAGAAGATTTCATCTTCCCCACCAGGATTCCAGCCAAGAAGAGCGATAAAGTTAAAGACTGCTTCTGGCAGGTAGCCCTTCTTACGGTAGTCTTCGATGAACTGAAGTGTATTAGTATCACGTTTAGACAACTTCTTACCAGTTTCAGAGTTGATGATCAAGGTCATGTGACCGAACTCTGGAGCTTCCCAACCAAGTGCTTCATAAACCATAAGCTGTTTTGGTGTGTTAGCAATGTGGTCGTCTCCACGAATGACGTGAGAGATTTGCATGTCGTGGTCATCGATCACAACGGCAAAGTTGTAAGTTGGGTAGCCATCTTTCTTTTGGATAACCCAGTCCCCACCGATATTGCCACCTTCAAATTCGATATCACCTTTGACCATATCATGCCACTTATAGATACCAGACTCATTAACTGCCAAACGAACCGTTGGGATAATACCTGCGGCTTCACGTTCTGCAACATAAGCTGCTTTTTCTTCCTCGCTCATACCAAGGTATTCGTTAATGTAACGAGGTGTTTCACCAGCTGCTTCTTGGCGTTCACGTTCAGCTGCCAACTCTTCTTCAGTGACGTAAGATTTGTAGGCTTTCCCTTCAGCAAGCAATTGGTCGATATATTTTTGATAGAGTTCCAAACGCTCTGATTGGCGGTAGTTTTCATGAGTTTCTGGACTTTCATCCCAATCCATGCCCAACCAACGAAGGTTTTCAAGCTGTGAACGTTCTCCGTCTTCGACATGACGTTTGCGGTCTGTGTCTTCGATACGGATGATAAAAGTTCCACCATGGTGGCGTGCATACAAGTAGTTAAACAATGCTGTACGGGCATTTCCGATGTGTAGTAGTCCTGTTGGACTTGGTGCATAACGCACACGAATATCTTTTGACATATCTTCTCCTATAAAGTCTCTAGGCGTCTGCCTTTTCCCTCTCTATATTATATCACAAGTCTTGCCAGAGTCCAATTTCTCTTTTCAAGAAAAAGCAAAAAGAGTGGTAAAACCACTCTTTTCAGCTCTATTATAGACGAGCGTTGAGTTCTTTGCTCAATTCTTCAAATCCTGGTTTACCAAGAAGGGCAAACATGTTGCGTTTGTAAGCTTCAACACCCGGTTGGTCAAATGGGTTGATAGCATTCAAGTAACCTGAAAGGGCGATTGCCAATTCGAAGAAGTAGATAGTGTAACCAAGAGTGAAGGCGTCTTGCTCAGGAAGAGTCACGTACATATTTGGTACATCACCGTCAGTGTGGGCAAGAAGAACACCATCAGTCGCTTTTTTGTTAACGAAGTCAACGTCTTTTCCTTGGAGGTAGCCAAGTCCGTCAAGGTCTTCTTCCAAAGTAGGGATGATCACATTCTTACGAGGTTTGTCAACGCGGACAACTGTTTCAAACATGATACGAGTTCCTTCTTGGATAAATTGACCCAATGAGTGCAAGTCTGTTGAGAAGTTAGCTGAAGTTGGGTAAATACCTTTTTGGTCTTTCCCTTCTGACTCACCAGCCAATTGTTTCCACCATTCTGAGAAGTATTGAAGAGATGGCTCGTAGTTTACCAAGATTTCAGTTGCATAACCTTTACGGTAAAGGATGTTACGAACAGCTGCATATTGGTAAGCTTCGTTTTCTGAAAGTTTGTCTGAAGTGTAGTCTTTACGGGCAGCATTCGCACCTTCCATAAGGGCTTTGATATCTGCACCTGATGCAGCGATTGGAAGCAATCCAACTGCTGTCAATACTGAGAAGCGTCCACCGATATCATCTGGAACTACAAAAGTTTCCCAACCGTTAGCATCTGCTTCAACCTTAACTGCACCTTTTTGGCGGTCAGTTGTTGCATAGATACGTTTGTTAGCTTCTTCTTGACCATATTTCTTGACCAAGAGTTCTTTGAAGACACGGAAAGCGATGGCTGGTTCAGTTGTTGTACCTGATTTAGAAATCACGTTCACTGAGAAGTCTTTATCTGCAACATACTCTACCAAGTCAGCAAGGTAAGTAGATGAGATTGAGTTTCCAGCGTAAAGGATTTGTGGCGCTTTGCGTTCTTCTTTGGTTTGCAAGTTTGCAAAGTGGTGGTTCAAGAAGTCAATAGCTGCTTTCGCACCAAGGTATGATCCACCGATACCAATCACGACCAAAACATCGCTGTCTTCTTTGATTTGTTCAGCAGCTTTCAAGATGCGGTCAAATTCTTCGCGGTCGTAGTTTTCAGGAAGGTCCAACCAACCCAAGAAGTCGCTACCAGCACCAGTTCCTTTACGGATCAATTCGTCTGCTGCTGTAACTTGTGCTTGCATGTATTCCACTTCATGTGGTGCAACAAATTTGTCTAATACTTTTGAATAATCAAATTTAATATGTGACATAGTATTCCTCCAAAATTTCTTCTTTTCTATCATAACGCTTACTAACAATTTTTTCAAGTTTTTATACTAAAAATTTCCAATTTTTATCACAATTCAAACGTTTGCGTAAAAACGCGACTCTATAAAAATTCGTAAGCGATGAATAAAAAAACGACTAGGTTTCTAGTCGTTACAATTCATTCAATAAATACTCAAATAACTCTAAATTTCCATCTTCTTCATTGACCAAGAATTCTGGATGCCACTGCAAGCCGATAATACGGTGTTCGTCAATGGATTCAATTGCTTCAACAGTTTGGTCACGTGGATCCACAGCCGTCACACGAAAATTTGGAGCTAAGTCTTTAATGCTCTGACGGTGGACTGAATTAACTTGACTTTCTTTACCAAATAATTTAGACACTACACTGCCATCCACTGTCTCAATAGAATGTGAAGTCCCAAAAGGTAGGCCTTGCCAATGACCTTCAATCTCCTGATTGAGCGTACCGCCAAAAGCAACGTTAACTAGCTGGACACCACGGCAAATGGCTAAAATTGGCTTATTCTGACGTAGGGCCTCTTGTAAAAGTGCCAACTCAAACTCATCTCGAGCTAGATTATAGTCATCGCTATCAATCGTTTTTTCCTCACCATAAAACTGAGGATGGACATTTTGTCCCCCAGTCAAGATAAGCTTGTCAATCATTTCTACATAATCACGAACAACCGACTTATCACCAACTGGAATCACCAAAGGAAGTCCGCCAACCTGACGAATACTCTCAGCGAATTTACAAGAGACTGATGAATGAATATTTTTTCCTTCTGCGTCCACAGGACATAGATTTGCTGCAACTCCAACAACCGTTCTTGCCATTACTGATTTCCTTTCGTTTTACATTGATAATCTTATCTTACCATCCTTCCCCACACCTGTCTAATATGTTTTTTTAAAGTCCGTGATAAATTTTTTTTATCAGAAAAAGTTGCCCAAAATTAGGACAACTTTTTTGCTTATACTCAATGAAAATCAAAGAGCAAACTAGGAAGCTAGCCGCAGGTTGCTCAAAACACAGTTTTGAGGTTGTGGATAGAACTGACGAAGTCAGTAACACATATACGGCAAGGGGACGCTGACGTGGTTTGAATTTGATTTTCGAAGAGTATTATTCAAAGACAAATTGATTATGGTACAGTTCGGAGTAAAAACCTCCAAGCTTGAGTAATTCGTGATGATTTCCTTGTTCGATAACCTCACCGTCCTTAAGGACAATAATCTGATCGGCATTGAGAATGGTTTTCAGGCGGTGAGCAATCACAAAACTAGTTCTTCCTGCCACAATAGCTTCCATGGCATTTTGAATCTTACTTTCTGTTACAGTATCAACGTTTGATGTTGCCTCATCCAAGATTAAGACCTGTGGATCTGTCATCAAGGTACGAGCGATGGAAATCAACTGTTTTTGACCGGTTGAGAAGACGCTCTGGTCATCATTAATCAAAGTATCATACTTATCTGGCAAGCTTTCGATGTAGTCATGGATGTGTGTAGCCTTAGCAGCTGCTTCGATCATCTCCTGACTAGCATCCGGTACACCGAATCGAATATTGTCTCGAATGGTTCCACTAAATAAAACAGAATCCTGTAGAACAATTCCTACCTTACTTCGCAAACTGTCTAAATCAAACTCACGAATATCTGTTCCATCAAAGCTGATACTACCTGCATCCACATCATAAAAACGATTGATTAAGTTCATGATAGTTGTTTTCCCTGAACCTGTCGGACCAACTACCGCAATCATTTTCCCTTTTGGAGCTGAGATGCTGACATCTTTCAAAATGGGTTTTCCTGGCAGGTAGGAGAAGTCTACGTTACGAATCTCCACACCCTCTTTTAATTCGTTAAAGATTGGAGCATCTTGAGGACGAATTTCTTCCTCTGCATCAAACATTTCTTGGATACGGTCCGCTCCTGTAAAGGCCAGTTGCAAACTTCCCCAGCTCGCTGCCAATTGGATAATGGGCTGATAATACTGTTGCGAAAACTGAGTAAACATGACAATCAAACCAAGTGCAGTTGCTGTCTCGATACTCTGATCATTCAATAATACAGCTGAACCGACAAAAATAACTACTGCTGTATTGACCAAGCTCATTCCGTTCATGACAGGAAAGAGAATTCCTGAAAACATTCTGCCCTTGAAAGTGGCCTTTCGAACCCGTTCATTTTGCTCAACAAAACCAGCAATCACATCTTCTTGGATACCTTGAACGATAACTGCTTTTTGTCCAGAGATACTCTCATCCATATAAGCATTGAGCTTCCCAACTTCCTTTTGTTGGAGGTTTGTATATTTCCGCGCTAGCTTCAGGATAAAGAACAACATGATAACAGCTATTGGAGTGCTGGCAATTGTGATTAAAGCCAAGGTGACATTTTTTGCGAACATGACAATCAGCAAGCCAATATAAAGGGCAATATTGGTCATGACAGACACAAGGCTTTCATTAAAAGCTTGGAGAATATTATCCAAATCACTAGTAAAACGTGACAGGATATCACCATCTTGATGGCGGTCAAAGAAAGAAACTGTCAAGCGAGAAAGCTTGCCAAAAAGTCCCTTACGCATCTCATTTGTAGATTCGGCAATAATGCGGCTCATCAAGACCATATAGATAAGACTAGAAACTACTAAAACGATTAAAATATAGGCAAGATTGAGCAGGAGTCCTAGGAGACTTTGCCAAACCATATCTGGATTTCCATTTTGATAGGCTATAACCAAATTAGCCAGCTCTGTGACTGTTTGACCTGCAAATACTGGAAAGAGGGCTTGGGCTACCGTTGCAATGATAATCATAGCAATGACAACGATAAAGGATATCTTGTAAACTTTAAAATAGTTCCAAAAAAATTCAAATGTCTTCATCCTACTCCTCCTTTCCTTTTTGCGTTTCATAAATTTCACGATAAACTGGGTTTGTTGCAACCAAGTCAGCATGCTTACCTTGACCAATCAAACGCCCTTGGTCAAGCACTAAAATTTTATCCGCATGCACAACAGAGCTAATCTTTTGCGCGATGATAATCGTAGTCGTCCCCTTCAAATCCTTGTTGAGGGCTTCTTGGACCAAACGTTCTGATTTGGCATCAAGGGCGGAGGTTGAATCATCGAAAATCAATATCTTAGGATTGCTGACAATCCCACGCGCAATGGACATTCTTTGTTTTTGTCCACCAGAAAAGTTAGTTCCACGTTCCTCAACCGGACTTTCAAAAGCCAATTCCATGCGACTAATAAATTCACTCGCTTGGGCAATACGAGCTGCGCGTTCCATTTCTGAAACTGTCGCATCTCCCTTTCCTTGTCTGAGATTATCTGCGATGGTTCCACTAAAGAGAATGGCTCTTTGTAGAACGATAGAGACTGTCTTGCGAAGTGTCCCTTCACTAACTGTACGAATGTCCTTTCCACCAATTTTGATCGAACCTTGCTGAGGATCAAACAGTCGTGGAATCAACTGAGCCAAGGTTGATTTACCTGCACCAGTTGCTCCGACAACCCCAACCATCTCACCAGCTGCAATATCGAAAGATACATCTTTTAGGATAGGTTCTTCATCATTTGGATAGGTGAAGGTTACATTTTCAAAACTGAGACTTCCTTCCAATTCTTCATCTTCCACATCCTTGAAAGTCATAGCCGGTTCTGTATCCAGGATTTCACGAATACGACGAAGGGAAATCATGGCACGAGTAACTGAATTCCCCAAAAATCCGACCATAACGATAGTAAAGATAATCTGACTCAGATAATTCACGAAGGAAGCAATGGAACCAACGACTGATGGATCTGACTCTGCCATACCTGCTACAAGCCAGATTGAGAGAAAAACAGCCCCGTAAGAAATCAACATCATTGCAGGTTGCATAACAGAAAAGGCATAACCGATATAAAGGTTTTCTCCCAATAATTCATCTGACACCTGCGTAAATTTATCAAACTGATCTTTTTCTCGGACAAAAGACTTAACCACGCGCACACCACGCAAATTTTCTTTAGCAATGGCATTGATACGCTCCAATAAGGTCTGGAATTTTGCAAAGCGTGGTCCCACCACTCCCATCATAAAACCCATTATGACAACAATCAGAACGACCATGAGAACTAGCACCCACCATAGAGAAGGTAGGGTGACAACTGCTAGAATAAAGGAACCGATAAACAAAAGTGGTAGTCGAAAGAGAATTTGGAAGGTCATCATGACTACGTTTTGAATCTGGTTGATGTCATTGGTCATACGAACAACAAGGTTCCCTGCGTTAAATTCCTCAATATTGGCGTATGAAAAAGTTTGAATCTTACGAAAGGCATCTTCCCGTAAGTCTGACGAGACTCCTTGAGCAATGTAGGCGGCTAACACAACATTGATGCCACCTGCAATCAAACCAATCAAGGCAACAAGGATTAACCAAAAACCAATATGATAAATAGCTTCATTATCACCTGTTAGCAGTGCCTCTAAAACTTTCTGCAAATAACGTGGTTGCAAGAGTGAACTCGTTACCATTAGACCTGTCATAATTAAGGAAGCTAGAGCCTGCCATTTATAGGCTTTTATTTTCTGAAACAGCATATTTCCCCCTTCTAAGATAGACAAAAGGGAACGACAACTCTGTCAGTCCCTTCTTATGCTTTCATGTTGATGCTATTCTAACAAAAAAGAATGCTATTGTCAAAGCACTCAGCTCTCAGAAGCTTGTGCAAGCACGACATTAGCATTCTATCAATCCTTTAAAAATTCTTCTAAATTTAGTGCTGAATTTTATTGTTCTGAACTAGCTTGCTCGTCTAGCTTAACTCGTCCAATTTCACGGTAGCTACGGTCGCCAACAATTTTGACCGAGAACTGACCATCTTGGTACTCGAGAATCGTCACACTTCCATTATCAAGGCCATGCGGATGCATGCCGTTGATTAAATAAACAATGGTTCCAATAGTCATTCCATGGCTGACTACGAGAGCATTCCCTCCCCCATTAGCTTCCATTTCCTTGGCAATGGCTTCAAAACCTTCCCAGATACGACCACTTAGTTTTTCCCAACCTTCAGCCCAACCTGCTGTGTCCACTTCTACCAAACCTTCAGCTAACTCTGCATAGGACAAACGATGCACATGATCTACATTAAAGATTCGAGGGATGATACCCATAAAAAGGTCTCCATCATAAGCACCATCAAAACTACCAAAGCACCATTCACGAATTCGCTTATCCATGCGATAAGGAATTTGCCCAGTCAAACCAAGTTCTTCAAGGATAATTCCCATTGTCTGAATGGTCCGCCCAGAATCGCTTGAATAAGCACGTTCAAAGGTTAAACCTGATTCCCGCAAACCAATCCCCAATTCATGAATACCTCGTTCTCCCTCAGCTGTTAGGGGAGTATCACTCCAACCTTGAGCACGACCGATTGTATTAAACATTGTTTTCCCATGACGTACTAGATACAATTTTACACTTGACATATTCCGTCCTCCATATGTATCTATTATAGCATGATTTCAGACAAAAACCTCGTCCTAACCCACTGAGTCCAACATCACCACTTAAACTAGATTCTACAAATCTGATAATCTATGTCTTGTCATTCTTAGATGATGCAACTTCAGATGTCTCGGTGGTCTCATTTTTTACCTGTTCTTCTTTTTTCTTCTCGCTTTCTTCTTTTGACTTTTTTTCTGTTTTCTTCGTCTTGTCGTCAGTCTTTTTCAAAGGAGAAAAGTGAAAATCAAACTGTTTTTTTCCGGTGTCAACAATCGCTGTAAATCCTTTTTGGTCATTACGATAAGTTGCCTTTCCTGCATCAAATGACTGCTGACCACTCTCAGAACTAGCTTTTTCATAGGTCCTCTTAGCCATTGCAAATGCAAGAAGTTTTTCTTTATTCAGTGCATAATCCTGATGATGAGCCACTTGTCGATTCAGATAAAACTGTAACAAGAGACTAAAAATTCCAGCAATAGTAATCGCGTAAAGGAGAACTCCAGCTCTAACTTTTTTCTTTTTCCACACGATAGATGAACTCCCTCTCTAGTCCCTTTTCAAACTGAAAATTAAAATGGACATTTTGCCCGTTTTGGTAAATATGAGCTGATTTCAGACCGTAAACCATCGGCTGGTAGCCACGTCCACTGGCATCTGTTTTTCGAAAATCATTTGACTTTGATTTCCCCATGGAAATGGGGTTCCCATCCTGTTTGAGGTAAAGTCTATCATTCTCTACTTTTTCAAATTGGGCTCGATTCAGCTCTGCTTCCAGCTGATCCACAAATAAGAGCCATTCTTTTTGCTCACTTTTCTGCTGGTAGCGAACTTCTGAAACCAATAGTTGGCTCATAGCTTGAAAGAGGAGCAAACTCCCACTAATCACAATAAGAGCAACCAGGGATTCTAAAAGTGTAAAAGCTCTGACTCTACTTATCTTGAATCGCCAGTAATTTTTCAGTTCCATGATACACCTCCAAACCTCGCTCATTCGATACAACATGAACTGTAAGCCCATTGACCGTCAACTGCTTTTGTCCAGTCTGCAAAGCCATACGAGCCACTCGCAAAACTTCTTCCTGTTCTAAGAGTCTTGCTTCCTGTCGTCTACTTTCTTGAATCTGCCCCAGCAAGAGGGTTGCAATACTGGCAAAAATAGCTAGTGAAATCACTGCCTCCAGTAAAATAACCGCCTTAATTTTTTGCTTCTTGAATACGTTTAATCTTTCCATTTCCTAGATATAGTTGGTAGCGAACTACTTCTTTCCTTGTTTGAAATCTCACACTTGCAAGAGACGAATTTCCTCCAGCCTTGTCAAAGGAAATTGATTGATTAGACTGCAATTGAATTCCTTTTGGAATGGCTAATTTCTGATAGCCATTTCCAATACTTCTCTCTTCCAAAATCAAGTTGATCTTCTGCTGACTAGCCAGACTTCGCTTCTGGGTTTCTCGATAAAGTTCCTCAAACTCCATAAAGAAAATCTGTTCTTCCACACACGCAAAAGTGGATTGAACTGAACTTGACAAACCCAGAGCTAACAAGCTGACTATCCCTAAGACCAATAGACTTTCTAGCATGGTAAAAGCCCTAATCCGCAACTGTTTGACTTGTCTTTTGTTTTGCATGGTATTCCTTATAGGCTTTTGCTTGCTCAGCAGTGATGCGTCCATCTGCCTCTAGTTTACTTAGACTAGCATCCTCATTTTTATCTAGAGTATAGAGTTCAGCTTGGCTTTCTACCACCTTGACGACTGCTGCTTTCCCCTTATCATTCACTGCATCCTTTTGCTTAGTTAGGTTTGGCACAAACAGTAAGAGTAGGACGCTAATGATGAGCAATACAACTAGCATTTCTACCAGTGTAAAAGCTTTTGCCTTGGCTTTCTTTAATTTCATCAACATTTTTTTCATCTAAAAATTTACCTCCATATTTTGATACATAGGCAGCAACATAGCTGCGTACAATAAAACGATTAGCAGAGCTACAAAAATAAAGACCAGGGGTTGAACTAAGTTCATAGTACGATTAACTCGAGTAAAGAAGGATTCCCACGTTTTTTCTGCATAGATTTCCAATTCGCTTCCCAACTTGGACTTGACCTCTCCATATTCAATGATTAGTCCCAACTCTCTTCTAAAAAAAGGATAATTCCGCACAACCATAGAAAATTCATGCCCATTTTGCAAGGACAGGGATAAATCATGTCCGATTTCCTTAAAAAGAGGATTTCCTTGCTCCTGCATCATCTGAAAAATCTGTGATAGCTCCAGACCTTGACCAATCATATTACCCCATTCTCGAGCATAATAGGCCGTCAGATAATACTGAACAAATACACCTAGAAAGGGAATTTTAGCTAGAAAAGAAAAGACTTGTATCTTCTTAGATTTTCTGTAAAATATCAGTCCTGTTAAAGATGCAAGACTTAGTGTTAGAGTAATCCCAAGAAAAATCTGTGGTAGATTGCTAATCACTAAGGTAGCTATGTTGCTACTATCCAGTTGAGGCAAGAGATAATTTCGCAAACCCATCATAATGAGCAGTAAGAAAGCTAGCAAAATAAGTGGGTAGGTCGCAACTTCAATTAACTTCTTCTTGACCTTAGCAAGATTATCCAAATATTCTTCAATTTTCCCCAAACTCAAATGGAGATTTCCATGAACTTCAGCCAATGAAAGTTGCGTGACAATCGCACTCGAGAAACCTAAATGACCCATCATTTCCGAAAAAGACTTTCCCTGCGCAAGTCCTAGTCGCATCTGCGATACATATTCCTTTTCCAACAAGAGACTTCTATCTAGAAAGGAAATGATTTCTACCAGATGAAAACCACTCGAAAATAAATTGTTAAAGAGAGTGATGATTTTCTTCTGCTTACTGGTAGCTAATTTTCTCCGTTTCAGCTTGAAGGGCAGTGATATGTCCTTCTTTAAGAAGCTGGTCAATTTGTCCATTCCACTTTTCTGCCTGGTGTTCTTGATAATTTCCATTTGCAACATCAATGATTCCTCCTCCTCCGATTAGTCTCTGGTAACAAACACCTTGTAAAACAACTGCAAGTTCATCTTCACTGACACCAAGTTCTAAGAGGCGCTCATAAACCCCACGAACACTCTTGGCATGGATTGTCGAGAATACCGTGACACCTGTCAGACTAGCTCGTACAACAGCACGGGCTGTTTCACTATCTCGAATTTCTCCAATGATTAAAAGATCTGGACGATGTCGTAGGGAAAGTTTTATCAAGTTTTCATAGCTCAGTCCGATAGCTTCATTGAGCTGTAATTGCAGCATCTCTTCCTGCTTAATTTCTACTGGGTCTTCAATAGACATGACTTGCTGTCCCTTGAACAATGACTTGGCTAATTCATGCATCAAAGTAGTTTTACCACTTCCTACGGGGCCTGCAAAAAGATAAAGCCCGCGTTGCCTAAAGCCCTTTTCCAGTTCCTTAAGGTCCTGAAACCAGAAGAGCAACTCTTGTTCTTGATCATGCAAAAGCCGGATAACTAGACTCTCATGACCACGATAATCTCCCACCGTCGATAAGCGTAATGAAGAAACCTTATCTCCATGCTGATAATCACAGGAACCAAGCTGACTACGGCGTTTTTCTCCAACGTTCATCCCCGCAATAAACTTAAAATGACTAATGACAGCCCCCAACTTTTCAAAGTCATAGGTGTTAATCAAATGTCTCTCATCTCCAACTCGCATATGTAGCTCGTAAATCTTTTCTTTAGGAATAAAATAGATGTCCTGAGCTCCCTGTTTTTTGGCCAGTGTAATCAATTCTTGTGCAAGTATTTGTACCATATCTTCCTCCTCATTCTTATTATTCGAAGAAAATATAAAAAAGAAGAAACAACTTCATTAAAAAGTTGTTTCTTCTTTTTTTATGCGACAAGTACGGTGGATTTCTAAACCAGTCTGCTTTTCGTAACCAGGTCTAAATTTTTCATCTGGAATGACTTGACCATCTTCCAACAAAGCCAAGGAATGATATTGCTGAAGAAATTCATCGCATTCTTCACACCAGCGTTTATCTTCTGGATCCCAAAAAATAGTCATCAAGTCTCCTCTACTTTTGTAAAGGGGAATCTCCTTTTCTAACTCAAACCAACAAGACTTATAATATTTCAAGGCGTCATAATAGTTATCAAATTTTTTGCTCGCAATGACGTCGTCTTCCCAGCCTTCTATAAACCACCACGGTTCAAAATCTCCGTACATTTTTATAACTCGATACATAGTTTAACTTCCTTTGTACCGTATATTATAGCGAAATTTTGAGAACAATGAAAGAATTTTGCTCATTTTCACGAATTATATAACATTTTCAAAAAATCCAGCTATTCAAAAACGAATAACTGGATTTAAAAACAAGATTAGCCTTCTGAAATATCGTTTTCAATAATCACTTTAATCGCATGATGATCGGCGGCCTTACTAAATACTTCATAGGCCTTTTCTATTTCACTAAGTTTGAAATAATGAGTTACCAATTTTTCAGGTTCAATTTTATGACTTTCTAAGGCTTTCAAAAGCTGAGGAGTTGTATTGGTAGAAACCAATCCAGTAGTAACATTAATGTTACGAATCCAAAGAGTGTCCAAATCAAACTGAACTGGTTTACCATGCACACCACAGTTGGCTACTGTTCCGTCTACACCGATAATCTTTTGACAGAGATCAAACGTTGCAGGAATTCCTACCGCCTCAATAGCGACATCTACACCTCGACCATCTGTCAAATCATAAATTTCTTGAATTGCTTTTTCAGGGTCTGAAGAATTAATCTTATGAGTAGCACCGAAAGAAACTGCAGTATCCAAGCGATTATCGTCTAGGTCCACCATAATCAATTTAGCTGGAGAATAGAATTGTGCCGTCAAGAGAGCTGCCAATCCAACTGGCCCTGAACCAACGATAGCTACACTACAACCAGGCTCAACTTTCCCTTTTAAGACACCAATTTCATAGCCAGTTGGCAAGATATCAGATAACATAACCAAAGCTTCATCAGACAAGTCAGCTGGAGTATGATAAAGAGTATTATCAGCATGAGGCACACGAAGATATTCTGCTTGCATACCGTCAATCAAATGTCCAAAAATCCATCCACCCTCGTCTTCACAGTGAGCATAGATTCCTTTTTTACAATAGTAACACTTGCCACATGCACAAACGCAAGAAATCAAAACCTTATCACCCTTTTTGAAGTTTGAAACTCCTGCTCCGACTTCCTCTACAATACCAATTCCTTCATGTCCTAGGATAGTTCCACTCTTACAAGCAGGAACATCCCCTTTAATAATATGAAGGTCTGTACCACAAATAGTAGTCTTAACGATACGCACAATAGCATCTGTTGGCTTACGAATAACTGGTTTGTCAACATCAACAAATGACGCAAGGCCTGGTTTAACGTAAGTATAAGCTTTCATAAGCAATCCTCCGCTTTTTTATTTGTATTATTTATATCATGATTGTAAGCCTTTTCAATATAAAAATCAAGTAATTTGTGAAATAAATAACAAATTTATTTAAAAAAAGAAGAAACGAAAATCGTTTCTACTTTTTAGATTATGCTTGATAACGTTTTTCACCATCTAGATAAGTTGCTACTAATTCCAAATCTTTATCTAACACGATAAAGTCTGCATCGTAGCCTTCACGAATTTGTCCACAGACGTCATCGATATGAACTGATTTAGCTGGGTTCAGACTAGCCATCATGACTGCCTCATGAGGATTTGCAATTCCCCACTCAACGACATTTTTCAAACCATCTTTAAGTTTGAGAATGGATCCTGCCAAGTTACCTGTAGATTTAAGGCGAGCAGTTCCATTTGCAACTACAACCGGAAATTCACCTAACATATAATCTCCATCTTGCAAACCACCTGCTGTCATACAGTCAGTGATAAGGGCAATATTTTCAGTTCCCTTTTGTTTAAGAAGAATTTCGCAAGCCTTAGGATCCACGTGATGACCATCACAAATCAATTCTGCATAAGTATGTGGTAACTCATACATAGCACCAACCATTCCAAGTTCGCGGTGTGTTAAGCCACGCATTCCATTATAGGCGTGAACCCATACACTAGCTCCGGCATCAACAGCTTTTTTAGCTTCATCAAATGTAGCATTAGAGTGACCCAGAGCAACAGTTACACCTTCACCAGTAATAGTACGTACAAAGTCCTCAACCCCATCACGTTCAGGTGCAAGAGCAATTTTATTAAGAAGACCATTAGCAGCCTTCTGCCATGCACGAAACTCATCCATACGAGGATCTTTCATGTAAGCAGGGTTTTGAGCTCCTTTAAATTCCTCAGTAAAATATGGCCCTTCAAAATAGATACCACGAATCTTAGCACCAGATGCTTCTTGATAGCGTGCACCAATGTTTTCAGTAACAGCCAGCAATTGTTCGTATGATGAAGTTAGTGTAGTTGGTAGGAAACTAGTAACACCTGTGCTAAGAAGACCTTCACTCATCGTATGAAGAGTCCCTTCAATATTATTATCCATAACATCGACACCACCAAAACCATGAATGTGTGTATCAACAAGACCAGGTGCGATGCTATAACCAGAATAATCTAAAATTTCAGCATCCTCAGAAATCTCTTCAACATGCTTACCAAATTTACCATCAATAAGTTCCAAATAACCTCCACGACGAATACCATGTGGATAGAAAAATTGATCAGCTTTAATATACTTAGGCATAATGATAACCCCCTTAAGAAATAATCTAGTATTTATTATGTCAATTACATTATAAACCTTTCAAAACAATTTGTAAATGGTATAGACCTTTTTTAGTGAAATTTTAATAAATTGTTCAACAAAAAAGACAAGGTCCGAAAACCATGTCTTTATTACTATACCGGCGGCCGGGGTCGAACCGGCACGTCCTTGCGGACACTGGATTTTGAGTTCAATAACTACATTATTTAAATCTTACAACCTTGATTTAATAGGGTTTTAAGCCTTTTGAATCTTGCAAAATAGACTCATTTTTCAAATTTTTGTAACTTTTTGGTAACTCATCTTTCTCCCTTAAATAACTACTTCCATAAACAGTGAGACAATTATTTTATTTTTTAAGGATTCTTCATAGTTGATAGGTCGCAAAATGTTCTGAAAAACTCTCAGAATTGCTGTGTCAGCAACGAGAATGCGCTATTTTTGCATGAAAAAACGAAAATTCGAGGTCTGCATACAAAAAAATCGGAGGTGTTAGCCTCCAATTTGTCCTATTTATTTTTTATGGTTTTTTATTGTAAAGTAGACCCAACCGAATGAACATAGGTTGTAGAAAGCAAATGAAAAAACTGCAAGGATGATAGCTCCTGTATCTAAATAACCTCTTTCAAGACCGTTTTTCAACAACAACAAGCCTGTAGTTTCGACAAAGATCAAAAAGAAAAATATATAAAAAATTTTCACATTAAGCATATTGTTACCGCCTTAAACATATGGAAAAACGGCAATCAGCATTCACTAAATTCCCGTTTTTTATTTAAATTCTATTACTATTAACTACCTAATACTACTAGTATTACTAATATTACTAATATTACTACTAATTATCCTGAGGCCATCGTGTATAAATTGACCCAAAACGTTAAATCCGTCATAAATTCCTTTATAAATAAAGAGTCCCAAAATTATAGATGAAATAATAATACTTGCACAAATAAAATATGTACGTTTTTTTCATTCATAAGATCAATCCTCCTTTTTATTTGTATCCGCTTACATTTTATTGTATAATAAAAATGTAGTAAAGAAAGAAGGTGTTCTTATGCTAAAAAAATTGCAAAAAAAATATTTTTCAAAATATAAATGGACTGATTTATTTTGGATTCTATTTGTTATTTTGATATGCATCCATATAGGAAACCAGGAGTTTCTTCCTCTTAATCATCAAGAATTTTCTCTTCAGGGTAGTTCCTGGGGATTTGTACTTGCATTATATAACTTACTATTCATTGATAAATTTGTTATCTCTAATCGGAAGTAAAACAATACCAGGTAAAAACTCAATTTCAGGAGAAAATAAAGTAAATAGTAGCAGTCTATAAAAAAATTGCATTTATCGGTTTAATAAGGATATTTGTGCTATAATAAAGATAGATAGAGATACCGATTAATAATCAAAGAACAAAGGCTTTACCAGGGCAGATGGATATGTTTGAAAATTAGATAATTACTATTCAACTTATTTACTGGATCAACAAAATAACGAAAGGAGTATGTACCATGACTACTCAAACTTTAAGCACTGTGTTGATCTGTGTTGCGCTTGTATTGATTCTTTTCTCTGAAAAATTGTTCAAGCAACATGAAAAAATCGGAAAAATAATTTGCACTATAATCATATTAGTCGATGTTTTGTTAAAGCTGCTCTAAGTTATTTTAAGAATACAGGAATTTGTTTGTCCTGTATTCTTTTTTGTGTTTCGCTGTAATACCAATATTTTTTACTTCATCAGTAAAATAGCGACTTTTTAATCTTGCAAAATAGACTCTTTTTTCAAATTTTGGTAACTTTTTTGTAACTCATCTTTCTCACTTAAATAACTACTTCCATAAATAGTGAGTCGATAATCTTATTTCTTAGTTATCTCATTTGTCAAATTAAGCTAGACAATTTCACCTGACTCAGAAAAACTTGATACGGAGTTTGGTAGTTCAAGGACTTCCTTGGGATTCGATTTCGCTTATCAAGTACAGAAAAAACAAATTAAACTATAGTCCGTTAAAAATTAGAGGTATCGTAGTTAGTTTACATATCTATCAAGTGTCTATAGTAATAAACTTCATTATTAAAATAAAATGTATTAGTATCAAAGCAACTATCTCAACTTGATTGGTTACTATAATACATCCCTACTAATATCAAAAAGCCACTGTTTCCAGTGACTTCATAATACCTTTCGCTCAAAAATATTTACGTTTTTACCAACAAAGCTACACACTCAGCGGTTCGCTGTTACCTTAAATTTCGTTATGAAACAAGTTTATTTCTTTCTAACGTCCTCAAGAACCTCATCGCCTTTCAACTCAAAGACTCTGTGATTCTATTATTTGTAAAACTTCTTTCATATTTTCAACTTTCCATTGCGCTTTGTCATTAAAAAATGGTAATCGGCTATCATAATAACCAATAGTTGCAATTCCGGCGCTAGTTGAAGATTCAATTCCAGAGTATGAATCTTCAATTGCAATACATTGTTCTGCTTGCAATTCTAACTTATGTAGCGTTGTTAAATAGATAGACGGATTTGGCTTACTTTCTACAAAATTCTCTCCGCTAACGATGACATCAAAATATTTTTTTATGTCACACCTTTCTAAAACTTCATTAATATGCTCATATTTTGATGATGATGCTACAGCTAATTTGATTCCGTTTTTCAATGCATAGTCAATAATTTTTAGAATTTCTTTTCTAAAAAGTAAAGAATAATCAATTTTTTCATATCTCTCATCACTAAAAGAAGCATATTCTTTTTCTATAGTTTTTATATCATATTGTTTCCCAATAAATTGCTGTAAAAGCCTATAAAGATTAAAATATGATTTACCAACTAATACCAATAGCTCAGAATCTTCGTAACTAGATTTTGGATTAAGGTGTTTGATAAAATCTTTCTGTATTAGAAAATCTTGGTACTCCGTATCAACTATAACTCCATCCATATCGAAGATTATACCTTTCAAATTCATAAATCCTCCTTTAAAATCAAAATCTATCATATATAATACCCGTGTTGCTAGTTGATAAAAAATCCTAAATTATAGACCAAAATAGCCCGTTCGATCTCTAATTGCAAACCTGCTAAAGAGCGAGCAAGCGGATGTTCAATGTTAAACAATGCATTTAGGACAGAGATCCGAGTTTCGATGGTCCTTCGGATTGCCAGGATAGCAGGATTGTTGTGCTCAGCTGCTCCTTTCATATTTTTACGAATCGGCGTCAAAAAGTCTATTCCCTTGGCTTCCAATCGTTTTTTCAGTTCCTTACCCAAGTAGCCCAAATAACTACTATTTGGGCAAAATGTTACTTAGTTTCTTTTTAAATGAGCAATGAGTAACTTAATAAGATAAGCTAGAACTACAAGTGATAATAGAAAGAAAATAGAATAAATAAAATAGATTTGCATATTGGACACCTCCTAAATAAAAGAGATAAGCCATCCTGCCCTCAATATTATTGTACTCCCACTTAAAAGCGGTGTCAAGCATTATGATAAATAATACTAGCACCTATGGTGAATTTAAAATCTAAAAAACAAACCATCAATCTGCATTAAAATAATCATAAACCTCTTTATATGGAATTCCGTTAATATTTTAGACACATTTTGAGAGGAAATTTTGAAGACTAGCGTCCTTCTATTTTTCCCAATAAGTTTTAACTTCTTCAAAAATCTTATTCAAAAGTTCTGCATCTTTTTCTGACAACTGATTTTTTTCTATAACTCTATCTTTTAGTTCTGTTGCCTTTATTTTATTTCTTGCCACCGAAACTGCTATTGAATGTTTCAAAATATCAAACTCATCCTTTGAAAAGTTTGCAATATTGGTAAGATCTAATTGTTCTAGAGGTAAACTACTGATAATTGAATAAGGTTTTTGTCCCAGCAAATAATCTGTAGTAGTACCAAAGATATTTGCTAATTTCACAACGAATTCTAATCCTGGTTCTAACGTTCCATTCTCCCACCGAGAATATGTCCCTTGTTGAACTCCAATTAATTCCGATATTTGTACTTGAGTTAACTTTTTTGATTTTCTGAGAGTTTTTAACCTCTCTGAAAATTTATAATCCTCTGTATACATAATTCTCCTATAGATATTCTTATTCGTATATTTTTTCTTGACAAAATATTCTAAACGGTATAAAATAGAATTATTCCATAAGGAATATTTATTTTGAGATTAAATATTCCATTGAGAATATTATAGCATAAAAGGGGGTAAAAGCGTATGTAATTAGTAGTCGATTTTAAAAATTTTAATTAAGGAGGTAAGATTCGACAAAATAAAAAAATCTTGAAACAAATGTGCCGTTCGTTCCAAGATCAAAACATATTATGTAACAATTATACCACAGAAAACTCCTCAGTTGCACAAAAAAATTTCGGAGGTTTCACAAAAAGATGACCAATAAAGAGTTAGTCAATCAAATTTCTGGCCTAAACTCTACCTCTACTCTTAAAAATTGGATCCAACTGATTAAAGAGATAAGTGGCAAGGAATTTAAGAAAATTAAAATTCCTATCAGTAGAAATCCAAGAACTCATCAATTAAGTTATACAGTTGCCTATGACTTTACAGACGAAGACCTTAGACAATTTCAAAAGTTAGCTAACCTAAAACTTGAAATAGGTCTAAAAGAGGCTATACAAGCCGTATTTGGGAGTCTAGCAGACAATGAACAAGAACTCCTAAACCAAGTAATAGATGAGCTCTATGATGAACTGAGCGCCTTAAAACAGGAATTTAAGCGAGAAATACGACTGATAAAAAATGAGAATGCCAATCTAAAAAAGAAAATCCAAGATATTGAAGAGTCGATGCAAACCGGCTTACTAGGGTTTGTTCAGAAGAGGTCAAAAAATAGGTTCGGCTAATAGCGAATTTTCGGCTGAGCCATGAGGCAGAAAGCCGAAAACGAGCGTAGATGCGGACGGACCATTTTTGACCGAAAGGGTGTGTAGTAACACCACCCTCTGCAAGTTAGGTGTACCATCGAAATAATTCAGTATTCCCAAGGGTTTTGGAGATTTTAAGGGTGGCAAAATTAGGCAAAAAGTTGAATCAAAATCTATGGCAAAAAATGAGCATTTACGTTCTGTATTTGACTGGATTCAAATTCAGTTTGATAAGACTGAATTTTCGCCAAGAGAAATAATCGAAGACATTCTATTTCTTGACTTTGACCTATTTATTGAGAATAAGGGGAGCCTTAAATACTATAACTATGATAGCCAGCTTCATTATGGGAACATCCGTATCTACTATGGATCGAAAGAGTCGTCCTACATGCTTGTCATGTCAGGACAGGCACTCGAATTCTATAGAGATATGGTATTAGATCCAAATGGCCTGACCGAAAGACAGTTTCTAAACAATCTCTACTACAATTACAATCGTTTTTCAATCAGACGAATTGATATTGCTATAGATGATTTTAATGAAACTCCCTATTTCACTCCTAATCAGCTTCTAAAGAACTGTCAGAAGAAACGCTTTATATATGGAAAAAGCACCTACTACAATACCTACGGAGATGAAACAATCGGCCAGACCTTATATTTAAGAAAACCCAATGATGATGAAAGACTTAGAATTTACGATAAGCGCTTAGAACGAGCTGAGAAGCTAGGTATCAGCAAGCGTTTTATAGAAAATTGGATAAGAACTGAGTTAGAACTTAGGAAAGAAAAAGCTCACTACTTCATTCAAGAATGGTTGCATTCAGAAATAGACCTCCTCAACTTTACCAAGGGATATCTCAAAGAAAAAGTAAGATTCTATAGTGATAGCCATTTCTCAAAACCTTTGAGATCTTGGGAAAAGTTTTTAGGTCACTCAAAACCTATCTCTATCATTATTTCAAAACCAAAAACAGAACTAGAACAAAAATTAGAATGGTTTACCTATAAAGGTTCAGGGGCTATTCTAAAAGCGTATAAATTTCTATACGAAAATAACTTACTGCATGAGTATGAGAAATCTAACTATCTCGCACTCAACAATATGGAATATCCACCAGATTTAGCAAGTGGATTAATAGAAAGGGCAATTCTCTTTAAAAGAGAGGATTTAATCCCTACAATCAAAGAAAATATCAAAAGGAGAAATTAACTATGGCAAAAATGCTTTCACAAAATGACTGGAATTTTAATAACATTGGAACAAAATTTGAATTGGATGAAGTTATTCCAAAATTTGAAACAGAAGTCCGAGAAGATGCAAACGGAGAAATTATCAAAAACCGAGATGGTAGCGAAAGACGTTTTAATACCGATAAAATCATTGGTTGGAAATACAATATAACTATCAAGGATGGACAATTCAAAAAGAAATCAACCCAAGTCTCAGTAGACAATCCAGAAGCTTTAGTCGATAATGACTATATCCAAGCGATGGATCAAGTACCAGTTACATTTGACAATTTACAAGCCACTATGATTAGTTCAACGATGTATTACAAGGCGGATGCTATCCATTTAGTAGATGTAAAACAAAAATAAGTATTAGACAAGGGGAGTTAATCCTCCCCTTACTTAATCTTATTAGAAAAGGAGATCACATGATTAAAACTGTAACAAAAGATGACCTTATCGAACTTGGATTTGCTCCAGGAACTGCAAGAAAGATTATCCATACTGGCAAATTACTATTAGTGAATCGTGGTTTTAACATCTACGATAACAAACGGATTGGTACAATTCCAGCCAGTGTCGCTGAAGAACTACTAGGAATTGAACTCCAGAAAGAAGCATAATGAATGACTATTCGTAAAACTAAAAGTGGTAAATGGACCGTTGATGTTTCTAATGGTTTCCACCCCGTCACACAAAAAAGAATACGTATCATTCGAAAAGGATTGAAATCTAAAAAGGAAGCCCTAGAACTAGAACAACATATTCGAGTTGTAGAATTAAAAGAAAAACAATTTGACTTTGTAGTGACAACGGATATGTTATTCGACTTACTTGAAGAAGATGATTTGAAAAATGGCAGAAAAGTAAGCTACACAACTACACAAAGAAACAATTATGAACGTCATATTAAGCCTTATTTTAAAAATACAAATTTAAATAAATTAACGTATGACCATATATTCGAATTTCGTGAATACCTAAAAACAAAAACTAAAAAACAAAATGAAAATGAAGTTTTAAGCTATAATACAATTAATAAAGTTCTAATTCTACTTAAAAAAATTTTTGATACTGGTATAAGAAAATCTCTCATTGATAAAAATCCAGTTAAGAATCTGAGAAAATTACCAATTAGGAAGCCTGATATTCAATTTTGGAGTATAGAAGAATTCACGAGATTTAGAGGATTTATTCGAGATGATGAAATAAGCTATGACCTGTTTTTCGTAATTGCTTTCTTTACTGGAATGAGAATGGGAGAAATCCTCGCATTGAACTGGAATGATATAAATCTTTTAACAAATACGATATACGTTACCAAAACGGTATACTTTGTCAATAATACAAGCTACATTAATACAACAAAAACACGATCAGGAACTAGAAATATAACAATAAATCAGAAATTAGCAGAAATGCTAATAGATTGGAAAGTAAAACAAAAAGAAAAACTTGAGGAATTTACGAAAAATACAGACGAACTACAAATAATACAGAGTACACCAATAACAATTACAAAAAATATGATTGATAAGAAGTTTAAGCAAATACTAGAAAGGGATAAAGATTTAAAGAAAATAAGAATTCATGATTTGAGACACTCTCATGCATCATTACTTATAAATCAAGGAGAAGATTATCTTGTTGTCAAAGAAAGATTAGGACACGCATCTATTACTACAACAATTGATACTTATTCTCATTTGTACCCTAGCAAACAGAAAACATTGGCTAATAAACTTGACGATTTATTTTAAAATGGAAAAAATTGGTAACTCAACAAAAACAGAGAAAAAAAAGACAAGGTCCTAAAACCTTGTCTTTATTACTATACCGGCGGCCGGGGTCGAACCGGCACGTCCTTGCGGACACTGGATTTTGAGTCCAGCGCGTCTGCCAATTCCGCCACGCCGGCAAATAGTAACTGGGGTAGCTGGATTCGAACCAACGCATGAGGGAGTCAAAGTCCCTTGCCTTACCGCTTGGCTATACCCCAATAATATAAAATAGGCGAGTGATGGGGATCGAACCCACGCATGCCAGAGCCACAATCTGGTGTGTTAACCACTTCACCACACCCGCCATAATTTTAAAACACGGGCAGTAGGAATTGAACCCACACTGAAGGTTTTGGAGACCTTAGTTCTACCTTTAAACTATGCCCGTAGTTAAGGTTATGGAAGGGGAGGGATTCGAACCCCCGAACCCGAAGGAGCGGATTTACAGTCCG
>NZ_JBFNFG010000030.1:0-315 GCF_040888305.1 Streptococcus fermentans | reverse complement strand
GATTCAGATACTGACTCAGAAATTGATTCAGATACGGATTCAGATACTGACTCAGAAATTGATTCAGATACGGATTCAGAAACTGACTCGCTTACTGATTCTGATACTGACTCTGACACTGATTCAGATACTGATTCAGAAATTGATTCAGATACAGATTCACTTACTGATTCAGAAACTGATTCGCTTACTGATTCTGAGATTGATTCAGATACAGATTCACTTACTGATTCGCTTACTGATTCTGATACGGATTCAGAAACTGATTCGCTTACTGATTCTGAGACTGACTCAGAAATTGACTCTGACACTGAT
>NZ_JBFNFG010000003.1:0-182500 GCF_040888305.1 Streptococcus fermentans | reverse complement strand
GTAGGACTGCAATGTGGACTCAAAGACTATAGAAGAATGATTTGGGAAGATCAGCCAAAGAGAGTGATAGCCTCGTATTTAAAATAGTCTTTGTACCTAGCAGTATCCTGAGTACGGCGGGACACGTGAAATCCCGTCGGAATCTGGGAGGACCATCTCCCAACCCTAAATACTCCCTAGTGACCGATAGTGAACCAGTACCGTGAGGGAAAGGTGAAAAGCACCCCGGGAGGGGAGTGAAATAGAACCTGAAACCGTGTGCCTACAACAAGTTCGAGCCCGTTAATGGGTGAGAGCGTGCCTTTTGTAGAATGAACCGGCGAGTTACGATATGATGCGAGGTTAAGTTGAAGAGACGGAGCCGTAGGGAAACCGAGTCTGAATAGGGCGCTTTAGTATTATGTCGTAGACCCGAAACCATGTGACCTACCCATGAGCAGGTTGAAGGTGCGGTAAGACGCACTGGAGGACCGAACCAGGGCACGTTGAAAAGTGCTTGGATGACTTGTGGGTAGCGGAGAAATTCCAAACGAACTTGGAGATAGCTGGTTCTCTCCGAAATAGCTTTAGGGCTAGCGTCGACATTAGAGATTCTTGGAGGTAGAGCACTGTTTGGGTGAGGGGTCCATCCCGGATTACCAATCTCAGATAAACTCCGAATGCCAAAGAATTATGGTCGGCAGTCAGACTGCGAGTGCTAAGATCCGTAGTCGAAAGGGAAACAGCCCAGACCACCAGCTAAGGTCCCAAAATAATTGTTAAGTGGAAAAGGATGTGGGGTTGCACAGACAACTAGGATGTTAGCTTAGAAGCAGCTATTCATTCAAAGAGTGCGTAATAGCTCACTAGTCGAGTGACCCTGCGCCGAAAATGTACCGGGGCTAAAACAATTTACCGAAGCTGTGGATACCTTTATAGGTATGGTAGGAGAGCGTTCTATGTGTGAAGAAGGTGTACCGTGAGGAGTGCTGGAACGCATAGAAGTGAGAATGCCGGTATGAGTAGCGAAAGACAGGTGAGAATCCTGTCCACCGTAAGACTAAGGTTTCCAGGGGAAGGCTCGTCCGCCCTGGGTTAGTCGGGACCTAAGGAGAGACCGAAAGGTGTATCCGATGGACAACAGGTTGATATTCCTGTACTAGAGTATGTAGTGATGGAGGGACGCAGTAGGCTAACTAAAGCAGACGATTGGAAGTGTCTGTCTAAGCAGTGAGGTGTGAATTGAGTTAAATGCTTAGTTCTATAACATTGAGCTGTGATGGGGAGCGAAGTTTAGTAGCGAAGTTAGTGACGTCACACTGCCAAGAAAAGCTTCTAGCGTTTAAACATACTCTACCCGTACCGCAAACCGACACAGGTAGTCGAGGCGAGTAGCCTCAGGTGAGCGAGAGAACTCTCGTTAAGGAACTCGGCAAAATGACCCCGTAACTTCGGGAGAAGGGGTGCTGACTTAGGTCAGCCGCAGTGAATAGGCCCAAGCAACTGTTTATCAAAAACACAGCTCTCTGCTAAATCGTAAGATGATGTATAGGGGGTGACGCCTGCCCGGTGCTGGAAGGTTAAGAGGAGTGCTTAGCGTAAGCGAAGGTATGAATTGAAGCCCCAGTAAACGGCGGCCGTAACTATAACGGTCCTAAGGTAGCGAAATTCCTTGTCGGGTAAGTTCCGACCCGCACGAAAGGCGTAATGATTTGGGCACTGTCTCAACGAGAGACTCGGTGAAATTTTAGTACCTGTGAAGATGCAGGTTACCCGCGACAGGACGGAAAGACCCCATGGAGCTTTACTGCAGTTTGATATTGAGTGTCTGTACCACATGTACAGGATAGGTAGGAGTCTAAGAGATCGGGACGCCAGTTTCGAAGGAGACGCTGTTGGGATACTACCCTTGTGTTATGGCCACTCTAACCCAGATAGGTGATCCCTATCGGAGACAGTGTCTGACGGGCAGTTTGACTGGGGCGGTCGCCTCCTAAAAGGTAACGGAGGCGCCCAAAGGTTCCCTCAGAATGGTTGGAAATCATTCGCAGAGTGTAAAGGTATAAGGGAGCTTGACTGCGAGAGCTACAACTCGAGCAGGGACGAAAGTCGGGCTTAGTGATCCGGTGGTTCCGTATGGAAGGGCCATCGCTCAACGGATAAAAGCTACCCTGGGGATAACAGGCTTATCTCCCCCAAGAGTTCACATCGACGGGGAGGTTTGGCACCTCGATGTCGGCTCGTCGCATCCTGGGGCTGTAGTCGGTCCCAAGGGTTGGGCTGTTCGCCCATTAAAGCGGCACGCGAGCTGGGTTCAGAACGTCGTGAGACAGTTCGGTCCCTATCCGTCGCGGGCGTAGGAAATTTGAGAGGATCTGCTCCTAGTACGAGAGGACCAGAGTGGACTTACCGCTGGTGTACCAGTTGTCTTGCCAAAGGCATCGCTGGGTAGCTATGTAGGGAAGGGATAAACGCTGAAAGCATCTAAGTGTGAAACCCACCTCAAGATGAGATTTCCCATGATTTTATATCAGTAAGAGCCCTGAGAGATGATCAGGTAGATAGGTTAGAAGTGGAAGTGTGGCGACNTCGAGGACTTATCCAAAGTAACTGAGAATACGAAGTGTTAAGGTTTTCTTGAAATTTGAAAGATATTCAATTTTGAGTAGGTATTACTCAAAGTTAAGTGACGATAGCCTAGGAGATACACCTGTACCCATGCCGAACACAGAAGTTAAGCCCTAGAACGCCGGAAGTAGTTGGGGGTTGCCCCCTGTGAGATAAGGAAGTCGCTTAGCTTTAATCCGCCATAGCTCAGTTGGTAGTAGCGCATGACTGTTAATCATGATGTCGTAGGTTCGAGTCCTACTGGCGGAGTATGTAGACGTTCCGAGGAACGTTTTTTTTTATCTTTCAGGGGTCATCTTGATCCTTTTTAATTTTGCTCTTTATTAATATTTAGTATCTTTTATAAGTTTGTTAGATTTGAGTTTTTTTTTAAGTAATTTTTATTCCTTTTAATAGGTCTAAAAAGATTTTCTAGGCATTCTATTTCTTTTATCAGCGATAGCTGATAAATAATGTTCAGATATATTAGTAAAATCCATTTAGTTCGGTTGTCCATTTTGTCTTAATAAGCCATTAGAATGTTCATTAAGCCCCCGTTGACCAGGGCAGTCTGGACTCGCAAAGAAAATATCAATGTCATGCGCATTGGAAATAGATTTCCAATTAGAAAATTCTTTCCAACAATCAAAAGTTATAGACTTAAAAAGGTAGCTAGGGACTTGAGACAATCATTGATTAATAGAAGCCTCAATATCACTTGCTTTCCGTCCATTGGTTTTCAGTACGATGATGGTTTTGAACAGCGTTCTACTAAGGTAATAACTGCACTTTTGTGTTTTTCTCCCACAATTGTATCCCTTTTTAGATAACCGAATTCCGTCTTAAAATCGGGATAACTGTTTGCTCTCTAACGTAAATCTCTACGAAACGCTTGTTTTCCTTGTTTTTCGCTATGATCATTTGCTTTTCTGGAGGTCCTCTTTCTTAAAAATACCACGGTCTGCTAGTCGATAGAGAGTTCTCATAGAACAAGAAATCCTATCTAGATGAGCTCTGTTAATGATATCAAGGCTCCAGCTTCTAAATGAGTTTGAATAAAGTTTTTTTCTGCTTGCGAAAGACTTGTTTTATTCCTGCCACAGCGATTCTTATTGAATTTATATCGCTTATAGTAATCATAAGCAGAGTGCCCCTCTTTCAGATAGTTGATGACATTGTTGATTGTCTGTTTTGATCTTCCTAGTGAGTTCGCAATATCTAAAACTTTTATGTTTTCTTGAAAGTAAGCCTTTATCATTACGAGTTCGTTTGTGGTAAGATGTATATAGGTTATTTATGTTAGTTCCTATCAGACAAATGTGGTAGTTTATCTGAGCCTAACAAAAATGGCTTTTTCTGTCTAGTTTAATTTTACAAATTAGAATTATAAAGTATACTAGCATAATTCCTACAGTATTTTTTTCATTACAGAAATTTTAGATCTTTTTTTGAAATGTAGGATTGTCCACCTGATTTGTTAATTTTTTTATCTGTTATTTATTTGAATATTCATTATAGTACATGATAGAAGTATCTTCCCTGGTTCTTCTATTTTTTTGTTATACTCATTTTATCAATAGAAATGGAGTCAAATAAAATGATTGAACAGATTTATGAACAATATCTTGATTTTTATGATGTTATTGAAAAGGAATATAGTTATTTAGTAGATAATGATTTAGAATGGGAAGTTTTTCATCTTCGATTTTTACTCTATTATTTAGTTCGGTACAAGTTTGATATTATGCATCCTTTATTTTCTTATCACTATAGAGCTTGCTACCGTTTGTACATTGAACAGTTATTGATTTCAAATGATTGTGTTGGGATATAATTTATAAATTCCATATTTCCGAACGATTTCATAGTTTTTTCTTTTCAAAATATAAATTTACAATATTTTTTTAATATTAATTTTCTAGTTTTCTCTAGTTCCCTAATGTTTCTGGTCTTTGGTCTTGAAAAAATTGAGAATCTTTATTATAATAAATTGTAAGATATAATTGTAGGTGAGATTCCTGCCATGTATGTGAGAAAGGAAGAGCCTAAGGGCTCAGACAAGATTATGACTTCAGTTGTTGTTGTAGGCACCCAGTGGGGTGATGAAGGTAAAGGGAAGATTACAGACTTCCTTTCAGCTAATGCAGAAGTGATTGCGCGTTACCAAGGTGGTGATAATGCTGGTCACACAATTGTGATTGATGGAAAGAAATTTAAGTTGCACTTGATTCCTTCTGGAATTTTCTTCCCTGAAAAAATTTCTGTCATTGGGAATGGGATGGTTGTAAATCCTAAGTCACTTGTGAAAGAGTTGAGCTATCTTCATGATGAAGGTGTTACAACAGATAATCTACGTATTTCTGATCGTGCGCATGTTATTTTGCCGTACCACATCGAGTTAGACCGTCTGCAAGAAGAAGCTAAGGGTGAAAATAAGATTGGTACTACTATCAAGGGTATCGGACCAGCTTATATGGATAAGGCTGCTCGTGTTGGAATCCGTATTGCGGATCTTTTAGATAAAGATATTTTCCGTGAGCGTTTAGAACGTAACCTTGCTGAGAAGAATCGTTTGTTTGAAAAATTGTACGATAGTAACCCTATTTCAATTGATGATATTTTTGAAGAATATTATGAGTATGGTCAACAAATTAAGCAATATGTCACAGATACTTCGGTTATTTTAAATGATGCGCTTGATAATGGCAAACGTGTCCTATTTGAAGGTGCCCAAGGTGTCATGCTAGATATTGATCAAGGTACTTATCCATTTGTTACGTCATCAAACCCTGTTGCTGGTGGTGTGACAATCGGTTCAGGTGTTGGTCCAAGTAAGATTGACAAGGTTGTAGGTGTATGTAAGGCCTATACAAGTCGTGTAGGAGATGGGCCTTTCCCAACTGAATTGTTTGATGAAGTGGGAGAACGCATTCGTGAAGTAGGTCATGAGTATGGTACTACAACAGGTCGTCCACGTCGTGTAGGTTGGTTTGACTCAGTTGTGATGCGTCACAGTCGCCGTGTATCTGGTATTACCAATCTTTCTTTGAACTCTATCGATGTTTTGAGTGGTTTAGATACTGTGAAAATCTGTGTAGCTTATGATCTTGATGGTCAACGCATTGACTACTATCCAGCTAGTCTTGAACAATTGAAACGTTGTAAACCTATTTATGAAGAATTACCTGGTTGGTCAGAAGATATAACTGGAGTACGTACTTTGGAAGATCTTCCTGAAAATGCACGTAACTATGTTCGTCGTGTTAGCGAATTGGTTGGAGTTCGTATCTCTACTTTCTCAGTGGGCCCTGGTCGTGAACAAACAAATATTTTAGAAAGTGTTTGGTCATAAGAGATTTTTTAAGATTTGTTTAAGATAGTTCAGCTATACTATAGACAGTTACAAGAAGACCTCCTAACTTGTTGTAACAAATATCCTAAACTTTTCTTTTTCATAATAATCTCCCTATAAAGTCACCGCATTCGGTGGCTTTTTTTTCAGTTGAAGAAAAAAACAGTGGGCATTAAGTCTCTAGATTAAGTCTTGATTTGGTAGCCCCAAATCTACGAGTTTTCAACATTTTGGTAAATTAGTTAAGGTTGTGAATGGAGAAAAGAAGTTTTGGTAAAAGAAGCTTTTTGAATTCTCAAATACCAACAAATCGTTCAATTTGCCATCACATCAAAGGCGCATAACTAAGAAAAAATGAGGTTGGGATTTCTGATCCCAGCCTCTTCAGTGAACTATTTTCTTGAGAATTTGTAAGTTAGATAAACTTGAATTTTTTCTGAATCAGCTTACTTGATTATCTGATTTATCACTTTGAAATTGCTTCATTTCGTGCATAAAAGCATCTGCTTTTAGTTTGTCTGTGATGATACTGACACTGACTAGCTTATTTAGTTTTTTTTCATGTCCTTCTAAAAAAATAGGATTTCTAATTTTTATGCTTAACTTTACGCAATTAAAAGAACGCTTTTTAATGGTTATTTGTTCGATATCTTGAAGTCCAAATTGATAATGTAATAGGCTGTGGCCTCTACTGCTATAGGTATAATACTGAACAATATTGTTTTTATAAATTTCTAATTGTACTCCATTATGAAGAGATAATACCCCATAAACCATATAAGGAGGGGAGCATAAATCAGCGCTACCGCTATAACAATCTTGTCTGCAAAATCAGTATTGTAAGTCATCAGACGCTTCAGAATCCAGAGAATCATAACAGATATAGATATCATGGATGGTCCCCCTACTCTATTAAATGTATCTTTATATGGAAACATCAAGGTAAGTTTTGGTTCATCCTGTAAAAATTCTAATTTCATTATTTACCCTTTCATCTTGTTTATTATTTAAATTTCAGGATAATCATCTCTTGGAGACTTATAGTTAAAAATCTTCCGACAGATCTGGACATTCTGTATCAGTTGTCTCCATTACTCTCAGTTCATGATTTCTAGTGTTTCTCTAAATTTTGCTACTATTATACTCTTTTTATAACATTATTTCTACAAACCAGAGATTGAATACTATCTAAAGTTGGTTTCTGCAAATATTATAGAGCTCTTTTTTTGTCTAGGAAAACATGCTATAATGATAGAATTGATAGGCGAGAAAAGAGAGATGTTATGGATTATACAGTTGAAGAAAAAGAAGCATTTATGAGAGAGGCCTTAAAGGAGGCGGAGATTGCTTTAGAGCATGATGAAATTCCAATTGGTTGTGTAATTGTAAAGGATGGAGAAATCATTGGTCGGGGGCACAATGCACGTGAGGAGTTGCAACGTGCAGTCATGCATGCGGAAATTATGGCCATCGAGAATGCGAATCTGAGGGAAGAGAGCTGGCGTTTGTTGGATTGCACACTTTTTGTTACTATAGAGCCCTGCGTTATGTGTAGTGGGGCGATTGGGCTTGCTCGTATCCCTAAGGTAGTTTATGGGGCTAAAAATCAGAAATTTGGCGCCGCTGGGAGTCTGTATGATATCTTGACAGATGAGCGCCTCAATCATCGTGTAGAGGTTGAAACAGGGATTTTAGAGAGTGAATGTGCAGGCATTATGCAGGAATTTTTCAGAAATCGACGGAAAAAATAATTTCTCTTTTAAAATCTTTGGAAATGTGGTATAATGACTAATGGAGCAACAGTTCTGCGTGAAGCGGGTCAGGGGAGGAATCCAGCAGCCCTAAGCGATGTGAATTGTGTGCTCTTTTTTTGTACTTTAAAGAAAATAGTTTAAGTATGGCGAAATAGGAATGAGTTTGTTAATAAGAGGGAAAATAAGGGACATTTGAAATATCTTTAAATTTTTTTGTATGATTTTATTGTTTGCTTTTTGATAGGACACTTTTCTTTATTTTATATAGAAGATTTTTCGTGCTTTTTTCGAATAAATAAGATAAAATAGCCTAGAATAAATGATAATAGAAAAGAGAAGATTATGAAAATTCGTGGTTTTGAACTAGTTTCTAGTTTTACAGATGAAAATTTGCTACCAAAGCGTGAGACAGCGCATGCGGCTGGTTATGATTTAAAGGTTGCGGAGCGTACAGTCATTGCTCCAGGAGAAATTGTCCTCGTCCCAACTGGAGTCAAGGCCTATATGCAGCCGACAGAGGTTCTCTACCTCTATGATCGTTCTTCAAACCCTCGTAAAAAGGGCTTGGTTTTGATTAACTCTGTGGGTGTCATTGATGGAGATTATTATGGTAACCCAGGAAATGAAGGGCATATCTTTGCACAGATGAAGAACATTACTGATCAAGAAGTGATTCTTGAAGTTGGGGAACGCGTGGTTCAGGCTGTCTTTGCTCCATTTTTGATTGCGGATGGCGATGCGGCAGATGGTGTTCGGACTGGTGGATTTGGATCAACTGGGCACTAAGATGAAGATTATCTTTGTACGTCACGGGGAGCCAGATTATAGTATGCTTGATAAACTTGAAAATCCGCAACTCTATAGTGGTTTTGGTCGTGATTTAGCACCATTGACAGGAAAAGGTCGCAGTCTGGCAAAAGAAGTTGCTAAAACTGCATGTTTTGGAAAGGCAGAGATTATTATTTCATCGTCTGTGACGAGGGCTTTAGAAACAGCACATTATATAGCGGTTGAAACAGGATTGGATTTATTTGTGGAGCCGTTTTTTCATGAGTGGCGTCCAGACTTAGATGGTACTAACTCTGATTTAACTAGTGTATTGGTAGCTCATGAATATTATCTAAAACATCAAGGAGGTTTATCTGAAGATTCTCCTTATCGCTATGAAACTGGTCTAGAGATGCGTCATCGTTTTTTAAGTGCTTTGGAAAAATATAAAAATTATAAAACTATTATCATTGTAACTCACGGAATGCTGATGCGCCAGTTTGTACCAAATGAGAAGATTGATTTTTGCCAAGTGATTGAATGTGAGATAGAGATTTAGAAAGAGGTTTATCATCGCAAAGAAAAAGGCGACATTTGTGTGTCAAAATTGTGAATATAATTCCCCTAAATATCTGGGGCGTTGTCCTAACTGTGGATCTTGGTCTTCTTTTGTGGAGGAAGTTGAGGTTGCAGAGGTCAAAAATGCGCGTGTGTCCTTGACGGGGGAGAAAAGACAGAAAGAAGAAATTTGCGACCGGCTTGCTGCTTGTATCTTCTCGTATCTTTGAGAAGCGTCGGGCTTCTTGCTTTACTAATCCAGATTTAGAGGAAAACGGTGCTAAAAGCATAGAGTTTATAGGGGTAGATGGCAATGGCTGTGTTAAGGCTTCCGTTTTGGCAGCTACCAAGGAGAATTAATAGTTTTATGGGGATCTTAATATGAAAATTATTTTTATCCGTCACGGGGAGCCAAATTACCGTGAGTTAGAGGAGCGTTCCTATACTGGATTCGGGATAGATTTGGCACCCTTATCTGAGAAAGGAAGACAACAAGCTCAGGAACTTTGCAAAAATCCTTTGTTTGGCTCAGCTGATATCTTGGTGTCTTCTGCAGTGACGCGAGCTTTAGAAACGGCTTTTTATGTATCCTGTGCTACTGGCCTTCCTTTGAGAGTGGCGCCATTGTTGCATGAATGGCAGGTCTATGAATCGGGTATCGATAGATTTGAAGAGGCTAGGCACCTGTTTCTAGAAAATAATGGGGAGTTACTTTCCAATAGTCCTATTCAATATGAGACAGCTGAGGAAATGAGGTCTCGGTTTCTAGAATCTATGGGCAAGTATCGAGACTATCAGACAGTCGTTGTTGTCACTCATCGAATGCTGATACGGCAGTTTGTGAAAAATGAGAAGATTGATTTTTGCCAAGTGATTGAGTGTGAGTTGGAGATATAGAAAGAGGTTTATCATCGCAAAGAAAAAAGCGACATTTGTGTGTCAAAATTGTGAGTACAATTCACCTAAGTATCTAGGACGTTGCCCCAATTGTGGAGCTTGGTCCTCCTTTGTAGAAGAGGTTGAGGTTGCCGAGGTCAAAAATGCGCGTGTGTCCTTGACAGGGGAGAAAACCAAGCCTATGAAACTGGCTGAAGTGACCTCCATCAATGTCAATCGAACAAAGACCGAAATGGAGGAGTTCAACCGTGTACTCGGTGGGGGTGTGGTACCAGGGAGTCTCGTCCTCATTGGTGGAGATCCAGGTATTGGAAAATCAACCCTTCTCTTACAAGTCTCAACCCAGCTGTCTCAAGTAGGGACAGTTCTCTATGTCAGTGGGGAGGAGTCTGCTCAGCAAATCAAACTCCGTGCAGAGCGTTTAGGTGATATTGATAGCGAGTTTTATCTCTATGCAGAGACCAATATGCAGAGCATGCGGGCAGAAATAGAGAGAATTCAGCCAGATTTTCTCATCATCGACTCTATCCAGACCATCATGTCTCCTGAGATTTCTGGAGTTCAAGGTTCTGTGTCTCAGGTGCGTGAGGTGACTGCAGAACTCATGCAGCTGGCCAAAACCAATAACATTGCCATCTTTATTGTAGGGCATGTGACCAAGGAAGGAACCTTGGCGGGTCCTCGTATGTTGGAGCATATGGTGGATACGGTTCTTTACTTTGAGGGGGAACGCCACCATACCTTCCGGATTCTAAGAGCGGTCAAGAACCGTTTTGGTTCGACAAATGAGATTGGGATTTTTGAGATGCAGTCGGGCGGATTGGTTGAGGTACTCAATCCGAGTCAAGTTTTCCTAGAAGAACGTTTAGATGGAGCAACTGGTTCGTCTATCGTGGTGACTATGGAAGGGACGCGTCCGATTTTAGCAGAGGTACAGGCCTTGGTGACACCGACTATGTTTGGAAATGCCAAGAGGACTACAACAGGCCTTGATTTCAATCGTGCAAGTCTGATTATGGCTGTTTTGGAGAAACGGGCAGGTTTGCTTCTCCAAAATCAGGATGCTTATCTCAAATCTGCTGGTGGTGTCAAATTGGATGAGCCTGCTATTGACCTGGCAGTTGCGGTTGCTATTGCATCGAGCTACAAGGACAAGCCAACCAATCCTCAGGAATGTTTTGTGGGAGAATTGGGTCTAACAGGAGAAATCCGACGGGTCAATCGTATCGAGCAACGGATAAATGAAGCTGCTAAACTTGGATTTACAAAGATCTATGTACCGAAAAATTCCTTGACGGGTATCAAGCCACCTAAGGAAATTCAGGTGATTGGAGTGACGACTATTCAGGAAGTCTTGAAAAAAGTATTCTCTTAATAGTTATGGTCAGTTTTAGATGACTCATTATTTTATTGCTAACATTTATTAAAACAAGGAGGAATTTCTGATGAAATTTTCTATGGATAGTCAAATGCAGTTCCCTTTGGTAGAGTTGTCACTCAATCAAGGAGAAACAGTCTTTATCCAGCGCGGTAGCATGGTCTACCATACACCCAATGTAAGTCTCAATACCCAGCTCAATGCTAGCGGTTCTGGTTTGGGACGATTTGTCAAAGCCGTAGGGCGTTCGATGGTCTCTGGAGAAAGTACCTTCATTACTCAAGCTGTTGCAGAGTCTGACAATGCCAACCTTGCTCTAGCACCAGATACTCCTGGTCAAGTGATTGCTCTTGAGCTAGGCGAAAAGCAGTACCGATTGAATGATGGGGCCTTTCTAGCTCTTGATGGTACGGCCTTCTATACAATGGAACGTCAATCTATTGGAAAAGCTCTGTTCGGAGGGCAAGGTGGTTTTTTTGTGATGACTACCCAAGGTCAGGGAACTCTTTTGGCCAATGCTTTTGGTTCTATTAAGAAAATTGAGCTGCAAAACCAAGAAATAACGATCGACAATGCCCATGTGGTAGCTTGGAGTCAATCTTTAGACTATAATATCCACTTAGAAAATGGCTTCTGGCAGTCTATCGGTACAGGTGAAGGAGTGGTGAACACCTTCCGAGGTACCGGTGAGGTCTATGTACAAAGTCTAAATCTTCAGAGCTTTGCAGGCTCCCTTGACAAATATATTCAAAAAGGTTCATAACTATAAAGACTAGGACAGAAACTCAAGCTAGATGCTGGATGTCTCTGTCCCAGTTTTTTTTTACATGAAGGTTGACAGCTGACAAATACTCTTAAAAATGATAAGATAGGAGAAATATTTGATTATCAAATTTTTAAGGGGGAAATCGTGTCGTATTTTGAACAGTTTATGCAAGCCAACCAGGCTTATGTTGCCTTGCATGGGCAGTTAAATCTGCCAATCAAGCCGAAAACAAGAGTAGCCATTGTGACTTGTATGGACTCACGTCTGCACGTTGCACAAGCTTTGGGGTTAGCACTTGGAGATGCTCACATTTTACGGAATGCGGGCGGTCGAGTGACAGACGATATGATTCGCTCACTCGTGATTTCTCAGCAACAAATGGGAACAAGAGAGATTGTGGTTCTTCATCATACAGACTGTGGTGCTCAGACATTTCAAAACGAAGAGTTTCAAGAACATTTAAAAACTGAATTAGGGGTTGATGTCTCGGGTCAAGATTTTCTCCCTTTTCAAGATGTTGAGGAGAGCGTGAGAGAAGATATGCAGTTACTTCGAGAATGCCTATTGATTCCAGATGATGTGGTTATTTCAGGGGCTGTTTATGATGTAGATACAGGCAGTATGAGAGAGGTATACTAACTTTTCCTTTGTGAGTTCCTATCTTCCTATGAGATAGAATGTCTAAGTTGTCACATTTCAGCTTGAATATAAGGAATATAAATGAGCACAAGACAAGGGGATAAATGTCCATTCTTGTCTTATTTTTTATTGAAAAATCAAGAAAAAAGCGCTACAATGGTAGTTGGAAAAATGTTGTGAAAAAACACAAGTGATACATAAATACTGGAGGAAATCATGTCTTTTTCTGATTTAAAGCTGTTTGCCCTTTCTTCAAATAGAGAATTGGCAGAGCGTGTGGCGCAAGAGATTGGAATAGAGTTGGGAAAATCGACCGTACGTCAATTTTCAGATGGAGAAATTCAAGTTAATATCGAAGAATCAATCCGTGGAAAACACGTCTTTATCTTACAATCAACTAGCTCACCTGTAAATGACAATCTGCTAGAAATTTTGATTATGGTAGATGCTTTGAAACGTGCCAGTGCAGAATCTGTCAACGTTGTTATGCCTTACTATGGCTATGCACGTCAGGATAGAAAGGCGAGAGCGCGTGAGCCAATCACTTCAAAACTTGTGGCAAATATGCTAGAAGTGGCTGGAGTGGATCGTTTGTTGACGATTGACTTGCATGCTGCACAGATTCAGGGATTTTTTGATATTCCTGTCGATCACTTGATGGGTGCTCCTTTGATTGCAGACTACTTTGAGCGTCGTGGCATGGTTGGTTCTGACTATGTGGTTGTCAGTCCGGACCATGGTGGGGTGACTCGTGCTCGTAAATTGGCAGAGTTTTTGAAAACTCCGATTGCCATTATTGATAAACGTCGTAGCGTGGACAAGATGAATACTAGTGAAGTGATGAACATCATTGGTAAGGTAGAAGGCAAGACTTGTATCTTGATTGACGATATGATCGATACAGCTGGAACTATTTGCCATGCGGCGGATGCTCTTGCAGAAGCTGGTGCTGTCGAAGTTTACGCAAGTTGTACGCACCCAGTTCTTTCAGGGCCTGCTATGGATAATATCCAAAAATCAGCTATTAAAAAATTAGTTGTTTTGGATACTATCTACCTACCAGAAGAGCGTTTAATTGATAAGATTGAGCAAATCTCTATTGCTCATCTCTTAGCAGATGCTATCATCCGTATCCATGAAAAACGTCCTCTATCTCCATTATTTAGTATTGAGAAAAAAATCTAACGAATTCGTTGGATCAGACAAAACTCCTAACAAAGTGATAGACCTTGTTGGGAGTTTTCTTAATTAGATCAGAAAAATGTGAAAATTTCACTAATTGTTCGTTTTTTAGTCCATTTTTTTCCTTAATCTTTCGAGAATATTGCTTGTTTTTTAAGAATATAATAAATTTTACTCGTTTTTTACCAGAAATTTTAAAAAAAGTTTAAGAAATATCTTGACAACTCTAATATATGTGATATAATTTGAGGTAATAAGGATTATCCTTATAATTAAAATTAAACTTAAAGAGGAGATAAAACAATGAAAAAAGTTTTATTGGCATCAGTAGCAGCTCTTGCAGTATTCTCAGCAGCAGCTCCAGTTTTTGCACAAGGAGAAAACCCAGCTTCTTCTAACCAATTGATCCAAAAGAAATATGTTTCTGAACGTGATATTGCAGATCAAGCTTATGCATACGTAGAAGCTCACCCAGAAGATATCGCAGCAGCTGTTGAAAAAGAACCTTCAGTGATTGCAGCTCGTGCAGAACTTGCTAAAGCTCAAGCAATCGTTGGTCACACTCATGAAAAAGCTGTAGCAACTGCTAAAGCTAACCTTGATGAAGTTTTGGCTGACGCAACAAATTCACAACGTAACCGTGCAATCCAATACTTGCAAGAAACATACCGTAACGCAGCTAAAGCTCAAGGTAACTACTGGAACGACCCAACTGGTGTTGAAGATAACAAACCTAACCCAACTCGTATCGCTGAAGACCAAGCTAACCAAACAGGTACAGCTGCATCAGCAGACCAAGCAGCAGCTGATCAAGCTGCAACTAAACCAGAAGATGGTAAACCAGGTGCAGCAGACCAAGCTAAAAAAGCAGACGCTGCAGCTAAAAAAGCTGGAGCAAAAGAAGCTAAAAAAGCTCTTCCAAAAACACACGCTGCTAAATAATTTTATTTAAAAAGTAGCCAATCACTGAAACTTGGTTTCAGTGATTTTTTTGGTAAAAAAAGAGGGAGGAAAAGATGAGTAGACGTTCTACGACAAAGAAATCACCAATTACTAAAATAATTGCTTCAATCGTTGCAGTAGCTATCGTTGCTTTGGGAGGCTTCTTTATCTATAAAAGCTTCCTAGCTCCAAGTGGAGATAAGCAAAATGATGCAAAGGTTACTCAGGAAGCTCCAAAACAAGCCTATACTGCTAGCGCAGAAGAAAAGGAATACCTCGCAAATAAATTTAAAGGCTTGCTTGCAACAAACTCTGAGACGGTTGGTTACGTATATATTCCTGGTACCCAGTTAGATGAACCAGTTGTTCAAACAACGGATAATGCGACTTATTTAGATAAGCGCTTTGATGGCGTTAATGAGCCTTTAATGGGGGCAGTCTTTATGGACGCCGATAACAAGAAGGATTTTAGCGATCGATTGACTTGGTTATTTGGTCACGCTCGTGGTAGTAAAGTGGCTGACCACCGTATGTTTAAAGATGTGAATTACTTCAGTCGCCAAGAATATTTTGATGCACATCCTTATGTAGTCATTGAAACTCCAGAGAGAAAGTATTATTATGAAGCTGTTGCTATGATTATTGTTCCAGAAGAAACAGCTTTTTACCGTACTTCTTTTGATGATGATGCGGATTTTGAGAAACAGCTAAATATTATTTATGATACTGCAGAGGTTAAGAAACCAAATGTTAAGGTATCAGCTAAGGATAAATATCTTGTTCTTTCTACTTGTCGTGAAGAAGATGATACGATTCGTGCCAATCTCTACCTTCGACAAATTCCTGACTCAGAGATGAGTGACTTTGTCAAACAACATGGAGAAAGCCTTCAGTATAAACCAACAAGAGAATAATCTTTAAATAAAATTTTTATGAATCCTCCTCAAATTGAATGAAATTGTTTAATTTTGGGAGGATTTTTTGATTTTATAGTAAATTTCTGCAAACCCTTTCAAAATATGCTATACTGATGAAAAAGGAGGGTTTTTATGACTCAAGAATTTATCAATCCAAGTGATGGCGTAATCCGTCAGTATCTAGAAACCAGTAAGACTCTAGCAGTAGTGGGCTTGTCTGACCGTGAGGAAACAACTAGCAATCGAGTGACAAAGGAAATGCAGGCTCGTGGCTATAAAATCATACCAGTAAACCCTAAGGCTGCAGGTGGGGAAATCTTGGGAGAAAAGGCTTATGCCAGTCTAGCTGATATTCCTTTCCCTGTAGATATCGTTAATGTCTATCGTCGTAGTGAGTTTCTACCAGATGTGGCACGAGATTTTCTCAAGGCTGATGCTAAGATTTTCTGGGCGCAACTAGGACTTGAAAGTCTAGAAGCAGAAGAAATCTTGCGTGCTGGAGGTTGCGATGATATCGTGATGAACCGTTGTATTAAGAGAGAACATACACGCTTAATTCTTGAACAATAAAAAAAAGGTAGCTTGCGGGCTACCTTTTGTGTTATACTCAATGAAAATCAAAGAGCAAACTAGGAAACTAGCCGCAGGCTGTACTTGAGTACGGCAAGGCGCCGTTGACGTGGTTTGAATTTGATTTTCGAAGAGTATTAGAAAATACCGATAAGGGTCTGCATCCCGAGACTAGTCAGGATGATGGCAATCCAGCAGAGGGCACCAAGAAGAATGGATTTACCGCTGGACTTAATCATAGCGATGAGGTTGGTTTTGAGGCCGATAGCGCTCATGGCCATGATGATGAAGAATTTAGACAGTTGTTTGAGAGGTGCAAAGAAGTTGCTGCTGACACCGAAGGAAGTAAGGACGGTGGTTAGCAGAGAAGCTAGGATGAAGTAGAGAATGAAAACAGGGAAGATTTTTTTAAGTTTTACCCCTTGGTTGTTTCCTTGTTGACGACTTTGCCAGTAAGAGAGGAAGAGAGTGATAGGGATAATAGCTAGGGTACGGGTCAATTTGACAATGGTGGCAGCTTCGAGAGTATTGGACTGGTAAAGACTATCCCAGGCGCTGGCAGTGGCTGTTACAGAGGAAGTATCATTGACCGCAGTTCCTGCAAAGAGAGCAAAGCCTTCGTTGGAAAGATGGAGCCAGGTTCCTAGAGTTGGGAAGATAAGAGCTGCCAAGACATTGAAGAAAAAGATAACAGAAATGGCTTGTGCGACTTCTTTTTCCTTGGCATGGATGACAGGAGCAGTCGCTGCAATGGCAGAACCGCCACAGATAGAGGAACCAACACCGATCAAGGTAGCTAGCTTTGTATCTAGGTCAAAAAAGCGCTGGAAAAGATAGGCAACAATCAAGGCTATAGAAATGGTGGATAGAATGACAGGGAGCGAAGATTTTCCTACTGCAAAAACTTGAGAGATATTGAGTCCAAACCCAAGCAAGATAACAGCATACTGAAGCAGTTTTTTGGAGCTATAAGTCAAGCCGGCTTCCAGTTGTGTATAGGAAGTGAGAAATGGGTGGAGAATCATGCCAATAAAGATGGCAAAGACAGGTGCCCCGACAACAGGCAAGAAGCTCCCTAAGGTCCAAGAGATGATGGAAATGATAAGACAGACTAAAAGTCCTGCCCCATTTTTTGATAGAAATGACATAAAAACCTCCGAAATAAGCACTTCTTATTATAGTCTTGTCTCGAAGAAAAGTAAAGAGAAAGTAAAGTTTAATAATTATTTGACAAGTTTCTCAAATTTATGTGATAATAGCTGTACAAGAACTGTAACGAAGTCTTGGCAAAAACAGAAATACCAGAGCTCCACCTCTGGTATTTCTGTTTATCTAGTCATATTAAAACTAAACTCAGGTTATATTTTTTTGTCGCGCTTGTCTAGCCACTTTCTGACTATCCACTCAGAAATGACATTACGATCTAGTAATCAATAATGGTGCTAGAATAGTTGTAACGAAGATTAGCAAAACCGTATTTTACAAAGGTATACTCTGTAATATTTAAATCCTTATTAAATCAACGTTTCTAAAGAAAAAGTAGCTGTAAAATATTATATATACAGCGTATTGTTAAACCAAGACGGTACCATAAATTAAGGTTTCGGAGTTTATAAAATAAAGAAAGATGTCTCAATCAGTTGAGCTTTTTTTATTACCATTTTGTAGCAAAGTGACATAGTCGCTTTTTATGTGGAATAGGTGAGATAAAAAAACAGTGTTTCGTTTTTGGTCGATGAAGTAGAGTAAGACATACTGACCGATAATTTTTCCTCGTGTAGGGTACTTACTATTAATCTTTACACCAATTTTTTCATCGGCGTCAAAACCAGCCTCAGGAAAGACTTCTAAACTTTTTAAGCCATCTAAAATTTTACCCACAGTATTTTTAGCAGACTGAGGTGATAAAAGAACAGTAGTGATGTAATCATGAATACTGTCAATAGCTTGGCTCACTTCATCAGAAATAATAACTTTATAAGCCATAGCGTGCCCTCATACTATCTAGGGAAGTCCCTTTTCCTGCTTCATATTCTCTTAAGGCTCGTTCGGATTGAGCTTGTAATTCCTCAATCAACTGTTCACGGTGTAAATCTTCTGCAGTCTTGATTGGCAAGTCCTGTTCGAGGACAATCTGCTCTATAAAAAGAGTGATAGCATCCGTCATGGTCATTCCTTTTTCCTTGATAATGGCTCTAGCTTGTTCCATTGCTAACTCATTGATTTTAAAATTGTATTGCTTAACAAGTGATGTAGTCATGGTATATCTCCGTTCTATATCGTGTATATCCAGTATATATTTTTTGAACTTTTTTTGCAAGAAAAAAACTCTTGAATATACTCCAAGAGTGAAACGAATAGGACCAGTGGTGGAGCGGGTTCTTTACAACCTAAAGCTGAAGGTAGTGCCGAACCTGAACCTGAATCATCAGCAACATTTGAGCAAACTGTTACTAGTCACTCGACATCATCTTATCCTTAGTTATAAGTTTAGGATAGATAAGAGAGAATATCAACAATAATTCTTATTACAACCATCTGTCCTGTACCTGTGTTTGATTTTCTTGTTTTTGAATAAATTGTCTGACTGTATCTTTCAAATGTTTCTGCAATTCAAGAATCTGACTAAATTCATTTAGACTAGCCTGATTATCTTCGTTTACTTTTTTTGTGATCTGATTTATATTGACCCCTATCCGATTTATTTCCTTACGTAACTTCTCAATACTCGTCGAAAATCTCCTAATACGTTGTTATCTTCGGCTTACCTAACTTTAGTTATGCTTTCACCTCGATTCCTAGTTTCATGAGATTTTCATTGAGTATTTTAAAAACATAGTGTTGTAATGAATTTAAATGAACATACATCAGTTGCTTATACTAGTGTGATTTTGCGGTCAGAGAGCTTTTGTAGTATAATAGACATATGTTCTTTAAGCAAGGAGGGTATCTATGGACTTAACCAAGCGATTTAATAAACAATTAGATAAGATTCAAGTTTCCTTGATTCGTCAGTTTGACCAGGCTATTTCAGAGATTCCTGGGGTTCTACGTCTGACATTGGGAGAGCCTGACTTTACAACTCCAGACCATGTCAAGGAGGCGGCTAAGCGCGCCATTGACCAAAATCAATCCTACTATACAGGGATGAGTGGTTTGATGACCTTACGCCAGGCAGCTAGTGATTTTGTAAGAGAAAAATACCAGCTAGACTATAATCCTGAAAATGAAATTTTGGTCACAATTGGTGCGACAGAGGCTCTATCAGCTACTTTGACAGCTATTTTAGAAGAGGGAGACAAGGTTCTCTTGCCAGCTCCTGCCTATCCTGGTTATGAACCAATTGTTAATCTAGTTGGCGCAGAGATTGTTGAGATTGATACGACTGAAAATGGTTTTGTCTTGACTCCTGAAATGCTGGAGAAGGCAATTCTGGAGCAGGGTGACAAGCTCAAGGCTGTTATTCTTAACTATCCAGCCAACCCTACTGGAATTACTTATAGTCGCGAACAGTTGGAAGCCTTGGCAGACGTTTTACGTAAGTATGAGGTTTTCGTTGTCTGTGATGAGGTCTACTCAGAATTAACTTATACAGGGGAAAATCATGTATCTTTGGGGACTATGCTGAGAGATCAGGCCATTATCATTAACGGTCTATCCAAATCACATGCTATGACAGGTTGGCGTTTAGGCTTTATCTTCGCACCAGCAAACTTCACAGCCCAACTCATCAAGAGTCACCAGTATTTGGTAACTGCTGCAAATACTATGGCTCAACATGCTGCAGTAGAAGCCTTGACAGCTGGTAAGAACGATGCAGAACCGATGAAGAAAGAGTATATCCAACGTCGGGACTACATTATCGAGAAAATGACTAATCTTGGTTTTGAGATTATCAAACCTGACGGTGCCTTTTATATCTTTGCTAAGATTCCAGCAGGCTACAATCAAGATTCGTTTGCTTTTCTGAAGGATTTTGCCCACAAGAAGGCTGTAGCCTTTATCCCTGGTGCAGCTTTTGGTCAATATGGAGAAGGTTATGTGCGCTTGTCTTATGCAGCTAGCATGGAAACCATAAGAGAAGCTATGAAACGTCTTGAGGAGTACATGAGAGAAGCATGATTCAGTCTATTACGAGTCAGGGGTTGGTGCTCTACAATCGTAATTTTCGTGAGGATGACAAGCTAGTCAAGATTTTTACAGAGCAGGTCGGCAAGCGGATGTTTTTTGTCAAACATGCCGGTCAGTCCAAACTGGCTCCAGTTATTCAACCTTTGGTGCTGGCTCGTTTTCTTTTGCGAATCAATGATGATGGACTTAGTTATATTGAAGACTATCATGAGGTGATGACCTTTCCAAAAATCAATAGTGATCTCTTTGTCATGGCCTATGCGACCTATGTGGCAGCTTTGGCTGATGCGAGTTTGCAGGACAATCACCAAGACGCTCCCTTATTTGCTTTTTTACAAAAGACTTTAGAGTTGATGGAAGAGGGGCTAGATTATCAAGTTTTGACCAATATTTTTGAAATTCAGATCTTGACCCGTTTTGGAATTAGTCTTAATTTTAATGAGTGTGTTTTTTGCCATCGGGTGGGTCAGGCCTTTGATTTTTCTTTCAAATATGGTGCTTGCATATGTCCTGATCATTACCATGAGGACGAGAAACGTTGTCATCTGAATCCAAACATTCCCTATCTGCTCAATCAATTTCAAGCTATCAACTTTGAGACTTTAGAGACTATTTCGCTCAAGTCTGAAATCAAGCAAGAATTGCGTCAGTTCATGGATCAAATTTATGAAGAATACGTAGGAATTCACCTAAAATCAAAGAAATTTATTGATTCCCTAGCTGATTGGGGACAATTACTAAAAGAGGAAGACAAATGAAAAAAATCGCAGTAGATGCAATGGGTGGCGATTACGCACCTCAAGCCATCGTTGAGGGTGTCAATCAAGCTCTTGCTGACTTTTCAGATATTGAAATTCAACTTTACGGAGACGAAAGCAAAATCAAGCAATATCTAACAGCTACAGAACGCGTCAGCATTATCCATACAGATGAAAAAATTGATTCGGATGATGAACCGACAAAAGCCATTCGTAAGAAGAAAAATGCCAGTATGGTATTGGCTGCTAAGGCTGTCAAAGATGGTGAGGCTGATGCCGTGCTATCAGCAGGGAATACAGGTGCTTTGCTTGCGGCAGGATTTTTCATCGTGGGTCGTATCAAGAACATCGATCGACCTGGGCTCATGTCAACCTTACCAACAGTTGATGGGAAAGGTTTTGACATGCTAGACCTCGGTGCCAATGCAGAAAACACAGCCCATCACCTACATCAATACGCCATCCTAGGTTCTTTCTATGCCAAAAATGTTCGTGGAATTGCAAAACCACGAGTTGGTTTGCTTAATAATGGGACAGAGAGTAGCAAGGGGGATCCACTTCGCAAGGAAACTTATGATTTGCTAGCAGCTGATGAGAGTTTGAACTTTGTCGGTAATGTGGAAGCGCGTGATTTGATGGAGGGTGTTGCAGATGTTGTCGTGGCAGACGGTTTCACGGGAAACGCTGTGCTAAAATCCATCGAAGGAACAGCCATGGGAATCATGGGCTTGCTTAAAAATGCTATCACAGGTGGCGGTTTGCGAGCTAAATTAGGCGCTCTTCTTCTTAAGGATAGCCTTAAAGGCTTGAAAAAGCAACTCAACTATTCAGATGTTGGGGGTGCGGTCTTGTTTGGTGTTAAGGCGCCGGTTGTTAAGACTCATGGCTCAAGTGATGCCAAGGCTGTGTATAGTACGATTCGTCAGATTCGTACCATGCTAGAAACAGACGTAGTTGCTCAAACTGCGCGTGAATTTTCAGGAGAATAATATATATGACAGATAAAGAAATATTTGACCGTGTCGTGACCATTATCCAAGAACGTCAAGGGGAAGACTTTGTAGTCACAGAGGCCTTGAGCTTGAAGGATGATTTGGATGCTGATTCGGTAGATTTGATGGAATTCGTACTAACCATTGAGGATGAATTCGGAATCGAAATCAGTGATGAAGAAATTGACCACCTCCAAAGTGTGGCAGATGTATTGAAAGCCATTAAAGATAAAATCTAACATAAAGCAACATGCAAGTCATGTTGTTTTTTTGTTTCTCGAAAAAAGATAAGATTTTGAAGTTTTATAGTCGAGTTTACGAATAAAAAGATGAGAACAAAAAAGGAGGATTGCTGATGTATGTGACAGGTCTTTATCCGTGGTTGATCAAGTGGTTTTTAAAATAAATTTGACTTAGTTGTTTATTTTAAAATTATTTTATCGAATAGATAAGTAAGAAGAATAGGAAAGGAGTCTGATCAATGTATTTACCAATTTTACTTCCATGGTTTATCAAATTGTATTTTAAATAAATTAAATTTATTCATTCATTTTAAAATGATTTCTCGAATAGACAAGTGAGAAGAAGAGGAAGGAGATTGCTTCATGTTTATGCCGATCATGTATCCATGGTTAATTAAGTGGTTTTTAAAATAAATTTGATTTAGCTGTTTATTTTAAAATTATTTCTCGAATAGATAAGTGAGAAGAAGAGGAAGGAGATTAGAAATGATTATTTCAGTTATTTATCCAATTTGGCTTTTAAAATGGTTTAAAGGTTAAAAATAACAAACAAAAAACTATAAAAATAAAGGAGAAAACAAATGACAAACTTTGACAAAATGGAACAGAACTTTGTAGCTCTTACGGAAGAAGAGTTAATGGAAGTGGATGGGGGAGTTGCACCACTAGTAGTAGCATTTGGAGTAGCTGCGTTTAAAGGTTTTTCTGTAACAGGGGGCGCTATTATGCTAGGAGCAGGACTTTATCACGTTGGAAAAAATTTGAAATAAAACTTTAGGTGAGTTTTATGAATATAATGTTGAAAAATATATATGTAGGATTTGTTTTAATATCTTACAGTATATTATTAATTTATTCTCTACTTAATTTAGAAAAGGTATCATTGGAGAACTGCATTCTGTTAGTGGTATTGACATACTATATTAATAGAAAAGAAATATTTAAAGTGAAAGTGAATTAGAGTAAGGAGATTCAAAAATGGAGATTTTAGTAAATGATAGTCGTTTTACAGCAATGACAGAAAATGAATTAGCAACGGTCGCTGGAGGAGTAGTTCCTGCAGCAGCAGTAGCTGTTCCGGTAGGAATTAAGGTTGCGGGGTATGTTGTCGGAGGAATATCTGCTGTAGGACTAGCTGTATGGGGTTATTTTAGCTAAGATAAAATACTTTGTAGAAATCAGATACATACTATTAAAAATTAAATAGGATTGTCATAAAAAATTTTTTATCGGGATTTTCTGAAGGTTATTTTATCGTGTCAGTCATTATCTATATTGTAACGTATTTGATTTTGAAAAAACCGATCAATACCTTGTTTTATCTAGAAACCTATCCAATTCTGTTTGGTCTGTTTTATGTAGGGTATAAGTGTAATTCAGAAAATAAAAAATGATCTATTAGAAACTAATCATTAAGTTGAACTAAAAAGGAATAAAAGTGAACTTGTATGAAAAATCTAAAAAATGTAATGGGAGCCTTTTTAATTATTTTTGGAGTGCTTTGCATATTGGGGGATTTAAATGTAATCACCTTTAATGTTGAAAAATATTTCCAAACAGAATTATTTATTTCGATGCTTATTTTGATGATGAGTTATTTAGATTCAGGTAAAGATAAGGTTTAAAGAGAACTATTATTAGTATGTGGCAAATGCTATTGAATAATCATCTTTTAGTTGTTATCAATGAAATAAGAACTAAAAAAGAATGGAGAAATAAATGAATATCTCAGAAGAATTTTCGGCTATAATTATATCAGCCTCAGGAATAGTAGGACTTTTGGTTGGAGTAGCTATTGGATTAGCTAGTATTATTTAAAAAGGAGTAGATGAAAGATGAAGAAACTGAGTAAAAAATTTGCTATTATGACAGAGGAAGACTTGGCTGTAACTAAGGGAGGTTTCATTGTTACTACTTCTACAGCAGTAGCTTGGGGTGTTTTAGGAGTCGTTACCTATATGTATGGGCGTCATTTGGGAAGTAGACGTTAATTTAAAAATTTGTGGCAAATCATAAAAGAAAATCAAGTATGAATCGCAACACTGATCTCAATACATTGTTACCTAAACTAGCAACTATAGTTCCTTTGGTAGCAATAGGTTTCAATCTCGTACTTCATGTAATTCGTACAGGTTCTTTATTATCCTTTGATTGGAAATGGTATTTAGTTGGATTGATTGCCTCAGGCTATTTTGGGATTTTTTGCAAGGATTTGTCAAAACATAATCCAAACTATAAATGATGAATCTGAATGAAAAGGATTTTGTGCGTGTGAACGGCGAAAAAACTCTGCCATTCTTGTCAGATAAAAAGGAGTCTGCTATGAAAAAATTTTTATTGGGATTTACTGAGGGATATTTTATCGTGTCAGTCATTATCTATATTGTAACGTATTTGATTTTGAAAAAACCGATCAATACCTTGTTTTATCCAGAAAACTATCCAATTCTGTTTGGTCTGTTTTATGTAGGGTACAAGTATCAAATAAGAGGAAGTAAGATTGAAAATTGATGGACCATCATATTGGAGTTTGAGATGAGAGTCGTTCAAGTGTTACAAAAAGCTTGGCTAGAGTTTACTGTATGCTGCAGTTCGATGGTTTATATCATTGTTAGAATAGTCGCTGATGTAAACAAAATAAATCTACCTACATGGTTTGAATATTTTGATATACCTACGATTTCACTATTTGGGATGGCATTTATTTTACTTTATAGAAGTGAAGAAAAATGTGATAAAGGTTGATAAAATGAATTTGAACTTTGTGACTCCAGTATTAGGGCAATCTTGGGGAATGTTGGGGTATTAAGCTGATGAACTGTAGTTTAATTTTAGTTAGAAAGATATTCGTATGTTTAAAAAAGAAGTGATATTATTAGGGCTGCTTCTACTAGTACGTATTGTACTTTCTATCATGCAAGTTTTAATAGACTATAAACTATTGCTAGGAAAGTATAGTGTAAATTTCATGGAAATTTCAGATTTATTCTCTTATCCCCTACTTTTTTTAATCATTTACATAGCGGTAAAATATCATGCTATCCAGAAAATAAGAGATAAAGAAGATAATCAGGATGGAAATGAATAAGACTTTAAAAATCTTTCTAACGTTCCTTTTCTTATTTCTGATGAATATGTTTATTCTCAAGATACTAGCAACTCTGGGATTTCAGCTGACAATGAGTGAAAAGAGTTATATTGTACCACCGCTGTTTTCGATTATCGTTTTGTACATGATTGACAAAGGAATTAGGAAGAAAAAGAAATCTTTATAAATATATATTTTAGGTAGAATGTTTGTTCTACCTATTTTTATGTAGGAAAAAGTGCTGTTCAGGTGCAGTTATTGTTTTTTTAGAAATAATTTTCTTTTTGCTTCTTTGTTTGGATAAAATAATCTTATAAAGTTTTCTTTGGAGATTGTTAGGAAGAGGAGTAGGATATGAAATTTAGTAAACGGCATTATCGTCCTCAAGTAGACCAGATGGACTGCGGTGTGGCTTCATTAGCCATGGTCTTTGGTTATTATGGTAGTTATTATTCTCTGGCTCACTTGCGAGAGTTGGCCAAGACGACCATGGATGGGACTACAGCTTTAGGCTTAGTCAAGGTTGCTGAGGAGATAGGTTTTGAGACGCGAGCAATAAAGGCGGACATGACCTTGTTTGATTTGCAGGATGTAACTTTTCCTTTTGTGGCTCATGTGCTTAAGGAAGGGAAATTGCTCCATTATTATGTGGTGACTGGGCAGGACAAGAACAACATTCATATTGCTGATCCAGATCCTAGTGTTAAGCTGACCAAGATTTCTCGTGAGCGCTTTGCCAAGGAGTGGACAGGAATCACTATTTTTATGGCACCATCTCCGAGTTATCAGCCTCATAAGGAACAAAAAAATGGTCTGCTTTCCTTTATCCCTATATTAGTGAAACAGCGAGGTTTGATTGTTAATATTGTTTTGGCGACCCTCTTGGTGACCTTGATTAACATTGTGGGTTCTTATTATCTGCAGTCTATCATTGATACTTATGTACCAGATCAGATGCGCTCGACACTGGGAATTATTTCGATAGGGCTAGTCATCGTTTATGTCCTTCAGCAAATCTTATCTTATGCCCAGGAGTATCTTTTACTTGTTTTGGGGCAACGCTTGTCGATTGACGTGATTTTATCCTACATCAAGCACGTTTTTCATTTACCTATGTCCTTTTTTGCAACACGACGGACAGGGGAAATCGTGTCTCGTTTCACGGATGCAAATAGTATCATCGATGCACTGGCTTCGACTATTCTGTCAATCTTTTTGGATGTATCTACTGTCTTGATTATTTCAGTAGTTCTATTTTCGCAGAATAGCAATCTCTTTTTCATGAGTTTACTAGCCCTTCCTATCTACACAGTGATTATCTTTGCTTTTATGAAGCCCTTTGAAAAGATGAATCGGGAAACTATGGAAGCCAATGCGGTTCTGTCTTCTTCTATCATTGAGGACATCAATGGTATTGAGACCATCAAGTCCTTAACTAGTGAAAGTTCACGCTACCAAAAGATTGACAAGGAATTTGTAGATTATCTGAAAAAATCTTTTACCTACAGTCGGGCAGAAAGTCAGCAAAAGGCTCTGAAAAAGCTTGCCCAACTCTTGCTCAATGTTGCCATTCTCTGGATGGGGGCTCTCCTAGTCATGGATAATAAGATGAGTTTGGGCCAGTTGATTACCTATAATACCTTGCTTATTTACTTTACAAATCCTTTGGAAAATATCATCAATCTGCAAACTAAGCTTCAGACAGCGCAGGTTGCCAATAACCGTCTCAATGAAGTTTATCTGGTTGCATCTGAGTTTGAGGAAAAGAAAACAGTCTCGGATTTGAGCTTGCTAGAAGGAGATATGGATTTCCAGCAGGTTCACTACAAATATGGCTATGGTCGAGATGTCTTGTCGGACATCAATCTAACCATTCCGCAAGGCTCTAAAGTGGCTTTTGTAGGGATTTCAGGATCGGGTAAGACGACCTTGGCTAAGATGATGGTTAATTTTTATGATCCTAGTCAGGGGGAGATTAGTCTGGGTGGTGTCAATCTCAATCAGATTGATAAAAAGGCTCTGCGCCAGTATATCAACTACCTGCCTCAGCAGCCTTACGTCTTTAACGGAACGATTTTGGAGAATCTTCTCCTCGGAGCTAAGGAGGGGACGACCCAGGAGGATATCTTGAGAGCAGTGGAGTTGGCAGAGATTCGGGAGGATATTGAGCGCATGCCACTGAATTACCAGACAGAATTGACTTCGGATGGAGCGGGCATTTCAGGTGGGCAACGTCAGAGGATCGCTTTGGCGCGTGCTCTCTTGACTGATGCGCCTGTCTTGATCTTGGATGAGGCGACCAGCAGTCTAGATATTTTGACCGAGAAGCGAATTGTCGATAATCTCATGGCTTTGGATAAGACCTTGATTTTCATCGCCCACCGTTTAACCATTGCTGAGCGGACAGAGAAGGTTGTCGTTTTGGATCAGGGCAAGATTGTCGAAGAGGGTACACATATGGATTTACTGGCTCAGGGTGGTTTTTATGCCCACTTGGTGAATAGTTAGAGAGGAGAAAAGATGCAATCAGAATTTTTAGAAAGTGCTGAGTTTTACAATCGTCATTACCATAATTTTTCTAGTTATGTGATTTTTCCAAGTTTTATCTTATTTTTGTTCCTGATTGTTTTTTCAATCTTTGCACAAAAGGAGATAAGCTTGACAGCTGGAGCTACGGTAGAACCTGCTCGTATCATTGCCACCATTCAGTCTAGTAGTAATAGTAAGATTGTTGCCAATCATTTGGCTGAAAATAAGTTTGTCAAGCAAGGGGATCTTCTCGTTCAATACCAAGAGGGAGCAGAAGCAGTTCAGGCTGAGAATTATGCTAGTCAGTTGGAAATGCTCAAGGATCAGAAGGTTCAACTGGAGTATTTAAAAGCAAGCCTTCAATCAGGAAGTGATCAATTTCCTGAAGCAGATAAATTTGGCTATCAGCATAGTTTTTTAGATTATCTAAATCAAGCTGCTAGTCTGCGGAGTCAGGTTGAGCAACAAAATGCTAGTATATCATCTCAAAATGCAGCAGCCAGTGGTAGTCAGACAGAGTTAGGCAATCTCATCGGTGAAACCCAGTCCAAAATTAAAGAATATCAGCAAGCCAAGTCTGCTATTCAAGCTGATGGAGTCTTAGAGAGTGATCATCCAGCTTATGTCATTTATCAGTCTTATCAGTCAACAAAAGAGCAGGGATCGGAAGCCAAACAGCAGGCCTTATCTCAGCTAGATGCTCACATCACTCAGTTGGAGTCAACTCTTGCAGGTTATCGAGTACAGTATGCAGGTTCAGGAGCCCAGCAAGCTTATGCATCTGGATTAGGAAGTCAGTTGGAGTCATTAAAATCCCAGCAACTAGCCAAGGTAGGCCAGGAATTAACGCTCTTGGATCAGAAAATTCTTGAAGTGGAGTCAGGTAAAAAGATTCAAGGAAATCTTTTAGAGAAGGGGAAAATTACAGCAACAGAAGATGGTGTTCTACATTTGAATCCTGAGCATAGTCGATCTACCATCATTCCAGAAGGAACTATCCTTGCTCACCTTTTTCCGCAGTTGGCTAGGGAGAGGAAGGCAAAACTGACAGCTTATATTAGTTCTAAGGAAGTGGCTGATCTCAAGCATGGAAATGAGGTACGATTTACAACAGTAACGGATGCCAATAAGCAGCTAGTGTTGACATCCAAGATTACGAATATCGATACCAGTGCGACTCAGACAGAAAAGGGCAATTTCTTTAAATTAGAGGCAGAGACGGATTTGAATGCTGAACAAGCAGAAAAACTTCGTTATGGACTTGAAGGTCGTTTGACTATGATTACAGGTAGGAAGAGTTTTTTACGCTACTATCTGGACCGCTTTTTGAAACAAGAATAAAGTTTCTATTTTTAACTCAAATCGATCTTAGAAAATCGCAAATGAAAAATCGTTTGCGATTTTTCTGTACTTTTTCAGATACTATACAAAATATAGTTCGTGTAATATTTGATTTTTAGTGTCTGTTGTGTTAGAATGATGTAAAGTAATGCGAAAGGCGAACAAGAAAATGTCCAGTAAACTTATTTATACGGGAAAAGCTAAAGATATCTATACTACAGAAGACGAAAATGTGATTAAGTCGGTCTACAAGGACCAGGCCACTATGCTGAATGGAGCTCGCAAAGAGACCATAGAGGGGAAAGGTGTGCTGAATAATCAGATTTCGTCTCTTATTTTCGAAAGATTGAATGCGGCTGGTGTGGCGACACACTTTATCGAACGTATTTCTGACACAGAACAACTCAATAAGAAGGTGACCATCATTCCTTTGGAGGTTGTTCTTCGTAACGTGACTGCAGGTTCTTTCTCAAAACGTTTTGGCGTGGAAGAAGGTTTGGACTTAGAAACTCCAATCGTTGAATTTTACTATAAGAACGATGATTTGGATGATCCATTCATCAATGATGAGCATGTGAAGTTTTTGGATATTGCCAATGATGAACAAATCGCTTATATCAAGGAAGAAACACGTCGTATCAATGAATTGCTGAAAGATTGGTTTGAGCAAATTGGTCTTCGTTTGATTGATTTCAAATTGGAATTTGGTTTTGATAAGGATGGCAAGATTATCTTGGCAGATGAATTTTCACCAGATAACTGCCGCCTTTGGGATGCGGAAGGGCACCACATGGACAAGGATGTTTTCCGTAGAGATTTGGGCAGTTTGACAGATGTTTATGAAGTTGTATTGGAAAAATTGCAAGGATTGAAGTAAGTTGTTTGAAACGGAAAACCTTCGTCTTTCAAGTAAAAGGACTCAGGCTGAAAAGGTCTACTAGACCTTTTCACTCCGTAGAGATTTGGGCAGCCTAACGGATGTTTATAAGGTTGTGTTAGAGAAATTGCAGGGATTGAAGTAATCATTTTGGAACGGAACCCCTTCGTCTTCGATAACCTATTTGAATAGAAATAAAGGAACTAAAATGGATAAACGTATTTTCGTTGAGAAAAAAGCTGATTTTCGTGTCAAATCTGACTCTTTAGTAAAAGAATTACAGCATAATCTTCAGTTGAAAACCTTGAAGGATCTTCGGATTGTTCAGGTTTACGATGTCTTTAATTTGGCAGAGGACTTGTTTGCGCGTGCGGAAAAACACATTTTTTCTGAGCAGGTGACCGATACTGTTTTGGATGAAGCTGCGGTTAAGGCTGATCTTGAGAAGTATGCTTTCTTTGCCATTGAAAGCTTGCCTGGTCAATTTGACCAACGTGCGGCATCTTCACAGGAAGCTTTGCTTTTGCTTGGTAGTTCAAATGATGTGACGGTGAACACAGCACAACTTTACTTGGTCAATAAGGATATTGATGCGGATGAATTGGAAGCTGTCAAAAACTACCTCTTGAATCCAGTGGACTCTCGTTTCAAAGATATCACTCTTGGCATTGCGAAACAGGATTTCTCTGAGTCTGACAAGACCATTCCAAACTTAGATTTCTTTGAAACTTATACGGCAGAAGAATTTGCTCAATATAAGTCAGAGCAAGGATTGGCCATGGAAGTGGATGACCTTCTCTTCATTCAAGATTACTTCAAGTCTATTGGTCGTGTGCCAACTGAGACTGAGCTTAAGGTTTTGGATACTTACTGGTCTGACCACTGCCGTCACACAACTTTTGAGACGGAGTTGAAAAACATCGACTTCTCAGCTTCTAAATTCCAAAAACAATTGCAGGCGACTTATGACAAGTATATTGCCATGCGTGATGAGTTGGGACGTACCGAAAAACCTCAAACCTTGATGGATATGGCGACTATTTTTGGTCGTTACGAGCGTGCCAATGGTCGTTTGGATGACATGGAAGTGTCTGATGAAATCAATGCCTGCTCTGTAGAAATTGACGTGGATGTCAATGGTGTCAAAGAACCATGGCTTCTCATGTTCAAAAACGAAACTCACAACCACCCAACGGAAATCGAACCATTTGGTGGTGCGGCTACTTGTATCGGTGGTGCCATTCGTGACCCATTGTCAGGGCGTTCCTATGTTTACCAAGCCATGCGTATCTCAGGTGCTGGTGATATTACAGCTCCAATTTCAGAAACTCGCGCTGGGAAATTGCCACAACAAGTGATTTCTAAAACAGCGGCTCACGGTTATTCTTCATATGGGAACCAAATTGGTCTTGCAACAACTTATGTTCGTGAATACTTCCACCCAGGTTTCGTTGCTAAGCGCATGGAGCTAGGTGCAGTTGTCGGTGCGGCTCCTAAGGAAAATGTTGTCCGTGAAAAGCCTGAAGCTGGTGATGTGATTATCTTGCTCGGTGGTAAGACCGGACGTGATGGTGTCGGTGGTGCGACAGGTTCATCTAAAGTTCAAACAGTTGAATCTGTTGAAACAGCTGGTGCTGAGGTTCAAAAAGGGAATGCCATCGAAGAACGTAAGATTCAACGTCTTTTCCGTAATGGGGAAGTGACACGTCTGATCAAGAAATCAAATGACTTTGGTGCCGGTGGTGTCTGTGTGGCTATCGGTGAATTGGCAGATGGTCTTGAAATTGATCTAGACAAAGTGCCATTGAAATACCAAGGTTTGAACGGTACCGAAATTGCTATCTCTGAATCTCAGGAACGTATGGCCGTGGTAGTTCGTCCAGAAGATGTAGATGCCTTCATTGCAGCATGTAACAAAGAAAATATTGATGCTGTTGTCGTTGCGACAGTGACTGAAAAACCAAATCTTGTCATGCACTGGAATGGCGAAACAATCGTTGATTTGGAACGTCGTTTCCTTGATACGAACGGTGTACGTGTAGTCGTAGATGCTAAGGTGGTTGACAAGGATGTCAAGCTTCCAGAAGAACGTCAAACATCTGCTGAAACCCTTGAAGTTGATACTCTTGAAGTCTTGGCTGACCTTAATCATGCAAGTCAAAAAGGGTTACAAACCATCTTTGATAGCTCAGTTGGTCGTTCGACAGTCAATCACCCACTTGGTGGTCGCTACCAAATCACACCAACTGAAGCTTCTGTACAGAAATTGCCAGTCCAACATGGTGTGACTCATACGGCATCAGTCATGGCACAAGGCTTTAACCCATACATCGCAGAATGGTCTCCGTACCACGGTGCTGCTTATGCGGTTATCGAAGCAACCGCTCGTTTGGTTGCTGCTGGTGCCAACTGGTCTAAAGCTCGCTTCTCTTATCAAGAATACTTCGAGCGTATGGATAAACAAGCAGAGCGTTTTGGTCAGCCAGTAGCAGCTCTCCTAGGCTCTATCGAAGCTCAGATTCAACTTGGTTTGCCATCTATCGGTGGTAAGGACTCTATGTCTGGTACCTTTGAAGAATTGACAGTACCACCAACTTTAGTTGCTTTTGGAGTGACAACAGCAGATAGCCGTAAGGTCCTTTCTCCGGAATTTAAAGCTGTTGGTGAAAATATCTATTACATCCCAGGTCAAGCTTTGGCACAAGAAATTGACTTTGATCTTATCAAGTCTAACTTTACTAAGTTTGAAGCCATCCAAGCAACTCATAAAGTCACATCTGCATCAGCTGTCAAATATGGTGGTGTGGTTGAAACGCTTGCCCTTGCCACATTTGGTAACCATATTGGTGCCACTGTAACCCTTGAAAATCTTGAGACTGCCTTGACAGCTCAATTGGGTGGATTCGTCTTCACATCTCCTGAAGATATTGCAGGGGTTGCCAAGATTGGACAAACAGCAGCTGACTTTACACTTACTGTCAATGGTGTAACGCTTGATGGACACAAACTTGACAGTGCCTTCCAAGGTAAATTGGAAAAGGTTTACCCAACGGAATTTGCACAAGCAACTGAGTTGGAAGAAGTACCTGCGGTGGCATCAGATTCTGTTATCAAAGTTAAAGAAACAGTTGAGACACCAGTGGTTTACATCCCAGTATTCCCAGGTACTAACTCTGAGTACGATTCAGCTAAGGCCTTTGAAAAAGAAGGTGCAAAAGTAAACTTAGTGCCATTTGTAACACTTAATGAAGAAGCTATTGTCAAGTCCGTTGACACCATGGTTGACAATATCGAAAAAGCTAACATTATCTTCTTTGCAGGTGGCTTCTCAGCAGCGGATGAACCAGATGGATCAGCTAAATTCATCGTTAACATCTTGCTCAATGAAAAAGTGCGTGCAGCTATCGATAGCTTCATCGAAGGTGGTGGTTTGATTATCGGTATCTGTAACGGATTCCAAGCTCTTGTCAAATCTGGTCTTCTTCCATATGGTAACTTTGAAGATGCAAGCAGTACTAGTCCAACCCTCTTCTACAATGATGCCAACCAACACGTGACTAAGATGGTTGAAACACGGATTGCCAATACCAACTCACCATGGCTTGCTGGAGTGGAAGTTGGTGACATCCATGCTATCCCAGTATCACACGGTGAAGGTAAGTTTGTCGTGACAGCTGAGGAATTTGCAGAACTTCGTGACAATGGACAAATCTTTAGCCAATATGTTGACTTCGAAGGCAAACCAAGCATGGATTCTAAATACAATCCTAACGGTTCTGTGAATGCTATTGAAGGTATCACAAGCAAGAACGGTCAAATCATTGGTAAGATGGGACACTCAGAACGTTTCGAAGACGGTCTTTTCCAAAATATTCCAGGAAATAAAGACCAACACCTCTTTGCGTCAGCGGTTAAATATTTCACTGGAAAATAAGACTTGCAGATTTTCTAATAGATAACCATCAGTAAATGTAAAATCAAGTAGATCTAACTTACGACAATTGCAAATGATTTATTGTTGCGAGTGAAACGAGCTTCTGCCGTATCATTCCGCTCTAGTATCGTTAAGGAATGATACACAAATAAAAATTAGGTATATAAAATGACATACGAAGTAAAATCTCTTAATGAAGAATGTGGTGTTTTTGGTATCTGGGGTCATCCAGACGCTGCCAAATTGACCTATTTTGGACTCCATAGTCTTCAGCACCGTGGTCAGGAGGGGGCAGGAATCCTCTCCAATGACCAAGGGAAATTGAAGCGTCATCGTGATATGGGGCTTTTATCAGAAGTCTTTAAAAATCCTGCGAATTTGGATAAATTGACAGGAACTGGAGCGATTGGGCACGTGCGTTATGCGACTGCGGGAGAAGCTTCTGTAGACAATATCCAACCTTTCCTTTTCCGCTTTCATGATATGCAGTTTGGTTTGGCTCACAATGGGAATCTGACCAATGCAGAATCTCTCAAGCAAGAATTGGAACAAAGAGGAGCAATCTTTAGCTCGACTTCTGATTCAGAAATCTTGGCTCACTTGATTCGCCGTAGCCACAATCCAAACTTGATGGGTAAAATCAAGGAAGCGCTCAGTCTTGTTAAAGGTGGTTTTGCTTATCTCTTGATGTTTGAAGATAAGCTAATTGCAACGCTTGATCCAAACGGCTTCCGTCCTCTGTCAATCGGGAAAATGGCTAATGGAGCAGTAGTGGTTTCATCTGAAACCTGTGCCTTTGAAGTAATCGGTGCTGAGTGGATTCGCGATGTGAAACCAGGCGAGATTGTCATTATTGATGACAATGGCATCCAGTATGACAGCTATACAAACGATACTCAACTGGCTATCTGTTCCATGGAGTATATCTATTTTGCCCGTCCCGACTCTAACATCCACGGTGTCAATGTCCATACAGCTCGTAAGCGAATGGGAGCTCAATTGGCACGTGAGTTCAAGCATGAAGCTGATATCGTAGTTGGGGTACCAAACTCCTCACTCAGTGCTGCTATGGGTTTTGCGGAAGAATCTGGGCTACCAAATGAAATGGGGCTCATCAAGAACCAATATACGCAACGGACCTTTATCCAACCAACTCAAGAATTGCGCGAGCAAGGGGTTCGGATGAAATTGTCTGCCGTCTCTGGTGTCGTTAAAGGCAAGCGCGTGGTCATGATCGATGACTCGATTGTACGAGGCACAACATCTCGTCGTATCGTAAAATTGCTGAAAGAAGCAGGTGCTACAGAAGTTCATGTGGCGATTGCTAGCCCAGCTCTGGCTTATCCATGTTTCTATGGAATTGATATTCAGAGTCGTGAGGAATTGATTGCGGCCAATCATACGGTTGAAGAAACCTGTCAAATTATTGGTGCAGATAGCCTGACTTATCTTTCTATTGATGGCTTGATTGATTCTATCGGCATCGAAACAGATGCGCCAAATGGCGGCCTCTGTGTGGCTTACTTTGATGGGAAATATCCAACTCCTCTCTATGATTATGAAGAAGAATATCGTAGAAGTTTGGAAGAAAAAACGAGTTTTTACAAATAAAAAATCCCATTGAAGGAAAGGAAAAGGAAAAAACAAATGACAAATAAAAATGCTTACGCAAAATCTGGCGTAGACGTTGAAGCGGGTTATGAAGTTGTTGAACGAATTAAAAAACACGTTGCTCGTACGGAGCGTGCAGGTGTCATGGGAGCTCTTGGTGGTTTTGGTGGTATGTTTGACCTTTCAAAAACAGGTGTCAAAGAACCTGTTTTGATCTCAGGAACAGATGGTGTTGGTACTAAGCTGATGCTTGCTATCAAGTATGACAAACACGATACCATCGGTCAAGACTGCGTGGCTATGTGTGTCAATGATATCATTGCTGCAGGTGCAGAGCCTCTTTACTTCTTAGACTATATCGCAACTGGTAAAAATGAACCAGCTAAACTAGAACAAGTGGTTGCAGGTGTGGCCGAAGGTTGTGTGCAAGCTGGTGCCGCCCTTATCGGTGGGGAAACTGCTGAAATGCCCGGCATGTACGGCGAAGACGACTATGACTTGGCTGGTTTTGCAGTCGGTGTTGCAGAAAAATCTCAAATCATCGACGGTTCAAAAGTAGCAGAAGGCGATGTGATTTTGGGACTTGCTTCAAGCGGTATCCACTCAAATGGCTATTCACTTGTTCGTCGTGTCTTTGCTGATTACACAGGTGAAGAAGTATTGCCAGAATTGGAAGGTAAGAAACTCAAGGAAGTCCTACTCGAACCAACTCGTATCTACGTCAAAGCTGCTTTGCCACTCATCAAAGAAGAATTGGTCAACGGGATTGCCCACATCACAGGTGGTGGTTTCATCGAAAATGTCCCACGTATGTTCGCGGATGACTTGGCTGCTGAAATTGACGAAAGCAAAGTCCCTGTTCTTCCAATTTTCAAAGCCCTTGAAAAATATGGCCAAATCAAACATGAAGAAATGTTTGAAATCTTCAACATGGGTATTGGTCTCATGCTTGCGGTTACACCAGAAAATGTTGAACGTGTCAAAGAACTTCTTGACGAACCTGTTTATGAAATTGGTCGTATTGTGAAGAAAGATGGCGCAAGTGTGGTGATAAAATAATGGCTAAAAAAATTGCTGTTTTTGCTTCTGGCAACGGTTCAAACTTTCAGGTGATTGCAGAACAGTTTCCAGTTGAGTTTGTATTTTCTGATCATCGAGATGCCTACGTCCTTGAGCGTGCAGAAAATCTTGGAGTTTTATCCTATGCCTTCGAACTCAAGGAGTTTGAGAATAAGACAGACTACGAAGGAGCCATTGTTGAGCTCTTAGATGAACACCAGATTGACTTGATTTGTCTTGCAGGTTACATGAAAATCGTCGGTCCAACCTTGTTAGCAGCTTATGAAGGCCGTATCATCAATATTCACCCAGCTTATCTCCCTGAATTTCCAGGCGCTCATGGTATTGAGGATGCTTGGAATGCAGGCGTTGACCAGTCTGGTGTGACCATTCATTGGGTGGATTCGGGCGTTGATACCGGTAAGGTCATCAAACAAGTCCATGTGCCGCGCCTTGAAGGGGATACCCTTGATACTTTCGAAGCTCGCATCCACGAAACAGAGTACAAACTTTATCCAGAGGTCTTGGATAGTTTGGGGGCTGCACGAAAATAAGGAAGCCCTCGAGCTGAAAGAAAATTTTCGACTGTAGCACTGTAGCGAAGAAAGAACTTTTTTAAAAAGGAAAAGAAAGAACATGACTAAACGAGCACTTATTTCAGTCTCAGATAAAGCGGGCATTGTTGAATTTGCCCAAGAACTTAAAAAACTTGGTTGGGATATCATCTCAACAGGTGGTACCAAAGTTGCCCTTGATAATGCTGGTGTTGATACCATTGCCATTGATGATGTGACTGGTTTCCCAGAAATGATGGACGGTCGTGTGAAGACCCTCCACCCAAATATCCACGGAGGGCTTCTCGCTCGTCGTGACTTGGATAGCCACTTGGAAGCGGCTAAGGACAACAAGATTGAGCTCATTGACCTTGTGGTGGTCAACCTTTACCCATTTAAGGAAACTATCCTTAAACCAGATGTGACTTATGCTGATGCAGTTGAAAATATCGATATTGGTGGGCCATCTATGCTTCGTTCAGCAGCGAAAAATCATGCCAGTGTTACAGTTGTGGTAGATCCTGCTGACTACGCTGTGGTTTTGGACGAATTGGCAGCAAACGGCGAAACCTCTTATGAAACTCGCCAACGTTTGGCAGCCAAAGTATTTCGTCACACAGCGGCTTATGACGCCTTGATTGCAGAATATTTCACAGCTCAAGTCGGTGAAGGCAAGCCTGAAAAACTCACTTTGACTTATGACCTCAAGCAACCAATGCGTTACGGTGAGAACCCTCAACAAGACGCAGACTTCTACCAAAAAGCCTTGCCAACAGACTACTCTATTGCATCTGCTAAACAGCTTAACGGTAAGGAATTGTCCTTCAACAATATCCGTGACGCTGATGCAGCGATCCGCATCATCCGTGACTTCAAAGATAGTCCAACCGTTGTGGCTCTCAAACACATGAACCCGTGCGGTATAGGTCAAGCTGATGATATCGAAACTGCTTGGGACTACGCTTATGAGTCTGACCCAGTTTCTATCTTCGGTGGTATTGTCGTTCTCAACCGTGAAGTGGACGCTGCGACAGCTCAAAAAATGCACGGCGTTTTCCTTGAAATCATCATTGCACCAAGCTATTCTGACGAAGCGCTTGAAATCTTGACAACCAAAAAGAAAAACTTGCGCATCCTTGCCTTGCCATTTGATGCTCAAGATGCTAGTGAAGTGGAAGCAGAGTACACAGGCGTGGTCGGTGGCCTCCTCGTTCAAAATCAGGATGTTGTCAAAGAAAACCCAGCTGACTGGCAAGTGGTAACCAAACGCCAACCAACTGAGACAGAAGCGACTGCCCTTGAGTTTGCTTGGAAAGCTATCAAGTATGTCAAATCAAATGGAATCATCGTGACTAATGACCACATGACACTTGGCGTTGGCCCTGGTCAAACCAATCGTGTGGCTTCCGTCCGTATTGCTATTGACCAAGCTAAAGACCGTCTTGACGGCGCTGTCCTTGCTTCAGATGCCTTCTTCCCATTTGCGGATAATGTGGAAGAAATCGCCAAAGCTGGTATCAAGGCCATCATTCAACCAGGTGGGTCAGTACGTGACCAAGAGTCTATCGAAGCTGCTGATAAATACGGCTTGACTATGGTCTTCACAGGCGTGAGACATTTTAGACATTAAGAAAATAAAAGGGAAGAAAACAGTTTCTTTCCTTTTTTTGCTTTAAAAGCGAAACGAAACAAGATTAAAACGAACGTTTATGGTATAATATTAGTAAATAATTCGCAAAAGAGGTTGTAAGATGAAGCTGTTAGTTGTTGGTTCGGGTGGTCGTGAACATGCGATTGCTAAGAAGTTACTTGAATCAAAAAACGTTGAAAAAGTCTTTGTAGCTCCTGGGAATGACGGGATGACTCTAGATGGTCTGGAATTGGTAAATATCTCTATTTCCGAACATTCTGCCTTAATCGAGTTTGCAAAAGTCAATGATATCGCTTGGACCTTTATCGGTCCAGATGATGCCCTTGCAGCTGGAATTGTAGATGATTTCAATGCAGCAGGGCTTAAAGCTTTTGGTCCAACAAGATTAGCAGCAGAGCTGGAGTGGTCTAAGGATTTTGCCAAGGAAATCATGGTCAAGTACGGCGTTCCGACAGCAGCCTACGGCACATTCTCAGATTTCGAGGAAGCCAGGGTCTATATCGAAAAGCAGGGGGCACCAATCGTAGTTAAAGCAGATGGTTTGGCCCTTGGGAAAGGTGTCGTCGTTGCGGAGACAGTTGAGCAAGCCGTCGAAGCCGCTCATGAGATGCTTTTGGACAATAAATTTGGCGACTCTGGTGCGCGTGTGGTTATCGAGGAATTCCTTGACGGGGAGGAGTTCTCTCTCTTTGCCTTTGTCAATGAGGACAAGTTCTACATCATGCCAACAGCTCAGGACCATAAACGAGCCTACGATGGCGACAAGGGGCCTAACACTGGTGGGATGGGTGCATATGCGCCAGTTCCACACTTGCCACAGAGAGTGGTTGACACAGCAGTTGACACCATTGTCAAGCCAGTTCTCGAAGGGATGATTAAAGAAGGTCGTCCGTATCTTGGTGTCCTTTACGCAGGGCTTATCTTGACAGCTGATGGACCTAAGGTCATCGAGTTCAACGCTCGTTTCGGAGATCCTGAAACTCAGATTATCCTGCCTCGTTTGACATCTGACTTTGCGCAAAATATCACGGATATTTTGGATGGCAAAGAGCCAGCAATTACTTGGATGGATAAGGGTGTAACACTAGGCGTTGTTGTAGCCTCAAACGGCTACCCACTCGCTTATGAGAAAGGTGTCAAGCTTCCTACCAAGACAGAAGGCGACATCATCACTTATTATGCCGGAGCTAAATTTGCTGAAAATGGGGGAGACCTTCTTTCAAACGGAGGCCGTGTTTACATGCTGGTCACCACGGCTGATACCGTCAAAGACGGCCAAAACATTATCTACAGCCAACTCAACAAACAAAACACAGAAGGCCTCTTTTACCGAACAGATATTGGAAGTAAGGCTATAAAAGATTAACAGATACTAAATTTGTCAATGGCGAGTGAAAGCGAGCCAAAGTAAGATAATGGTCGCCGTGGTGAAAAGACCAGAACAATTTCTGTTCTGGTCTAGGGAAAATTTGAGACTTGGGCTCAAATTTTAGGAATGAAACCGAGGGGTTGCTTCCGTCCTCACCACCTAAGACCATTATCAAAAAAGAAAAAAAGGGAAAATTATGACTAAACCAATTATTTCCATCATCATGGGCTCAAAATCCGACTGGGCAACTATGCAAAAAACCGCTGAAGTCCTAGACCGCTTCGGTGTAGCCTACGAAAAGAAAGTTGTCTCTGCCCACCGCACACCTGATCTTATGTTCCGCCATGCTGAAGAAGCTCGTAGCCGTGGCATCAAGATCATCATCGCAGGTGCTGGTGGCGCAGCCCATTTGCCAGGGATGGTAGCAGCCAAGACAACACTTCCAGTCATTGGTGTGCCAGTCAAATCACGTGCTCTTAGTGGTGTGGATTCGCTCTATTCGATTGTTCAGATGCCAGGTGGGGTTCCTGTAGCAACCATGGCTATCGGTGAAGCAGGTGCGACTAACGCTGCCCTCTTTGCCCTCCGTCTCCTCTCTGTAGAAGATAAGTCCATTGCGGACGCACTTGCTAACTTTGCCGAAGAACAAGGAAAAATCGCAGAGGAGTCTACAAATGAGCTCAACTAAAACTATTGGTATCATCGGTGGTGGTCAGCTAGGTCAGATGATGGCTATTTCTGCTATCTACATGGGACACAAGGTTATCGCGCTGGACCCTGCGGCAGATTGCCCGGCCTCTCGCGTGGCGGAGATTATCGTGGCTCCTTATAATGATGTGGACGCTCTTCGCCAGTTGGCGGAGCGTTGCGATGTCCTCACTTATGAGTTTGAAAATGTGGATGCCGACGGTTTGGATGCCGTTATCAAGGATGGTCAGCTTCCACAAGGGACAGACCTACTCCGAATCTCTCAAAATCGAATCTTTGAGAAGGACTTTCTTTCTAACAAGGCTCAAGTCACTGTGGCTCCTTACAAGGTTGTGAAATCTAGCCAAGACTTGGAAGATATCGACTTGTCGAAAAACTATGTCCTTAAGACGGCGACTGGTGGTTACGATGGTCATGGACAAAAGGTTATTCGTTCAGAAGCAGACTTGGAAGAAGCATACACTTTAGCGGACTCAGCAGACTGTGTCTTGGAAGAATTCGTCAACTTTGACTTGGAGATTTCAGTCATTGTATCTGGTAATGGCAAGGACGTGACAGTATTCCCAATTCAGGAAAATATCCACCGCAACAACATTCTTTCAAAAACCATTGTGCCTGCTCGCATTTCTGACAGTCTAGCTGAGAAAGCTAAAGCCATGGCTGTGAAGATTGCTGAACAACTCAATCTTTCTGGTACGCTCTGTGTGGAAATGTTTGCGACAGCTGATGACATCATCGTCAACGAAATTGCACCACGCCCCCACAATTCAGGGCACTATTCGATTGAAGCCTGTGACTTTTCACAGTTTGATACCCATATTCTAGGCGTTCTCGGAGCACCATTGCCAGACATCAAACTACATGCACCAGCAGTCATGCTCAATGTTCTCGGCCAGCATGTCGAGGCTGCTGAAAAATATGTGACAGAAAATCCAAGCGCCCACCTCCATTTGTATGGTAAAATAGAAGCGAAGCACAACCGCAAAATGGGACATGTGACTTTGTTTAGTGATGAACCGGATAAGGTTGAGGAGTTTGGGAAAGGGATTGATTTTTAAGTGAAAATAGCGATTCTAGGACTCGGAGTGATCGGGACCACTTATGCCTACGCCTTTCAAAAAGCAGGCCATCAAGTGGAACACGTACTGAGAGATAGTAAGAAAAACAATGCACCGAAGGAGTTGTCAGTTGATCTGCTAGATGGTCGCTATCATTCCAAAGGTGAGAACAAGCATGATACTTATGAGGTTCATGTGGCAGAAGCTCATTCGGAATATGATTTTATTTTTCTCAGTGTGCGTCATGGACTTGTCAAAGAAGCTGTGGAAACCTTGCGAAAAAACAATATCAAAGGCACCCTTGTTTTCTTTTGTAATTTCTGGGATAATCGAAAAGAGGTCCAAGAGTGGGCAGGGGATTACAACTATATTTTGGCCTTTCCGACAGCGGGTGGTCATATGCAGGAGAACCATTTGGATGGTGTCTTGTTCGACCATTTAATGCTAGAAGGTGAGCAAAAAGCACACATTTCTAACTATGCTGATCTGACGGCTTTACTAGTTTCTGCAGATTTGAAGTGGGAAGTGCCTCATGATATGGTCGAGTGGATTTGGATTCACATGGCGATTAACGCAGGTGTCACTTCGACAGCTGCTCGCTCAGGAAATTTGGAAAATCCAGAAGAACTGGCTTTGAACTTGATGAATAGTTCATCGGAATTATCATTGGCCATCAAGGCCATTCGAGAAGCTTTGAAAGTCGTAGAAGCGCGTGGCGTGAATTTGAAACTTTACAAAGCAGAACTATTGCCATACAAAATTCCCGCTTGGATAGCCGGCAAGGCCATGAAAGTCATGTTTGCGAAAAATGAGCTGACCCGAAAAATTATGACTTTGCACAATGATAAACAGGACATCTTCTATTGTTGTCAAAGTGTTTATCAGACCGGTCAGGTGTTAGGTGTGAAGATGCCTATTCTGGAAGCAAATATGAAGGGCATTTCGATTTAGGAGTTTTTTATGATACAACTCATCGTCAACGCATTTGTTGAAAAAGAGAAGACCGGAGCAGTCGTCGAAGTCTTGTATGCTAGTAGTGATCACGAAAAGGTGAAAGCTAAGTATGAAGAGTTGCTTGCTCAATATCCTGAAAACTATCTAGCTATCTATGATGTCCCGCTGGATACGGATTTGAATACACTCAATCACTATCCATCTGTATGGATTGGGAAAGAAGAATTTGAATAAAGTGATTGCCGCTTGCTAACTGATGTGAAACATCAAAAGAAAGGAAAATAAAACAATGATCGAACGTTACTCTCGCCCTGAGATGGCGAACATTTGGACTGAAGAAAATAAATACCGTGCTTGGCTTGAGGTGGAAATCTTAGCTGACGAAGCATGGGCTGAGTTAGGGGAAATCCCTAAGGAAGATGTAGCTTTGATTCGTGAAAAAGCGGACTTTGACATCGACCGTATCTTGGAAATCGAGCAAGAGACTCGCCACGATGTGGTGGCTTTCACGCGTGCGGTTTCTGAGACTCTTGGTGAAGAGCGCAAGTGGGTTCACTATGGGTTGACTTCTACCGACGTGGTGGATACTGCCTACGGTTACCTCTACAAACAAGCCAACGACATCATCCGCAAGGACCTTGAAAACTTCCTCAACATCATTGCTGACAAAGCGAAAGAGCACAAGTTCACCATCATGATGGGGCGTACCCACGGTGTTCACGCTGAGCCTACAACTTTTGGTCTTAAATTGGCAACTTGGTACAGCGAAATGAAGCGCAACATCGAGCGTTTCGAGCATGCGGCTGCTGGTGTGGAAGCTGGTAAGATTTCTGGTGCGGTCGGTAACTTTGCTAACATCCCACCATTCGTTGAAAAATACGTCTGCGACAAATTGGGTATCCGTGCCCAAGAAATCTCTACACAGGTTCTTCCTCGTGACCTTCACGCTGAGTACTTTGCAGTTCTTGCTAGCATCGCAACTTCTATCGAGCGTATGGCGACTGAGATTCGTGGTCTTCAAAAATCAGAACAACGTGAAGTAGAAGAGTTCTTTGCAAAGGGTCAAAAAGGTTCTTCAGCTATGCCTCACAAACGTAACCCAATCGGTTCTGAAAACATGACAGGTCTTGCGCGTGTGATCCGTGGTCACATGGTAACAGCTTATGAAAATGTATCACTCTGGCACGAGCGTGATATCTCTCACTCATCAGCTGAGCGGATCATTGCACCAGATACAACCATCTTGATTGACTACATGCTCAACCGTTTCGGAAACATCGTTAAGAACTTGACAGTCTTCCCAGAAAACATGATCCGCAACATGAACTCTACATTTGGTCTTATCTTCAGTCAACGTGCGATGCTTACTTTGATTGAAAAAGGTATGACTCGTGAGCAAGCTTACGACCTTGTACAACCAAAGACAGCTCAATCTTGGGATAACCAAGTAGACTTCAAACCACTTCTTGAAGCAGATCCAGAAGTAACTTCACGTCTCACTCAAGAAGAAATCGACGAAATCTTCAACCCAACTTACTACACCAAACGAGTGGATGACATCTTCGAACGCATCGGTTTGGGTGACTAACAATAAAACAAAAAAGCGAGACTTTTGTCCCGCTTTTTATTTGTGCTTAATCTTTTTTCTTGCTAAGTCCGTAAGCTGTGAGAGCAGTCATAAGACCAGTAGCAATCAACCATTCTGAACCTTGGCTTCCTGTTTCAGGAAGTTTATTTTCTTTTGCTACAGGAGCTGGGCCTTGAGGAAGAGCTTTGTTTTCCTCAGCAGGAACAGATGCTGGAGCTGGTTCACTTGGAATTTCTAGTTTTGGTTTTTCTTCAGCGATAGCTGCTTGACCATGTTCATCACCGACGTGAGTGACAGGGTTGCCAACTTCGATTACTTGAGCGACTGGTTCTTGAGCGACAACACTAGTAACCAATGTTTTAACTTCAGATCCATCAACAGCAGTAGTCACAGAGTAGAAATGGCTACGACGACCGTTGACACCTGCAGTTACAACACGAGTTTCTCCCTTAGGCAATGCATCAGTTTCACGAGTGATGGTTGTAAATGGAATTTCTTCATCTTCGATGACTACACGAGGTTTATTTACAACAGGAGCTTGACCTTTTTCGTCTCCTACATGTGTCGCTAATGTTCCAACTTCGACAACTTGATTGACAGCTTCTTTCGTTACTTGTCTTTCAAGAACTGTTTCTGTTTGCTTGCCATTTTCAGTCACAACTGAAAGATAGATAGTCCGTTCACCTTTGACACCTTCAGTGATGACTTTCTCTTGTCCTGCTGGAAGGTTAGGATTTTCTTTCTTAACAATCTCAAACGGAATTTCTTCTGTCTTAACAAGAAGCTCTGGTCGGTTTTCAACTGTAGCAGCAGTTTCACTCTCATAGAGGCTTCCTGAGTGAGTTGCAGCTGGTTTGAGACCCAGTCTAGCAGCTTTGAGATTAGCTACAAGTGTGTCCAATTCAGCTTGTTTGTTACGATTGAGGTTGTAGTTAAGAGCATCTTTAGCAGCCTTGAGAGCGTCGAGGCTTTCTGTGCTGTATCCTTCTAAGTTTTCAGGGATTTGAGCAAGTTCTTCGCGTAGTGCTTTGTAGTCAGCACGGAAGTAGTCTTTGTTGTGGTCTGCAAAGGCAGTCATGAGTTCAAAGATTTCTTCTTCCTTGTATTCTGCGCTTGGTCTATCAGCCCAGATAGCTAACATACTACCAACAGTAGGTAGGTCAACTTCAGGATATTTAGTTGATGCTAACTGGTTAAATGGAGTTTTTTCAGTATTTTCAATAGCTTTCTTGAGGAAGCCACCGCCATCTTCTGGTTTTTGACCGAGAATGTAGTACCAGTCTCCATTCGTGTTTAGGAATTTATAACCTTTGCTTGCTAGATATTGAGGAGACGCAAGGTTGTAACCCCACCAGCCTTTAGACCAGTAAGAGATGATAACGTCTTTATCAAACTCAACATCATCCTTGTCTTCGTAGTAGAAGCCATCGTTAAAGGCCATTGGTTGAAGACCTTTTTCTTTAGCCATGGCAGCTAGGCTATTAGCGTACTCAGCAAATTTGCCGTAGAGACCATACCACTTGAGGTAGTACCAACCTTGAGCATTGGTAGCATCGTTAGCATACTCATCTGTACCATAGTTAAAGATTTTAGTCTTACCAGCAAAGAAGTCCATGTACTTGCCGATAAGGGCTTTTGTAAAGTTCATCGCTTCTTCGTTTTCAAGGTCCATAGTTGTTTTTGAAACCTTGTCAAAGTTGGCTTGAGGGTTTGCGATGCCTAATTTTTCCATAGCGACAAGCATAGCATCCATATGACCTGGGCTATTGATAGCTGGGATTAGTCCAATCCCTTTGTCCTTAGCATACTGGATAAGCTCAGTGATTTCAGCTTGGTTCAAAGTAGTTCCGTTAGGATCATCGTAGTAAGATTTTGTTCCTTCGATGATGGCCTTTTTCACATCGTCGCTTGCATAAGTCTTGCCATTTGCTGAGATACTCATATCATCAAGTAGGAAGCGAAGTCCATCATTTCCAAGGAGCAAGTGAAGGTCAGAGTAGCCGAGCTCACTAGCCTTGTCAACGATGCGTTTAAGTTGGTCAAGTGTGAAGTATTTACGTCCAGCATCGATAGAGATGACCTTGTTCTTAGCTAGTTTTTCAACTTCACGTTTAGCATCTTCTTCTTTTTGAGCTTCTGGAGTGAAGGTCAAGTTGCTAACAGCTTCTTGGAGTTTTGCGATCGCTTGGTCAATAGTATCTTGTTGAGCACGGCTGAGGTTGCTATCGAGAGCACGGATGGCTTTTTCAGCATCTTTAACGGCTGCAATACTTTCTTCTGTGTAGCGAGTAAGGTCTGTTGGAACTTCTTTCAGAGCTTGTTCAGCAGACTCGTAGTCAGCAGCGAAGTATTCAGCATTTGAGTTTGCGAATTGACGCATGAGTTTGAAGAGACGAGATGGAGAGTAGCGAGCAGATGGAGTATCAGCCCAAGCTGCTACCATACCACCAATAATAGGAACGTCAGCTCCTTCTGTTTTTGGTACAGAAGTGATCGGTGTGCTCTTAATGCCGTTCAATCCTTGATCAAGGTTGTACCAACCTTGTCCGTCAGCATTACGGCCGAGAACATAGTACCAAGCATCGTTAGTATTGAGGATTTCATGTCCTTTTTCAGCTAGTAACTTAGAAGAAGCGACATCGTAACCACCCCAGCCACCAGTCCACATAGAGACGATGATGTCCTTGTCAAAAGTACCAAAACTTGTATCGCTATTATAGTAGATACCGTCGTTGAAGGCCATAGGTTTTAGACCGTGAGATTTAACGATACGAGCTAGGTCATTTGCATAGGCGATGAATTTGTCATAACCCTTGTCTGGAAATCCATCTTCTGGATACCATTTATAGGCTTGAAGAACGCTCCATCCCTTAGCATCTGTAGCGTCGTTAGCGTACTCATCCAAACCGATGTTGAAGATTTCAGACTTACCAGCAAAGTAGCCTGCATACTTATCAATCAAAGCTTTTGTGAAGGCAACAGCTTTTTCATTGTCAAGGTCAACAGTACGCGCTGATTCTTTACCAAAATAGTTAAAGTTAGGCTTTTCAATACCCAATTCTTTCATAGCATTAAGGATAGCGTCCATGTGGCCAGGACTGTTAACAGATGGGATAAGTCCAATACCTTTATCCTTAGCATAGTTAATCAAGTCGGTCATTTGGCTTTCAGTTAGATGATTGCCGTTCGGATCGTTGTAGTAAGCATTGGTTCCATTTTCAACAGCACGTTTGACATCATCGCTTGCATAAGTTTTGTCCCCTACAGTTAGAGACATGTCATCAAGCATAAAACGCAAGCCATCATTTCCGACTAGGAGATGAAGATCAGTATAGCCATAGTGTTTTGCCTTGTCGATAATTTCTTTTAGTTGATCTGGAGAGAAGTATTTACGTCCAGCATCAATAGAAACGATTTTCTTTTTAGCCAGTTTTTCATTGACTTGAGCTACTTTCTCTGTAGCGACTACAGGAGCCTCAACTGTAGCAACTTCTTTGTTTTCTACCTTTTCTGGCTCTGACTGCTTAGCTTCTTCAGTTACTTCTGGTTTTGCTGGAGTTTCTTCAGTTGCAACAGTTTTTTCTACGACAGGTGCAGGAGTAGCTTCAACTTTTGGTGCTTCAGTGTTTGCTACAGGTGTTGCTGGAGCTGCAGGAGCTACGGCTTCTGGTGTAGGACTAGTTTCAAGTTTTTCTTCGCTAGCCTGTGGAGACGATTCACCTGTAGCTTGGATAGTAGGTTGATTCTCTGTTGTAGTAGGTACGACTCCATCAGCGGCAACAGCTTGCGCATGAAAGGCAAAGCCGATCAAGACAGAAGCTGCTCCGATTGCGTATTTACGAATAGAGAAACGCTGTTTATTTTCTGGTTTCATTAAATAACCTCCTAATTTATTGTTTTGGTAGCGTTTTCACAAACTGATTCCATTGTATTATCTGAAACTAGTAAAGTCAAGTATTTTAATAAAATACCTATAAAAAATATAAGAAGTTATTTAATTTGAACTAATTTTCAATTTTTACTCTGTTTTTAGTAAAATTTCTCCAAATTATAGTTTAAAGTCATTTGATATTTCCTACTAAAAGCTAGCGTGCTATAATGAAAAACAGAAAAGCCTGAAACGATTGCCTCAGACTTTTTAATGTTCAGTGATCGCGACCACATGAGATAAATTTAATCTTATAGAAATCAGAACGTTTGTAAGTTTCAATGTATTCCAATACTTGGCCAGTTGACTCAAGTTTAGTTGTCTTGGTTTGGAGAACAGTTGGGAACTGAGAGTCGATTCCTAGGATAGAAGCAGCATGTTCTGGAGTTGGAAATACAATTTCATTGATTTCTTCAAAATGCTCGTCATTCATGTGAATGTGGTAGTCCAATTTGAAACGATTATAGATAGAACTATAGTATTCAAGATTTGGATAGTTTGCATTGATGTATTGTTCAGGGATATAAGATGTGTGGTAGATATAAGTAACACCGTTAGATTCACGGATACGTTCGATTTTGTAATAAAATTGATCGCCACGCAATCCCAATTTTTCTAAGTAGTTAAGATCGTTACCGCGTTCAATGGAAAGAACAGTGACTTTATCGTCCTTGGTTTCAAAAATTTCTACATCAGAAAATTCTACGAGTTTGTGCTTGCGAGCGCGAGCCACAAAGGTTCCCTTTCCTTGTTGGCGGACAATATAACCGTCTTTAGCAAGGTCGTTTAAGGCGCGAACAACAGTGATCGAACTTACGTCATACATTGCAATCAATTCTGCTTCAGTGAAGAACTTGTCGCCACTTGCAAATTGACCTGAAATGATTTTGTTTTTCAATTCATCTTTGATATATTGATACTTTGGAATTGCCATATTTTCACCTCATTTTTTCCTTCTCCATCTTCGATTTTACCATAAATAGTTTGAAAATGATAGTAAATAATGTAAAAAAATAAAATAATATTCTAAGTGATTGACTTACATATTATTTACGGTTAAAAACTCATACATTTATGCTATCTAGATCGAAAATATTTAAGAAAAAATTTTTTTACAAGAATTTTAGAAAACAATTCAGTAAAAAAAAGAAAAATTTTAAATAATTTTCGAAAAATCTATTGACAAGATGGATTCATTAGTTTATCATTTAATATAACAACAAATGAAAGCGCAAACGAAAAAGTATGGGGTGGTAAAATGACAAGGTTTAAAATTGAGGATGATTTTTACCTAGATGGGGAACCATTCAAAATTTTATCTGGTGCCATTCATTATTTTAGAATTCCTGAAGAAGACTGGTATCATTCATTGTACAATCTCAAGGCTTTAGGTTTTAACACTGTTGAAACATATGTCGCTTGGAATTTACATGAGCCAACTGAAGGAAACTTCAATTTTGAAGGCAATCTTGATATTGAAAAATTTCTTCAGACAGCTCAGGACTTAGGCTTGTATGCTATTGTTCGGCCATCTCCCTTTATCTGTGCAGAGTGGGAATTCGGTGGTTTACCAGCATGGCTTTTAAATAAAGACATGCGAATCCGTTCCTCTGATCCAGCCTTTATAGAAATGGTAGGACGCTACTATGATCATTTACTTCCACGTCTTGTTCCAAGATTGTTGGATAATGGTGGTAACATCCTCATGATGCAGGTTGAAAATGAGTACGGTTCATACGGTGAGGACAAAACCTACTTGCGTGAGATTCGTCGATTGATGGAAGAACGTTCAGTGACTTGTCCGCTCTTTACATCTGATGGTCCATGGCGAGCAACTCTGAAAGCTGGTACCTTGATTGAAGATGATCTCTTTGTGACAGGGAACTTTGGTTCAAAAGCAAACTTTAACTTCTCGCAAATGCAAGAGTTCTTTGATGAGTATGACAAGAAATGGCCACTCATGTGTATGGAATTCTGGGATGGATGGTTTAATCGATGGAAAGAACCAGTCATCACGCGTGAGCCAGAGGAGTTAGCGGAAGCCGTACATGAGGTACTAGAGCAAGGCTCTATCAACCTTTACATGTTCCACGGTGGAACCAACTTTGGTTTTATGAATGGTTGTTCAGCTCGAGGAACTATTGATTTACCACAAGTAACATCTTATGATTATGACGCTCTCCTTAATGAAGCTGGCAATCCAACTGCTAAATACATGGCAGTTAAGGAAATGATGGCGACTTACTATCCTGAGTATCCACAATTAGAACCACTTTACAAAGAGAGCATGGAAGTTGAAAACATTCCACTGGTTGAGAAAGTTTCTCTATTTGAAACCTTGGATAGCCTAACAAGTCCAACTGAAAGTCTCTATCCTAAGAAAATGGAAGAGTTGGGACAAAGCTACGGTTATCTACTCTATCGTACAGAAGCTAGTTGGGATGCAGAAGAAGAACGTATCCGTATCATTGACGGTCGAGACAGAGCTCAGCTATTTGTAGATGGTAAATGGGTTACAACTCAGTACCAGACAGAAATTGGTGAGGACATCTTCTATCAAGGAGAAAAGAAAGCGCTCTCTCGTTTTGATGTCCTGGTAGAAAATATGGGGCGTGTCAATTACGGGCATAAGTTCCTAGCAGATACACAACGAAAAGGGATTCGTACAGGTGTCTGCAAAGACCTACACTTCATGCTGAACTGGGAACACTATTCGCTTCCACTAGATAATCCTGAAAAGATTGATTTCTCAAAAGGATGGACAGAAGGACAACCTGCCTTTTACGCCTATGACTTTGAAGTTGAGGCTCCGAAGGACACCTACTTAGAACTATCTGAGTTTGGTAAAGGGATTGCCTATGTCAATGGCCATCATCTCGGACGTTTCTGGAATGTTGGTCCAACCTTATCGCTTTATATTCCGCACAGCTATCTCAAGGAAGGTGCTAACCGCATCATTATCTTTGAAACTGAAGGGGAATATAGAGATCACATACACTTAACTCGTAAACCTACACTAAAACATATAAAGGGGGAAAATTTATGACAATTGTAGGATGCCGTATTGATGGACGTTTGATCCACGGACAAGTAGCAAACCTTTGGTCTGCTAAACTGAATGTTTCACGTATCATGGTCGTTGACAATGAAGTTGTTAACAACGATGTTGAAAAGAGCGGATTGAAACTTGCAACACCACCAGGTGTAAAACTTAGTATTTTGCCAGTTGAAAAAGCTGCAGCCAATATCCTTGCTGGAAAATATGATAGCCAACGTTTGTTTATCGTTGCTCGTAAACCAGACCGCTTCCTTGGATTAGTGGAAGCAGGGGTACCGCTTGAAGCAGTCAATGTTGGTAATATGTCTCAAACACCAGAAACACGTTCTATTACACGTTCAATCAACGTTGTAGATAAAGACGTAGAAGATTTCCACAAATTGGCGGAAAAAGGTGTTAAACTTACTGCTCAAATGGTTCCAAATGATCCAGTTTCAGACTTTTTGAGCTTATTAAAATAGGAAAAAATTTTTAGGAGGTCATTGTTATGATACAATGGTGGCAAATTTTACTTCTCACTCTGTACTCAGCTTATCAAATCTGTGATGAGTTGACGATCGTTTCTTCTGCAGGTTCCCCTGTATTCGCTGGTTTCATTACTGGTTTGATCATGGGAGATTTGACAACTGGTTTGTTTATCGGTGGTAGCTTGCAGTTGTTTGTCCTTGGGGTAGGTACCTTCGGTGGTGCTTCTCGTATCGACGCAACTTCTGGTGCGGTTCTTGCGACAGCTTTCTCAGTTTCACAAGGTATCGAAACAGATCTTGCGATCACTACAATCGCTGTACCAGTAGCGGCACTTTTGACTTACTTCGACGTACTTGGTCGTATGACTACTACATTCTTCGCACACCGTATTGATGCTGCGATCGAACGCTTTGACTATAAAGCTATCGAACGTAACTACCTTCTTGGTGCGCTTCCATGGGCTGCTTCTCGTGCCCTTCCAGTATTCTTCGCCCTTGCTTTTGGTGGAGAATTCGTACAAGGTGTTGTAAACCTTGTTAAAGAATACCAATGGGTTGCAGACGGTTTGACTCTTGCAGGTCGTATGCTTCCAGGTCTTGGATTCGCTATCTTGCTTCGTTACCTTCCAGTTAAACGTAACCTTCACTACCTTGCTATGGGATTCGGTTTGACAGCTATGTTGACTGTACTTTACTCATACGTAACAGGTCTTGGTGGAGCAGTTGCTGGTATCATTGGCACTCTTCCTGCTGACGTTGCTGAAAAAATTGGCTTTGCAAACAACTTCAAAGGATTGTCTATGATCGGTATCTCTATCGTGGGTATCTTCCTTGCAGTTGTTCACTTCAAGAACAGCCAAAAAGTTGCTGTAGCAGCACCTTCTACACCATCAGAAAGTGGGGAAATTGAAGATGACGAATTCTAATTACAAATTAACAAAAGAAGATTTTAATCAAATTAACAAACGTAGCTTGTTCACTTTCCAATTGGGATGGAACTACGAGCGTATGCAAGCATCAGGTTACCTTTACATGATCTTGCCACAATTGCGTAAAATGTATGGAGATGGAACTCCTGAGTTGAAAGAAATGATGAAAGTTCATACTCAATTCTTCAACACTTCACCATTCTTCCACACAATCATCGCTGGTTTTGACCTTGCTATGGAAGAAAAAGATGGCGTTGGCTCAAAAGATGCGGTTAACGGTATCAAGACAGGTTTGATGGGACCATTCGCTCCTCTTGGAGATACTATCTTTGGTTCACTTGTACCTGCTATCATGGGATCTATCGCTGCAACAATGGCTATCGCTGGTCAACCTTGGGGTATCTTCCTTTGGATCGCAGTTGCAGTAGCGTATGACATCTTCCGTTGGAAACAATTGGAATTTGCCTACAAAGAAGGGGTTAACCTTATCAACAACATGCAAAGCACTTTGACAGCTTTGATTGAAGCTGCATCTGTTCTTGGTGTATTCATGATGGGTGCTCTTGTAGCAACAATGATCAACTTTGAAATTTCATACAAATTGCCAATCGGTGAGAAAATGATTGACTTCCAAGATATCTTGAACTCAATCTTCCCACGCTTGCTTCCAGCAATCTTCACAGCATTCATCTTCTGGTTGCTTGGTAAGAAAGGTATGAACTCAACTAAAGCAATCGGTATTATCATTGCTCTTGCTGTTGGACTTTCATTCATCGGTAAATTCTTACTTGGAATGGGCGCATAATTTATGAGTAAATCATTGATTTTAGTGAGCCATGGACGTTTCTGTGAAGAACTTAAAGGTAGCACAGAAATGATTATGGGTCCACAAGACAACATTCATGCGGTAGCTCTTCTTCCAGAAGATGGACCAGAAGATTTCACTGCGAAATTTGAAGCTGCTGTCGAAGGTTTGGATGATTTCCTAGTCTTTGCTGACCTCCTTGGTGGAACACCATGTAACGTGGTGAGCCGTCTGATTATGGAAGGTCGTGACATCGAACTTTACGCAGGAATGAATCTTCCAATGGTTATTGAGTTTATCAATGCGAGCCTAACCGGCGCTGATGCAGATTATAAGAGTCGTGCTTCAGAAAGCATTGTCAAAGTTAATGATTTATTGGCTGGTTTCGACGATGACGATGAAGATGAATAAGGTGTAATAACAGAAATACTGTTAGAACATATTTCATAGAATATAAATGGGAATGGGGCTTACTCCCATTCCCATATTTTAAATAGAAAACAATATAATAATAGATTAGAGGGACTCAATGCTAGATTATACAAAAGAAGAATTGCTTGAGTTGGGGGCAGAAATCACAACTCGCGAAATTTACCAACAACCGGACGTTTGGAAGGAAGCTTTTGAAGCTTATCAAGCACGACGTGATGAAATTGCAGCCTTTTTACAAGGAATTGCTGACAAACATGACTACATCAAGGTTATCCTGACTGGTGCTGGAACTTCTGCTTATGTAGGTGATACTCTCGTTCCTTACTTCAAGGAAGTTTATGATGAACGTAAATGGAATTTTAATGCTATTGCGACAACAGATATTGTTGCCAATCCACAAACCTATTTGAAAAAAGATGTAGCAACTGTTTTGGTATCATTCGCTCGTAGCGGGAACTCACCTGAGAGTGTGGCAACAGTTGACTTGGCCAAGGCTTTGGTTGATGAACTTTATCAAGTAACAATCACATGTGCGGCTGAAGGGAAATTGGCTCTCCAAGCGCATGGTGATGACCGCAACCTCTTGTTGCTACAACCAGCTGCGTCTAACGATGCTGGCTTTGCTATGACTTCAAGCTTCACTTCAATGATGTTGACAGCACTCTTGGTATTTGATCCAACAGAATTTGCTGTTAAAGCTGAACGTTTTGAAGTGCTATCTAGTTTAGCTCGTAAAGTCCTTGATAATGTGGCAGATGTCAAAGAGTTGGTAGACCTAGACTTTAACCGAGTGATTTACCTAGGTGCAGGCCCATTCTTCGGACTCGCTCACGAAGCCCAGCTTAAAATTTTGGAATTGACTGCCGGTCAAGTAGCGACTATGTATGAAAGCCCAGTTGGCTTCCGTCACGGTCCAAAATCTCTGATTAACGAAGATACTGTCGTTTTGGTATTTGGTACGACAACAGACTATACTCGTAAGTACGACTTGGACTTGGTTCGTGAAGTTGCAGGTGACAAAATTGCTCGTCGTGTTGTTCTTTTGAGCGATCAGGCCTTTGGACTTGAAAATGTTAAGGAAGTAGCGCTTGGCTGCGGTGGCGTTTTAAATGATGTTTACCGTGTCTTCCCTTACATTGTGTATGGTCAGTTATTTGCCCTCTTGACTTCGCTTAAAGTTGGTAACAGACCAGATACACCATCACCTACAGGTACAGTGAACCGTGTCGTTCAAGGTGTCATTATTCACGAGTTTGAAAAATAAGGAAGAATCTATGAGTAAATTAACATTAAGCCCAAATAAACTTGCTTGCATGCAAAAACTCTCAGATGAAAATGGTATCATCTCAGCTCTTGCTTTTGACCAACGTGGTGCTTTGAAACGCCTTATGGCTCAATACCAAACAGAGGAGCCAACGGTAGCTCAAATGGAAGAACTTAAAGTCTTGGTAGCAGATGAATTGACTAAATACGCTTCATCTATGCTTCTTGACCCTGAATATGGTCTTCCAGCTACAAAAGCTCTTGATCCAAATGCTGGTCTGCTCCTTGCTTATGAAAAAACAGGATACGACACAACAAGCACAAAACGTTTGCCAGACTGCTTGGATGTTTGGTCTGCAAAACGTATCAAAGAACAAGGGGCAGATGCTGTTAAGTTCTTGCTTTACTATGACGTAGAGAGCTCTGACGAACTCAACCAACAAAAACAAGCCTACATCGAACGTATCGGTTCTGAGTGTGTGGCGGAAGATATTCCATTCTTCCTTGAAATTCTTGCTTACGATGAAAAAATTGCTGATGCAGGTTCTGCAGAATATGCTAAAGTGAAACCACATAAGGTTATCGGAGCTATGAAAGTCTTCTCAGATCCACGCTTTAACATCGATGTCTTGAAAGTGGAAGTTCCAGTTAACGTGAAATACGTTGAAGGCTTTGGCGATGGAGAAATCGTTCATACACGTGAAGAAGCAGCAGCTTTCTTCAAAGCCCAAGACGAAGCTACTAACTTGCCATACATCTACTTGAGTGCAGGTGTATCCGCTAAACTCTTCCAAGAGACACTTGTCTTTGCCCACGAATCAGGTGCAAACTTCAATGGTGTTCTTTGTGGACGTGCAACATGGGCTGGATCTGTTGAAGCTTACATCAAAGATGGAGAAGCAGCAGCTCGCGAATGGCTTCGTACAACTGGATTTGAAAACATTGATGAACTCAATAAAGTTCTTCAAACAACAGCTACTTCATGGACTGAACGTGTAGAAGCATAGGATAGAAATAGAAGGAACAACTTTTGTTAATAAAATATCTATGGTTTCTTGACAAAGATGTCTGTAAATCATAAAATAAAACCATAGAGAGTGAATGCGCTTTCTATGGTTTGTTTACTTAATTGAAATAGAAAAAGGAGAGAAGGATGAAAGCATACACAGAACGTGTATTTGGAAAAGTAGATGGCAAGGATGTCCTCGCTTACCGTTTTGAAACGGAGGCAGGCTACCAACTGGAAATCATGACCTATGGAGCAACAATTTTACGCTATGTAACTCCAGATAAGACTGGCAATTTTGCCAATGTTATTCTAGGTTTTGACGATTTCGAAAGCTATGTGGGAAATAGCCCTAAACATGGAGCAAGTGTAGGTCCAGTTGCAGGTCGTATTGCAGGTGCGACATTTGAACTCAATGGGAAGACCTATGAACTCGAAGTCAACAATGCTAGCAACTGTAACCACAGTGGCTCAACTGGTTGGGATTCTAGCTTGTTTGAGCTAGTCGAAGTGAATGATCATGGTTTGACTCTTTACACAGAAAGAGCAGACGGGACTGGAGGTTTCCCTGGAAATCTTAAGATCTGGATTAGCTACAACTTGGAAGAAAGTGGTGCCTACGAAGTTAGTTACAAGGTAACGACAGACCAGGATACCTTGGTCAATCCAACTAACCATAGCTACTTTAACTTATCTGCTGATTTCACGCAGACAGTTGACCGTCATGTATTCCAACTGAATACTGAAGGTATTTACCCAATCGCTCCTGATGGTGTTCCAGCTAAAACCCCAGATGCTAACCGTGATGTGATCAAACATATCTACAATGGTGCTTTGTTGAAGGATATCTTTGCAGAAGAAGATGAGCAAATCCAACTCGTATCTGGTTTGGACCATCCATTTGCTCTTCCTGCAAGACATGACAATGCTGGATTCCTCTATGACCAAGGTTCAGGTCGCTTCTTGCTCTTCAAGACAGAGGCTCCTTGCTTTGTGGTCTACACAGCAAACTTTGTGGACGAGAGTGTCATCATTGCTGGTCAGCCAATGATTCAGCACAATGGAATTGCTCTAGAAGCGCAAGCTTTACCAGATGCTATTCATAGTGACCTTAAAGATCAAGTCATTCTCAAAGCAGGTGAAACTTTCACCAGCAAAACTCGTTATGAGCTTATCGTGAAATAACAAAAATTCTCTGAAGTCATAGGATTTCAGAGAATTTTTTCTTATTCTTCATCTGGTGTGAGAATCATCGGAATGATGATTGGTTCACGTTCAGTATTTTCGTAAAGGAATGGTCGAATGGCATTTACTATGGCGCCATTGACAGATTGGATGCTGGCATCTTTGTTTTTCAAAGCGATACGAATAGCATTGAAAAGGATGCGTTGGCTTTGACGAATCAAGTCACCAGATTCGCGCATGTAGACAAATCCACGGCTGAGAATATCTGGTCCAGATAGGATCATCTGAGACTTGAAGTCAACGGTTGCGACAGCAAGTACGACACCATCTTCAGATAGATCGCGACGATCTTTAAGCACAGCTGCACCGATTTCACCGATACGATTTCCATCGACGTAGATGTCTTGGGCATTGAAGTGGCCTGCGATACGGGCAGAGTTTGCAGTGAGGGCAAGCACATCACCATTACTCATGATAAAGATATTGTCCTTCTCTACGCCAGTATCTACGGCAAGTCCAGCGTGGACTTTCTGCATGCGGTATTCACCGTGAACAGGCATGAAGTATTTTGGCTTAATCAAGCGGAGCATGAGTTTTTGCTCTTGCTGACCACCGTGTCCAGAAGTATGGATGTTGTTAATTTTACCATGGATAACTTCAACCCCAGCTTCAGAAATGATGTTAATCAATTTGTTGACGCTAGTGGTGTTTCCTGGAATTGGGCTAGATGAGAAGATGACAGTATCGCCAGGTTGGAGTTGCACTTGACGGTGAGTTCCGTTAGCGATACGAGAGAGAGCGGCCATAGGCTCACCCTGACTTCCCGTACAGAGGATAAGAATCTCACCCGCAGGATAGTCTTTGATTTCATTTGGCTCGATGAAAGTTCCCTTAGGAGCCTTGATGTAACCAAGCTCAATCCCGTTGACAATGGCCTTTTCCATAGAGCGTCCAAAGACAGCAATCTTACGCCCTGTCTTAACGGCAGCTTCCGTTGCTTGCTGGAGACGGAAGATATTTGAGGCAAAGGATGCAAAGATGATACGTCCTTCGATACCTTGGATAATCTTCATAATCGACTGGCCGACAACCTTTTCAGAGTTTGTAAAGGTTGGTACTTCAGCATTGGTCGAGTCAGAGAGTAAGCAAAGCACTCCATCTTCACCTAGGGCTGCCATACGGTGCAAGTCTGCAGGTTCCCCAACTGGTGTAAAGTCAAACTTGAAGTCTCCCGTACAAACGATTTTCCCTTGAGGGGTATGGATGACGATTCCCAATGGCTCTGGAATCGAGTGGGTTGTTCTAAAGAAAGTTGCTTTAAGATTTTTAAAAGTCAACTCCGTGTTGTGGTTGATTTCGTGAAGTGTAGCATTGCGCAAAAGTCCATGCTCTTCGAGTTTTCCACGGATTAAGGCAAGGGCCAGTGGACCAGCATAGATAGGGATGTTTGCTTGCTTGAGCAAGAAGGGAATCCCTCCGATATGGTCCTCGTGTCCGTGTGTAATCAAGAGAGCCTTGACGCGGTCGATATTTTCTACAATATAAGAGTAATCAGGGATAACGTAGTCGATACCAAGTAGGTCATCCTCAGGGAATTTAATCCCTGCATCAACGATGATGATTTCGTCTTGGTATTCGATACCATATGTGTTTTTTCCGATTTCTCCTAGACCACCAATGGCAAAAACGCCAACTTCTTCTGGTTTAAGAGTGTAGGCCATATTAGAACTCCGTAATTTCGAATGCGCCAGTTTCTTTTTCGTAGTCTAGCAATTTGTCAGACAAGAGTTCGATATACTCGATATTATATTCTGGACGATTTTCTTCGACAAGTTGGCGAGCAGCGATACGTCCTTCAAGTTCTGAACTAGCATCGATGTCTAAGTATAGTGAGCGTGTTGTTTCACGACGTGGGCTACGGTCTTTTGTTTCTTGATAAAAAACTTTGTAAATCATATGTTTCCTTTCTGCTTTCAGGTCAGCTATATTCAAAAATGCTCAGTTTGAAGCTGGTTTGATTCCAGTTCATTTTTTGTCTTTATTGACCTTGATTCGTTACAATTATCTCAATTATAACATAAAAAGGGGAATTAGTAAAAGCAGGAAACATGAAAGTAAGGAGCTTGAAATGGGTTTCATTATACCTTGTATAAGTATTTGAAGACATCCGATGCAAGTGCTATAATAAAGTTAGAAAAGAGGTTTTTCTTGATTAAGGAGGACTAGCTATGTTTGATTTTGTGTTTCACCTATTTGGATGGAAATTCTGCATATTGCTACAACTGCTTGGGCTCCTTTTGAGGCTATTTGCTCCTTTTCGTTAGATGATGATTTTGAAATATTTGCCTTTAGAATTGGAGAAAGGAGGCTCTCTATGTTTCAACTAGCTATCGCGATTCGTCTCTTGATATTTGCTGTTTTTGTTGCTTGTGTTTACGGTGGCAATCTACTATTTGTTCGGCTGGAACATAGAAAAACAGCTTTACACTGGAAAATTCTCTTTGTAACACTGTATTCTATTTTCCTCCTTCTTGTGACCTATGTGGTCTGGCTTGTATTTTACTTTGGTTTGAATGCTTAGCTTCAGTTGTTTATTTATATCTGCTGATTGAACGAATGCCTATCTTTAAAATAGGTTATAAAAAAATAGCGAACTCAGCTACACAAAAAATCCATCCCAACTATTAAGATAGGGTGGATTTTTCAAATTCGGTGTCCAATTTTCCCTCAAACAAAGGTTATATTTTCAGGCCCTATCCCTATTTTTACAGTTGTGATTGTTCTGTTCAAAAATAGAGTTGAAGCATAAAAATAAAACAATACAAACAGATAAATCAATTGGCAATGGTATAGTTGTAATGTTTAAATCGTTGAGAATACTGATCAAACTGTAAGAGATGAAGAAAATAAAATTCATCCTTCTAAAAATGTGTCTTTTATCTAGCATGACTTATCCAAACTTTTTACGGAGATCTTTTCCAATGGTGTAAGCTGCCATAAATAAAGCTATACCAACACCGACACCAAAACCACCCTTGATTTCTTGCAATTCTTTATTAGAAATTTCACGATATTTGTCTAAATCTTTACTCATACTAACCTCCTAAAAAATAACCAGCTGCTAAGCCAGAGCCTACAAGTGCTGTTCCGCCAGCAATAGCTTTCCAAGATACTGCTACTCCAAAGACAACCAAGGGAGCTAGACCACCATCAATATCTGATAATTCATTTTCAGATAGCGATACAAATTGATTGTCAATATTTTCGAAATTTGTCATTGAACATTCCTCCTTTTTTCTTGTTCACTTTTATATTCGGAAATGAAGGTAAAAAGTTGCAATGTTTTTGAAAATTTCTTTTCACCATGATTTTTGTTTCAAAACAAAGAAAATTCCCATGCGCCTTCTTTTGTAGTATAATAGTAAACAGACAAAAAGATAGGAATGTGTTATGAAAGTATTAGCTTTTGATACGTCCAGCAAGGCTCTTTCTCTTGCTATTTTAGAGGACAAGCAGCTTCTTGCCGAGACGACAATCAATATCAAAAAAAATCACAGTATTACCCTTATGCCAGCCATTGATTTTTTGATGGCTAGTCTAGATTTGACGCCTAAAGATTTGGATCGAATCGTTGTAGCAGAGGGGCCAGGTAGCTACACAGGTTTGCGAATCGCGGTAGCAACTGCCAAGACCTTGGCTCATACCCTGAACATTGAGTTAGTGGGCATGTCCAGCCTTTTAGCTCTGGTACCAAGCCAGCAGGAAGGTTTGGTTGTTCCTTTGATGGATGCGCGTCGCAACAATGTTTATGCAGGATTTTATGAAAATGCTCAACCTGTCTTTCCAGAGGCACATCTGTCCTTTGCAGAAGTTTTGGAGCAAGTCAAAGATACTGAACAAGTCACTTTTGTTGGTGAAGTGGGAGCCTTTGTGGAGCAGATTCAAGAACAACTACCACAGGCTAACTATCAGGAAACCTTGCCAAATGCAGCTAATCTTGCTCTTTGGGCCTGGGACAAGGAAGCAGACTCCTTGCACGACTTTGTGCCAAATTACCTCAAACGAGTTGAAGCTGAGGAAAACTGGCTCAAGAATCACACTGAGTCTGGCGAGTCCTACATTAAACGCCTATGATAGAAATCAAACGAATCCAACAGCAACCTGACTTGGCTCAATCCATCTATGCTGTTATGGCAGATGTTTATCCAGTCAGTCCTTGGACTTTGAAACAAATCCAAGCAGACCTGTCCCAAGACCAGACTTGGTATGCTCTGGCATATGACGGGGCAGAAGTGATTGGATTTCTAGCTGTTCAGGAAAATAACTTTGAGGCAGAAGTCTTGCAAATCGCTGTCAAAAAAGCCTATCAAGGTCAGGGAATTGCGTCAGACTTATTTGATCTATTACCGACAGATAAGGAGATTTTCCTCGAAGTCAGAAAGTCAAATCAACGAGCACAGGCATTTTATAAGAAAGAAAGAATGGCAGTCATCGCTGAGCGAAAGGCCTATTACCATGATCCAGTCGAGGACGCCATTATCATGAAGAGAGAAATAGATGAAGGATAGATATATTTTAGCATTTGAGACATCTTGCGATGAGACCAGTGTCGCCGTACTGAAAAACGACGACGAGCTCTTGTCCAATGTCATTGCTAGTCAAATTGAGAGTCACAAACGTTTTGGGGGCGTAGTGCCAGAAGTAGCCAGTCGTCACCATGTCGAGGTCATTACAGCCTGTATCGAGGAGGCGCTGGCAGAAGCAGGGATTACAGAAGAAGATGTAACAGCTGTTGCGGTTACTTATGGACCAGGCTTGGTCGGAGCCTTGCTAGTTGGTTTGTCAGCTGCCAAGGCCTTTGCTTGGGCACATGGACTTCCGCTTATCCCCGTTAACCACATGGCTGGGCACCTCATGGCGGCTCAAAGTGTGGAGCCCTTGGAATTCCCCTTGCTAGCTCTATTGGTTAGTGGTGGACACACAGAGTTGGTCTATGTTTCTGAGGCTGGTGATTACAAGATCGTTGGTGAAACTCGAGATGATGCGGTTGGCGAGGCCTATGATAAGGTCGGCCGTGTTATGGGTTTGACCTATCCAGCAGGTCGTGAGATCGACGAGTTGGCCCATCAAGGTCAGGACATTTATGATTTCCCTCGTGCTATGATTAAGGAAGATAATCTGGAGTTTTCATTTTCAGGTTTGAAGTCTGCCTTTATCAATCTTCACCATAATGCCGAGCAAAAGGGGGAAAGCTTATCCAAGGAAGATCTATCTGCTTCCTTCCAAGCAGCAGTTATGGATATTCTCATGGCAAAAACCAAGAAGGCCTTGGAGAAATATCCTGTTAAAACTCTAGTTGTGGCTGGTGGTGTGGCAGCTAATAGAGGATTAAGAGAACGCTTGGCAGCTGAAATCACTGATGTTAAGGTCATCATTCCGCCTCTGCGTCTCTGCGGAGACAATGCAGGTATGATTGCCTATGCCAGCGTCAGCGAGTGGAACAAAGAAAACTTTGCAGGCTTGGAGTTAAACGCCAAACCAAGTCTCGCTTTTGATACTTTAGAATAAAGAGTCAGCTTGAAGCTGGCTTTTTTGCTAAAATATTTTATAATATGTTAAAAAAGTAAAAGTTTTTACGAATAGAATAGTAAAGGGAATCTGAAAAAGGGAGTTTGGCCATGATTGAAAAACAGGAATTAGGAGAATTTTACAAGGAATTGCGCCTGGCAAGAAAGCTCAAGCAGTCAGATGTGGCTTGTGCTGGACTAACAGCCTCTCAGCTATCCAAGTTTGAGTTAGGGCAGTCCATGCTGTCTGCGGATAAGCTGATTCTAGCTATCCAAGGGATAAATGTGACCTTTGATGAGTTTGGGCACAAGCTCAACAACTACCAAGAATCTCCACATATGCGATTTGGTAGAAGGATTGTGGATCGCTTTGCCCATCAAGATATAGCTGGCTTAGAGCAATTGTTGAAAGAAGTTGAGCAAGAACAGATGGCACAGACCTATCGTCGTTTGAACTCTATTGTGATTAAAGATGCTATCCATTCACTAGATAAAAGCTATCCACTAGCAGAGGAGGATAGCGAGTTTTTAACCACCTATCTCTATGCTATCGAGTCTTGGACCTGGTTTGAACTCTATATTTTTTGCAATACCATGCCTTTTTTGAGCAATCAAGATTTGATCTTTTTATCAACCTCCTTACTCGAAAAATCCAAGGAATTTAAAGAATTGGCACACAATAGACTATATATGAAAAGTGGCTTTCTAAATATTATCTCAGAGCTTATGGAGCGCAAACTTTTCTCTTACATCCCAATCTTTGAGTCCGAGTTGGAGAGTATGCTCCGTCCGTATGATGTTTTTGAGAAAGTATCATGGCAATTTTTAAAGAAATTGAGTGTTTTCCTTCAAACCAAGGGAAGCAATCAAAAAGAGATTGAACACTTTATCCAATCTCTGCAAATATTAGAAAATCCACAATTATCAGCACTTTTTGAATTACGTTTACAGCAATACAAAGCACTTATCGATTAGTTAGAAATCGCAAATGTGAAATTCCTACCAGAAAAAATGTCAAATATGCGATTTTTAAAAATATGGAATTTTTCGTGTTATACTGTCTTCATTCCATAGTATAGGAGAAAAAAGAATGAAAAAGATCATCTCACGCTACTACTTTTTTGTAGCCATGCTACTGGTCATAGTTTACCAGGAGTTCAGTAGTCTAGTTTTATACAGCGAATTTGCTGCTGGTCTATCTAAATTTGGCTATTATTTTTCGGATATGATGTTGAACTTTCTTGTGATTCTGCTTGTTTTTATTTTTATGGTAGGAGCAGGAAAATGGCAACAAATCAACAGTAGAAAATTTAAATGGTCATATTTTTTTTATTCCTTTTTAGCTTTTCTTGCTTTATTTATTTGGAATTTTATTAAATTTTTCCTATTCCCACCTACCCAAAATGGACTTGCTTACCAACTCGCTGCTCCGACTTTTACAGGCGCTACGGCATTTTTGATGTATTTTTTCTATCCTGTGATTGCAGGTCCCATTTTTGAAGAGATGATTTATCGTGGATTGGTGATGACAGCTCTGGAAAAAGGAAAAAAATGGGGACTGGACGTACTTGGTTCGGCTGCTTTATTTGGAATTTTGCATATCAGTGATTATGGTTGGGTCTTGACAGACTTTTTCGTATATATGGGCGGTGGACTCATATTTGCACTCTTGTTTAGAGCAACAAAGTCTATTTATTGGCCTATTGGACTGCATATAGTCTATAACGGTATTGGTCATATACTCCCTTTGCTGTTTTAGAGGATTTTCAAAAACCTAAACCAAGGGCTTGAGTCCTCATCGTGGTGCTTTTGCTTGGGGTGGAGAAATAGTAGATGGATTGTTTAGCCGTCGTAGAAGGTAGGATACTATAGGAGTTGATTAAATGAAGAAAATGAAAGAAATGAAATTTCACCTAGCAACTGGCTTGTTGCTTTTGACCTATTACCTCATTTTTAATGTCATACCAGACTTAGATTTTACTGTAGCTTTGTCTGATGAGATCTACTATGTGTTTCAGGTTTTATTCGTACTTATCCTGGGAACTGTATCTACAATTATTTTTGTCAAAAGTGAACATTGGAAAGAGTATGGTCGTTTCCAGTTTCGTTGGTCTTACCTAGGTGTCTTCTTTCTTTCTTTTTTCTTATTATTTGTGTGGGTAAATCTAGCAACTCGTATCTTTCCTCGTACGCAAAATGGAAGTACAGTAGTGGAAGTAGCCACCAGTTTGACAGGAATTAGCTATTTTATTACGCGAGTGCTTTACGGTAGCCTTATTGCACCTATAGCAGAAGAAATAGTGTGTCGTGGTTTTTTGATGACAAGCTTGTCTAAATTTAAAAACTACTATATTGATGTTCTTGTTTCTGCTGGCATATTTGGCGCTATGCATGTTTTACAGCATGGTTGGATAACGACAGATTTCATACTCTACTTTGTAATGGGCTTGATATTTTGCATGATGTTTCGCTGTACACGCTCTATTTATTGGACCATAGCTTTACATGCTTCATGGAATACCTTCTTGCTTATTGTTAGTTTATTGGTGTTTGGGTATTAAATCTAAAATAGTTTATAAGTTGTATCATGAGACTGGTTTCCAGTCTTTTTCTTTAATGCTAATGTCTGAAGGTGAATTTTACGCAATACCTTGTGGATTTAAAATTCAAGAATTTAATTTTTAAAAATCAATAGAGAATCAAATTCGTCAAAAATTGTCAATTCTAGAGTTTTTTTGTATAGTAGAAATATGAAATTTACAAGATTAATTAGTAGTCTGCTTGCACTTGGAACTTTCCTCCTGTTTCTAACAGCTTGTCAGACTTTTTCCAAGACGCAACTGGTCGTGTTTGAGTATCTTTCATTTTATATGTCTACGAAGTCTTTTGAAGAAGCGTTTGGAGAACCAAATGAAGTAGTAGAAGAAACAGCAACTGGCTATCGAGATACTTGGCATGCAGAAGACCCTTATCTCTATAAAACAGGTCGCCTTTTTTATAATTATGACAAGGTTAATTGGAAGAATTATAGCGGTCGAGCAACCTTCGCTTTTTCAAAATCGCATCGTTTACAAGAAGCGACGATTTATTTTCCGATGCCTTCTAAAGTTCAACAGAAAGAAATATTTTATCACATGACTCAAGACATAAAAGCAGAAATCGAAGCTCTACCAAACTTTCAATCCTTGAAAGTTGATGCCTTGGCAGGTGATGATGTTGGTTATCGATTTAAGGTTAAGTTGAAAGGGCAGAGAGAAGAACTCTGGGTTGATGTTTACCCGATAGAAAATGAATATGTTGAAAAACCTGAAGTTGACAAATATCCTATTCGAGTGGATCAATTTCGCATGTATCCTGGATGAGTACTTTTTACTAGCTTAAAACTCTAAACTTTTTTCTATTTTACGAATATGTTATAATAATGTTTGCTGTGACTGTTTGGAAAACAGTTGCTGAAGGAATGATTAGTGAGGAAGTCTATGAAAGAAAAAGGATTTTGGGAGGGTGTGCAGGCTGCGGTGCCGACGGCTCTGGGCTATGTTAGCATCGGCCTTGCCTGTGGCATTATCGGTTCGCCCTATGTGACACCACTAGAAATGGGTCTGATGAGTCTCTTTGTTTATGCTGGGAGCGCTCAGTTTGCCATGATGGCTTTGATTGCAGTTCAAGCTCCAGTAGCTGCTATTGCCATGACGGTCTTTTTGATTAATCTGCGTCTCTTCTTGCTCAGTTTGCATGCATCGACCTATTTTCGCCATACCAGTCTTTGGCAAAACATCGGTATGTCTAGCCTCTTGACCGATGAGACCTATGGCGTTTTGATGGGCGAGTTGGTGCATACGGATAAGGTCAATCCTATGTGGATGCACGGGAACAACCTTAACAGCTATGTGGCTTGGTTTGTCGGAACTGTTGTCGGAACTGTTCTAGGTGGACTTCTACCAAATCCAGAAATTTTTGGCTTAGATTTTGCCCTAGTGGGGATGTTTATTGGGATTTTTACTTCCCAGTTTCAGATTATGCAAAAACGGATTCCTTTGCGCAATCTCTTCATAATTTTAGCAGTTGTAGCTGTATCTTTCTTTTTGCTCTTGACGGTGGTGTCTCAGTCATTAGCTGTTCTGTTTGCGACCTTGCTAGGTTGTACCATGGGGGTGGTCTTGGATGGTCAGTAAGTATATTTTATTAGCAATTGTCTTTTCTGGCTTGGTGACTTGGATTCCAAGAATGATTCCTTTTATCCTAGCCAAGTACAAGGGTTTGCCGCCTATCGTAGAGCGCTTTTTGAAATTTCTACCAGTTTCTATTATCTTTGCCTTGATTCTTTCAAGTGTGGTGACAGGAAAAGTTGGAAGCCTTCCGCAGATAAAGTGGTTAGACTTTTTAGCAGTCTTTCCAACGGCTTTTGTAGCCTTTCGTTACCGCAATCTGGTGGGAACTGTTCTCTTTGGGGTGGTCTTGATAGCAGTTCTACGTTTGGTCTTTTAAATCAGCCATAAAGAAAACCTATCACAAATATAGAAATCATATAATAGCGTAATTCCTTTTTTTCTGTTAAGATAAGATTGTATTCTATTTTGGAGGAAATATCATGAAAAAAATCGTTAAATATTCATCACTTGCTGCTCTAGGGCTTGTAGCCGCAGGTGTATTGGTAGCTTGCTCAGGCGGTGAAAAGAAAGATGCTGCATCTGGTGAAGCAACATCTAGTAAAAAAGAAATTATCGTTGTAACCAATGCTACACCAAAACCATTCAACTATGAAGAAAATGGCGAATTGACTGGTTACGAGATTGAAGTGGTTCGCGCTATCTTTAAAGATTCTGACAAGTATACTGTCAAGTTTGAGAAGACAGAGTGGTCAGGTGTTTTTGCAGGACTTGATGCTGATCGTTACCAAATGGCTGTTAGCAACATCAGCTACACTAAAGAACGTGCTGAAAAATACCTTTATGCAGCTCCAACTGCTAAAAACCCTAACGTTCTTGTAGTGAAAAAAGATGACTCTAGCATCAAATCGTTTGATGATATCGGTGGAAAATCTACTGAAGTTGTTCAAGGAACAACATCTGCTAAACAGCTAGAAGACTACAACAAACAACACTCAGATAACCCAACTATCCTTAACTACGTTAAAGGGGACTTCCAACAAATCATGGTACGTTTGAGTGATGGCCGATTTGACTACAAGATTTTTGATAAAATCGGTGTTGAAACAGTCATCAAGGACCAAGGTTTGGATAACTTGAAAGTTATCGAACTTCCAAGCGACCAACAACCTTACGTATACCCACTTCTTGCCAAAGGTCAAGATGAGTTGAAGGCATTTGTGGACAAACGCATCCAAGAATTATATAAAGATGGAACCCTTGAAAAGCTATCTCAACAGTTCTTTGGCGGTTCTTATCTGCCAGCAGAAGCTGATATTAAATAAATTTTTAAATCATCCATTCTCTGGTAGATGGATGATTTTCCATTCTGTAGGTATATAGTTTCAAACTATAGGTCTTCCTATCTATTAACAATTTGCGAAATCAAATAAAGTGTGAGATACTATTACAGTATTATTTTTAAAGGAGAACGAATCATGAAAATTAAAAAATGGTTAGGCGTAGCAGCTATCGCTACAGTAGCAGGCCTTGCACTTGCAGCTTGCGGAAATTCAGACAAGAAAGCAGACAACACAACTACAGTTAAAATTGCGACTGTTAACCGTAGCGGTTCAGAAGAAGCACGCTGGGACAAAGTCCAAGAATTGGTTGAAAAAGACGGAATTAAATTGGAATTCACAGAGTTTACAGACTACTCACAACCAAATAAAGCAACTGCTGATGGTGAAGTAGACTTGAACGCTTTCCAACACTACAACTTCTTGAACAACTGGAACAAAGAAAACGGTAAAGACCTTGTAGCGATTGCAGATACTTATATCTCACCAATCCGCCTTTACTCAGGTAAAAACGGGGAAGAAAACAAGTACACTAAAGTGGAAGAAATCCCAAACAACGGTGAAATTGCTATTCCAAACGATGCTACTAACGAAAGCCGTGCCCTTTACCTTCTTCAATCAGCAGGTTTGATTAAATTGGATGTTTCAGGAACTGAACTTGCTACAATCGCAAACATCAAAGAAAATCCAAAGAACTTGAAAATCACTGAGTTGGACGCTAGCCAAACAGCTCGTTCATTGACTTCAGTTGATGCAGCAGTTGTAAACAACACTTTTGTTACAGAAGCAAAATTGGACTACAAGAAAGCACTCTTTAAAGAGCAAGCTGACGAAAACTCAAAACAATGGTACAACATCATCGTTGCGAAAAAAGATTGGGAATCATCACCTAAAGCTGATGCAATCAAGAAAATTATCGCAGCTTACCACACTGACGAAGTGAAAAAAGTCATCGAAGAAACTTCAGACGGCTTGGATCAACCAGTTTGGTAATAAACACAGGGAGGTGGGAGAGATTTTTTCCACCTCTTGCTTTTATATAGAGACTAAAGAAAAGGAACATCCACTTGTATTGATTCCAAAGGTACAAGTCCTAGTAGAAAGGTAGAGAGAAAATGGTTTTCCCTAGCCAAGAAGAACAAATTGAAAAGTTTGAAAAGGATCATGTGGCGCAACATTACTTTGAAGTTTTGCGGACCTTGATTTCTAAAAAATCAGTCTTTGCCCAACAAGTCGGCTTGAAAGAAGTGGCTCGTTATCTAGGCGAGATCTTCAAGCGTGTAGGTGCAGAGGTCGAGATTGATGAGAGTTATACGGCACCCTTTGTCATGGCGCATTTTAAAAGTTCACGCCCAAATGCCAAGACTATCATTTTCTACAACCACTATGACACAGTACCTGCGGATGGCGACCAAGTCTGGACAGAGGATCCATTTACGCTTTCTGTCCGTGATGGCATCATGTATGGACGCGGGGTTGATGATGACAAGGGACATATCACTGCCCGCTTGAGTGCTCTTAGAAAATACATGCAGCATCATGATGATCTACCAGTCAATATCAGTTTCATCATGGAAGGCGCAGAGGAATCTGCCTCTATGGACTTGGACAAATATCTAGAAAAACATGCGGACAAGCTTCGTGGTGCAGATTTATTGGTCTGGGAACAAGGAACCAAAAATGCCTTGGAACAGCTAGAAATCTCTGGTGGGAACAAAGGAATTGTGACTTTTGATGCCAAGGTCAAGAGTGCCGATGTGGATATCCACTCTAGCTATGGCGGTATTGTAGAGTCAGCGCCTTGGTATCTGATTCAAGCCTTGACTAGTTTGCGAGCTGCAGATGGACGTATTTTAGTTGAGGGCTTGTACGATGAGGTTCAAGAGCCTAATGAACGAGAGTTAGCCTTGGTTGAAACCTATGCTCAACGCAATCCAGAGGAAATCAGCCAGATTTATGGCTTGGAATTGCCACTTTTACAAGAGGAACGTACAGCCTTTCTAAAGCGTTTCTTCTTTGAACCAGCACTCAATATCGAAGGGATTCAGTCTGGTTATCAGGGGCAAGGAGTTAAAACGATTCTACCGGCTGAGGCTAGTGCCAAGCTAGAAGTCCGCTTGGTTCCAGGCTTGGAACCACATGATGTTTTGGATAAAATCCGGAAACAACTAGACAAAAACGGCTTTGATAAGGTAGAATTGTACTATACCTTGGGTGAGATGAGTTATCGGAGCGATATGAGTGCGCCAGCCATTCTCAATGTGATCGAGTTGGCCAAGAAATTCTATCCACAGGGCGTTTCAGTCTTGCCGACTACAGCTGGGACAGGACCTATGCATACGGTCTTTGATGCCTTAGAAGTACCCATGGTTGCCTTTGGGCTTGGAAATGCTAATAGCCGAGACCATGGTGGAGATGAAAATGTGCGAATCGCCGATTATTATACCCATATTGAATTAGTAGAGGAGCTGATTAGAAGCTATGAGTAGAGATATTATTAAGTTAGATCAGATCGATGTGACGTTTCACCAAAAGAAAAGAACCATTACAGCGGTCAAGGATGTGACTATTCACATTCAAGAAGGGGATATCTACGGAATCGTTGGATATTCTGGAGCAGGGAAATCAACCCTAGTTCGTGTTATTAACCTCTTACAAAAGCCATCTGCAGGCAAAATTACCATTGACGACGATGTGATTTTTGATGGCAAGGTGACCTTGACGGCCGAGCAGTTGCGTCGTAAACGTCAGGATATCGGGATGATTTTCCAGCATTTTAACCTGATGAGTCAGAAGACGGCAGAGGAGAATGTAGCCTTTGCCCTCAAGCACTCTGGTCTCAGCAAGGAAGAAAAGAAGGCTAAAGTAGCTAAACTGCTTGACTTGGTTGGTCTTGCGGACCGTGCCGAAAACTACCCTTCACAGCTTTCTGGAGGTCAAAAACAACGTGTGGCTATTGCGCGTGCCTTGGCAAATGATCCAAAAATCTTGATTTCAGATGAATCAACTTCTGCCCTTGACCCTAAGACAACCAAGCAAATCTTAGCCTTGCTGCAAGATTTGAACCAAAAATTAGGCTTGACTGTTGTCTTGATTACGCATGAAATGCAGATTGTCAAAGACATTGCTAACCGTGTAGCCGTTATGCAAGACGGTCGCTTGATTGAAGAAGGTAGCGTTCTTGAAATCTTCTCAGATCCTAAGCAACCATTGACTCAAGACTTCATCTCAACAGCCACAGGTATTGACGAAGCTATGGTCAAGATTGAGAAACAAGAAATCGTAGAGCACTTATCTGACAATAGTATTTTGGTACAACTCAAGTATGCAGGAGCTTCTACAGATGAGCCACTTTTAAATGAATTGTATAAGCACTACCAAGTAACAGCCAATATTCTCTATGGAAACATCGAAATTTTGGATGGTACTCCTGTTGGTGAGCTTGTGGTTGTCTTGTCAGGGGAAAAAGAAGCCTTGGCAAGCGCTCAAGAGGCCATCCGTCAGGCAGGTGTGCAACTAAAAGTATTGAAGGGAGGACAGTAAGATGGCAGAATTGATTAAAGCATACTTACCAAACGTCTACAAGATGGGTTGGTCTGGTCAAGCTGGCTGGGGAACAGCTATCTACTTGACTCTTTATATGACGGTTCTTTCCTTTATCATCGGAGGTTTCCTAGGACTGGTTGCAGGGCTTTTCCTTGTCTTGACAGCTCCAGGTGGTGTCTTGGAAAATAAAGTTGTTTTCTGGATTTTGGATAAGATTACCTCTATTTTCCGTGCGGTACCATTTATCATTCTCTTGGCAGTCTTGTCACCCTTCTCTCATCTAATCGTAGGAACAAGCATTGGTCCAAATGCGGCTATCGTACCGCTATCTTTTGCAGTCTTTGCCTTCTTTGCCCGTCAAGTACAGGTGGTATTGGCTGAGCTAGATGGTGGTGTCATTGAGGCAGCTCAAGCTAGTGGAGCGACCTTCTGGGATATCGTGGGTGTTTACCTATCAGAAGGACTTCCAGACTTGATCCGCGTGACAACTGTGACCTTGATTTCCCTTGTTGGTGAAACAGCCATGGCGGGAGCGGTCGGAGCAGGTGGTATTGGTAACGTAGCCATCGCTTATGGATTTAACCGCTATAATCACGATGTGACCATTTTGGCAACCATTATTATCATTTTGATTATCTTTACAATTCAGTTCTTGGGAGACTTCTTGACCAAGAAATTAAGTCATAAATAAAAAAGAGCCAGCTGGCTCTCAGATTGAAGAAAAAGTTCGTTGTGGACAATTTTCTTCAATCTTTTTCTATTATTAGAGAAAATAAAAAAACTCTTATTACTCTTCGAAAATCAAATTCAAACCACGTCAACGTCGCCTTAGATTATATATGTGACTGACTTCGTCAGTCTTATCTACAACCTCAAAGCTGTGCCTTGAGCAACCTGCGGCTAGTTTCCTAGTTTGCTCTTTGATTTTCATTGAGTATAAAAAGAGCATTATATCTGCATTTCTAAGAGTTTTCGAGATGTAGTAACCAAGCTCCTTTAATTACCGAAAGGGTTTGTCTACCTTCTTAGAGCTTAGTAGCTCTTTTTCTATCACATTTTATCTGCAAATTTTTTACTAAGTTTTTGTCCGATCAAGGCGCCAAGTAAAGCACCGATGAGGACACTTGCTACAAAGAGAAGAATGGTAGTGAGATTTGCTGCGACCATAATGCGATCGATATAGTCCTGAGATTTTCCACGGGCGACTAGAGTTGCTATATAGGATTGAGGTGCCAACCACATGAGTAGAATGGGACCAGTAGTACCAAAAGCAAAAACTAGGAAGGAAAGAAGGTTCTTGACCTTATCCTTGTAGTGGCCTAGGTGAGCGATGCCATCTGCTGCAAGACCGCAGATAATTCCTGGCAGAAAGGTTCCAGCACCATGCTTGCTCCCGAGGAAAAAGAGAGAAATTACAAGTCCAATCGTAGTAATCGCTCCAAAACGAGGCACCTTTGCTAAAAGGATCATATAGACGCTACCACCCACAAGAGCAGAAAAGGCAGGGGCGTAAAACATATTTCCAGTGTGGTCGACAAGGTTCCCTAGTAGAACCCCCGCTCCGATACAGAGAAAGTAGACAAGAGCAGCTACAAGGGTTGTCAAGATATTCTTTTTCATAAGTTCTCCTTCGTATATCTGATGTTATTCATTGTATCATGCCTAGCTCAGATTGTAAATGCTAGCTTGGAACTAGTATTTATTAGGAAATGTGGTAAAATAGGAAAAAATAAAAGACGAGTGGTAAGAGTATGAAGAATTTAGGAAAAGTTTTTAAAGAGTTAAGAGAGTCCAGAAAAATCTCCTTGAGAAAAGCAACAGGTGGACGCTTTTCAGCATCCTTATTGTCGCGTTTTGAAAATGGTCAAAGTGAAATATCTGCTCAAAAGTTGTTTGTTGCTTTAGAGAGTATCCATGCTAATGTAGAAGAACTCTTATTTTTGGCGAGAGGTTTTCATCAGGATGCCTATTCTGAATTTAGAAACAGAATAGTCGAGGCTATCGACCCTCAAGATTTGACATCCTTGCGCACTATCTACCAGAGAGAATATCAACAACTTCCTTTTTCAAAGGATAAACAGCAACACATTCTCAATGCTATTTTGATAAAATCCTATATGAAAGCTATTGATGAGACGGTTACATTGACCTCTGAGGAAGAAAGAGTCCTACATGATTATCTATTTTCTGTTGAAATTTGGGGGCTCTATGAACTTTCGTTCTTTTCTTCCTGCTCTCCTCTTTTATCAGTCCAGCTTTTGACAAAGTATACTCGGGAAATGTTGCGGAAGTCAGATTTCATGCAAGGAGTTGGGAAAAATCGGAATATGATGCACACCTTGCTTCTCAATGGTTTTATGGCCTGTATTGAAGTTGATGATTTTACCAATGCCCTCTATTTCAAAAAACAAATTGAACAGAACTTCTTTGAAGAAAATGAAACCTATTTTCGAATAGTCTACCTATGGGCAGAAGGTTTGCTTGATAGTAAGCAAGGAAGAGCGGAGGAAGGACAGAGAAAAATGGAGGACGCTATCCGTATTTTCGAGATGATCGGTTGTAGCAAATCTGCAGATTATTATAGAAGTGCCATAGAGTGTTGAATATCTGCAACTGGATAAATGAAATTGAAACGATAGGACTGTGAAGATACTTATTAGTAGTAGAAAATTCCAGCGTTTTCGTTATTCGTTTAATCTGTTGCATATATTCAAAAAATATTCTCAAGGGCTTCTTGATGCTATACTAGAGCTACCATAAAAGTAGAATGTGAGAAAGAAAGGAATCTATATGAAACTATTACTAAGAAATCAAGCATACAGAGTTTTGAGTTTATCACGATTTTTCAATGCTTTTGGAGCTTCCATTTTTAATTTAGTATTTGTGGTCTATGCCTCGACTTTGCCAGAGGCTTCTGTTGCAGTTGCTATGGCGAATGTTGTGATGATGCTTCCAACTCTTTTTACAGTTTTTGTGGGAATTCGGGCAGATTATACCAAGGACAAGGTCAAATGGATGACCTATGTCGGTTTATTTCAGGCGGTTTTATTTTTTCTAGCAGCCCTAGTTATTCAGCAAGCTAGTTTCTTTGCCTTTTCGACCCTTTGCCTCATCAATGTCCTTAGTGATGTAGCCAGTGATTTTGCTGGTGGCTTGCGAATGCCTCTCGTTAAAGAAAAGGTAGCAGAGTCAGATCTGATGGAGGCCTATTCCTTTTCGCAGTTTATTACCTATATCTCTGCGATTGGCGGCCAAGCTTTTGGAGTTTGGCTATTAGGTGTGTCAACACAGAACTTTTCGCTCGTAGCGGGAATCAATGCCATATTTTTCCTAGTGTCAGCTCTCATTCTCTTTTTAGGAAGGGCTGAATTAAGCTTATCAACTCCACTTGTTGATAGTAAATCACTGAAAAATGAGAAACTTTCTATCAAAGATCAATTTTTAACGATTTACCGAAACTTACGTCTCGTTTTTCTTAAAAGTGGACATAAAAACTTTGGTTTTATGCTCTTTGCTATCTTGATTATCAATGCTTTGGGTGGTGCCTTAGGTGGTATCTATAACATCTTCCTTTTAAATCATTCCTTACTGAATTTTTCCTACAAGGATGCATTGTTTATCTTACAATTGATTACCTTATTAGCAGTTATCATCAGTAGCCTTACTGGCAATGATTATTTTGGGAAGCAATCTCTGCCTAGATTGATGATGTGGGTTACATTAGGAGCCAGTCTAGTTGGTCTATCTAATTTGTTAAACCAAGTCTTGCTCGGGATGCTTTTCGTCTTTTTTACCATGTATGTTTCTGGGAAAATTTCTCCAAAGATTAGTGCTCTGCTCATGAAAAATCTTGCTCCAGAGGTTCTCTCTCGTACCAGTAATTTTTTAGGTTTGTTGTTTACTCTATCTATACCAGTGGGGACGGCCTGTTTTTCACTGGTGGCAGTATGGGATATACAGTTAACATGGGCTCTGTTTGTTGGACTTTCCTTGCTTGCGATTCTCCTAGCTAGTCTTAATCTCAAAAATGAAATTTAGGTGTTAGTCTTCTTTTCACACTGTCCCAATCTTCTCATTTATGGTAAAATAGGACTATTAAGTTATAAAGAGGATTCCCTATGAAATTACAAAAACCAAAAGGAACGCAGGATATTTTACCTGCTGAGTCTGCCAAATGGCAGTACGTTGAAGGCTTTGCGCGTGAAATCTTCAAACGCTACAACTACGCAGAAGTACGTACCCCAATTTTTGAGCACTACGAAGTCATCAGTCGTTCTGTTGGAGACACAACTGATATCGTAACCAAGGAAATGTACGATTTTTATGACAAGGGAGACCGTCATATTACCCTCCGTCCAGAAGGAACTGCTCCAGTCGTTCGTTCTTATGTGGAAAACAAACTCTTCGCACCAGAAGTTCAAAAACCAAGTAAGTTCTACTACATGGGGCCAATGTTCCGCTATGAGCGCCCACAAGCAGGTCGTTTACGCCAATTCCACCAGATTGGAGTGGAGTGCTTTGGCTCTAGCAATCCAGCTACCGATGTGGAAACTATCGCTATGGCAGCCCACTTCTTGAAAGAAATTGGCATACAAGGTGTTAAATTGCACCTCAACACTCTTGGAAATCCTGAGAGCCGTGCGGCTTACCGTCAGGCCTTGATTGACTACTTAACACCGCTCAAGGAGACCTTGTCTAAGGATAGCCAACGTCGCTTGGAGGAAAATCCTCTCCGTGTCTTGGACTCTAAGGAAAAAGAAGACAAGGTGGCAGTAGAGAATGCACCATCTATCTTGGATTATCTGGACGCAGAAAGCCAAGCTCACTTTGATGCTGTTCGTCAGATGTTGGAAAATCTCGGAGTAGCCTATATCATCGATACCAATATGGTACGTGGTCTGGACTACTACAACCACACCATCTTTGAGTTTATCACAGAGATTGAGGGCAATGACTTGACAGTTTGTGCAGGTGGTCGCTATGATGGCTTGGTTGCTTACTTTGGTGGTCCTGAGACTGCTGGATTTGGTTTTGGACTTGGTGTTGAGCGCCTTCTTTTGGTCCTTGAAAAACAAGGTGTAGCACTTCCTATCGAAAACGCCCTAGATGTCTATATCGCAGTGTTGGGAGAAGGAGCAAATGTTAAGGCCTTAGAATTAGTACAGGTTCTTCGCCAACAAGGTTTCAACGCAGAGCGTGATTACCTCAACCGCAAGCTTAAAGCTCAGTTCAAGTCAGCCGATGTCTTTGCGGCTAAAACTCTCATTACTCTCGGAGAGAGCGAAGTCGAAAGTGGACAAGTGACAGTCAAGAACAACCAAACACGAGAAGAAGTGCAAGTGTCACTTGATGCTATCAATCAAAATTTCTCAGAAATCTTTGAAAAATTAGGATTTTATACTCAATGAAAATCAAAGAGCAAACTAGGAAGCTAGCCGCAGGCTGTACTTGAGTACGGCACGGTGAAGCTGACGTGGTTTGAATTTGATTTTCGAAGAGTATTAATAACAGATAAACTGGTCAGGATCTTACTCCTGACCGTTTTCTTTTGCAAAATGACAAAAATCCTAAACTTTTTGACAAATATACTTGTCAAAAATAAAAAGATGTGTTACAATGAAATCAAGTTGAGAGAAAAGGAGAAAGGAATGCTAAAAAATCGTTTAAAAGAGCTTCGGGCTCGCGATGGCCTCAATCAAACCGAACTGGCCAAGCTAGCTGGCGTGTCCAGGCAAACCATCAGTTTGCTAGAACGGGATGAGTACACTCCATCCATCGTCATTGCCCTGAAGATTGCTCAGATATTCAATGAGCCTGTCGAGTCAGTCTTTCGCTTGGAGGAGGATGAATGATGAACAAGTATAAAGGGATTTATTATCTATGTATAGTTGTGTTTATCGTTAATCTTTTGGCCATGATTGGAACCCTATTTGGTTGGTTTACTATCGTTGAAAGTAAATATCTCTTCTGGATAAATTTAGTTCTACTATTGGTCTTTAGATGGGTAGAGAGAAAGATAAAGTTTAAAGAGATTGTAAAAGGAGAAAAATTATGAAAGAATTTTTAGCAGGTTTTCAAGTAGATACTGAGAACAAAGAACTTGCAGGTGTTTGTGCAGGTCTAGGAAACTATTTTAACATCCAGACCAACGTCGTTCGTTTGGTGACACTCTTGTTGTTTCTTTCTTCAACAGAGTTCGGTATTATAACAGTAACTCTCTATGCCTATCTAGCAGGCTGGCTTGGTAATGAGCCCTTGGGAGATGGAGCGAAAAAAGCAAGAAACCAAGCTATTATCTTACTTGTTGTTTGTTTGCTTTTGGTATCGCTTGGAGCAGAGGGCTTGACAGCTATTTATGAATCAGGGAAAGCCTTTGGTCAATGGTTGGCTGGATTGGTTTAAAGGGGGATGAAAATGAAAAAGAAACGAGTGCTATATTTATTATTATTGTTTATATCAGCATTTATTACAGGTATGTTTATGGGACGTGCTTTGGCAATGGGAGTCAGTTTCAATCTAACAGATTTGGTTCCTTGGTTTTCTGGCTCTAGTTTATTATTGGCATTGATTAGCATCCTTTTGGCTTTCAATTTCCTAAAGAAAAGTAGGGGATTTCACTCCTTGTATCAAGAGGAAATGGATGACAATCTGAATGAAACTTATTATGTGCAAATGTATCGAAATCTTGAGTTTGGAACAATTGCTTCTAACATAGTTTCAGTTACGACTTTGTTAGCATTTTTTATATCGGCGACTGAAGTGCTTATACTTGGTAATAGTTATTTAACCTTAGTACTCTCTTTCCTAGGTTTGATGTTGCTATTTGTTGTTCAAAAATATTTATTAAAGACAATTTCGATTGTTCGTCAGTTCGATTTGGCATTTTTCTCCATGCCAAAGGATGTGTTAGATTATGTAAATTCTTACGATGAAGGAGAACGACAAGCTAATTTGGAACAAAGTTTTCGGGTTTTATTCCAATTAAACCAATATGTTTTACATGGTTTGTATATTTTGATTACTATCGTTTCTGTGCTTACAAGAGAAATTCAGTTATTAGCCCTTTTAGCTGTAGCTGTAGTTCATATCTATATCAATTTAATGCAGATACCGATGATAAAACGTTATTTCAAATAGAAACGATCACTGAAACTACTAAAAGTTATTAGTTGGTTTAGATAGAGGTCAGAAAATGAAAAATAATCGTAAATGGTTGAGAGTAGTAGTGTGTATGTTAAGTGCTTTTGTAGGAGCCTTTGCTTACACTCTTAGAGGTATAGCTGAACAGATTCAAATGTCACAAGTATTACACACTGTTTATGGACTCGCTCTCGTTATTGGAGGAATTTCCTTCGTTTTAGCCATGTATTATCTTGGTAAAAGTCGAGAAGTTTATACTCTTTATCAAAGGGGGACAGAGGAAGAAGATAGTGATCAGACTTATGTAAGAGCTTATCGTTACTTAGATTATGGTTCTGTTTCTTCAAATGTTTTGATGATAGCAATGATGACCAGTGGGATCATACTGATTTCTCCGATATTTAAGAATACCTTGCTAATTCTTCCTGCTCTTATTCTATTATGCTTATACATTATTGTTGCCAATTACTTGCTGCGAACTATTTTTATCGTTCGACACTATAAACTGTCTGTTTATTACACTCCAAAAGATATTTTAGCCTATCTTAACAGTTATGATGAAGGAGAAAAGCAGGCAGAGATGGAAAGTGCCTATTTAACTCTGTTTAGATTGAATCAGATTTTACTGCCATCACTCTATTTTTTATTGATAGTATTATCAGTTGTTTTACGAGAAATACAAGTAGTTGCCTTAGTTCTTTTAGTCGTCATTCATCTTTATATAACTATCGCACAATTAAGAAAAACAAAACGTTATTTCAAATAGGAGAATATTATGAAAACACTTAAAAATATCGGCTGGTATAGCCTTACTTTCTTATCATTTCTTATGGTCTATAGTTTTATTCAGGGCGTAGGCTTAGAAGCCATGAAAATGGGTGCGCCTGAATATGTTGCTGTCCCAATTTATGTCTTATTAGCAGGAATTTTCACCTTCGTTACCTATAAGTGGTATAAGACAGGAACCGTTACGATTGAAAATACAGCCCTTAACAAATATATCTGGTTGCCTGCCTTGGTATTGGTTCTTGTCATAGTTGCACAAAATTTCTTACCAAATGATCCATCAGTCAATCAACAGATGTTAGAACAAATGACTCATAATCAACCTCTCTTCTCTTTCTTTATGATAGTTGTTTTTGCGCCTCTGACAGAAGAGTTAACCTTTAGAGGTATGTTAGCTCGCTATGTCTTTCCTCAACAGGATAACATCAAGCAGACAGCTCTCTTTCTTATTGTAAGTACGATCATTTTTGCACTTGTTCATTTCCCTGGCACTCCTCAACAATTCCTAGTGTATGGTTCCCTAGGTTTGAGCTTGGGCTTAGCTTATGTCAGCAAAGGTGGTTTGGCATACAGCATTGCTTTACATGCTTTAAATAATTTAATCGGATTTTTAATGATTCTCATGCTATAATAGACTCAGGAGGAAGTCATGAAACGAGTACTATTATTAGCAGTGATTCAGGCAGTTGTTCTCTTCTTCATTATTGGAGCGCTTGCCTATGCTTTAAAAGGGGATTTCTTTTATAACCATCTAGCAGTTATCTTTGCACCAATCGCAGGGATTATGCGATTTGCGACAGCCTATGCAACGGAGATTGTTCTCCCTAAAAAGGCTGCAGAGATTGCTGAAAAGCGTAAAAAATAAAGAAATACCAAGTAAAATAAGATCCAGCGAATGATTTTGCTGGATTTTTTCATTTATAAGAGGAAACTCTCAACTTTTCTGCTGATTTTCATGAAGAGCCTGCGCTTTTATGGTAAAATAGTAACAGAATAATAGAGGAGAGAAAACATGAAACGTAGTATGTATGCTGGTCGTGTTCGTGAGGAACACATCGGACAAGAAATTACCTTGAAAGGCTGGGTTGCCCGTCGTCGTGACTTGGGTGGATTGATCTTCATCGACCTTCGTGACCGTGAAGGGATTATGCAGTTGGTTATCAATCCTGAGAAAGTTTCTGCGGAAGTGATGGCAACAGCTGAAAGCCTTCGTAGTGAATTTGTCATCGAGGTGACTGGTCAAGTTGCTGCACGTGAGCAAGCCAATGATAAGTTGGCGACTGGAGCGGTTGAACTGAATGTAACGGCTCTTTCTGTACTTAACACAGCCAAAACAACACCATTTGAAATCAAGGATGGCATTGAAGCGAACGATGATACGCGTCTACGTTACCGTTATCTTGACCTTCGTCGTCCAGAGATGTTGGAAAACCTTAAACTTCGTGCCAAGGTAACTCATTCTATCCGTAACTACTTGGATGAGTTGGAATTTATCGACGTGGAAACACCATTCCTTTCTAAATCAACACCAGAAGGGGCGCGCGACTATTTGGTGCCATCTCGTGTTAATAAAGGGCATTTTTACGCTCTTCCTCAAAGTCCACAGATCACAAAACAGTTGTTGATGAATGCTGGATTTGACCGTTACTACCAAATCGTCAAATGTTTCCGCGATGAAGATTTACGTGGAGACCGTCAACCTGAATTTACCCAGGTCGACTTGGAAACGTCATTCTTGACTGAGCAAGAAATCCAAGATATCACAGAAGGCTTGATTGCGCGAGTGATGAAGGAAACAAAAGGCATCGAAGTAACCCTTCCCTTCCCCCGTATGAAGTATGATGATGCTATGGCTCTTTATGGTTCTGACAAGCCTGATACTCGTTTTGAAATGTTGCTTCAAGACTTGACAGATCTTGTCAAGGGTGTATATTTCAAAGTCTTCTCAGAAGCTCCTGCGGTTAAAGCCATTGTAGTTAAAGGTGCAGCAGACAACTACTCTCGTAAAGATATTGACAAGATGACAGAGGTGGCCAAGCAGTATGGTGCTAAAGGTCTTGCTTGGGTCAAGGTAGTTGATGGAGAATTAAATGGACCAGTTGCGAAATTCTTGACTGGTATTCAAGCAGACTTGACAACAGCGCTTGGTCTTGAAGATAAAGACTTGGTTCTCTTTGTGGCTGATACGCTTGAAGTAGCTAATGCAACACTTGGAGCCCTTCGTGGACGTATTGCTAAAGAATTAGGCTTGATTGATCAGGATAAATTTAACTTCCTTTGGGTTGTTGACTGGCCAATGTTTGAATGGTCTGAAGAAGAAGGCCGTTATATGAGCGCCCACCATCCATTTACCCTTCCTCAAGCAGAAACTACTCATGAGCTTGAAGGAGATTTGGCTAAGGTCCGTGCCATTGCCTATGATATCGTCCTAAACGGTTATGAACTTGGTGGCGGTAGCCTTCGTATCAACCAAAAAGAACTTCAAGAACGCATGTTCAAGGCTCTTGGATTCTCAGCAGAAGAAGCAAATGACCAGTTTGGTTTCCTTTTGGAAGCTATGGACTATGGCTTCCCACCACACGGTGGTTTGGCTATCGGTCTTGACCGATTTGTCATGTTGCTCGCTGGAGAAGAAAATATTCGCGAAGTTATCGCCTTTCCTAAGAACAATAAGGCAACTGACCCAATGACGCAAGCACCATCAACAGTAGCTCTTAAACAACTAGAGGAACTTAATCTACAAGTAGAACAAGATGAAACAAACGAAACTAACTAAAAAGTGGAATCATTATCTTCGCCGCTTTGCTTATCGAGTAAAGATTTTGCGTGTTTTACAAAGTATTTCTCGAGAAAAATACGATGAAAAAATCTCAGCTTCTCTGGTATATGGTTTTCTATCAGCAGTAGCCGTCAATTTCTTTTTCCAACCAGGGCACGTTTATTCAAGTGGTGCGACAGGTTTGGCCCAGATTATATCTGCTCTAAGTAACCACTGGTTTGGGTTTCATTTCCCAATCTCAGTAGCATTTTATGCCATCAATATTCCTCTCATGATTTTGGCTTGGTATCAAATTGGACATAAGTTCACGATTTTTACCTTTATCACGGTATCCATGAGCTCGCTCTTTATCCAGTTTGTGCCGGTGGTGGTCTTAACAGAGGATCCAATCATCAATGCCCTTTTTGGTGGTGTTGTCATGGGACTGGGAATCGGCTTTGCTTTACGTCATAACATCTCCAGTGGCGGAACAGATATTGTCAGCCTAACCATTCGTAAGAAGACAGGTCGTAACGTCGGAAGTATCTCTTTCTTGGTGAACGGTACCATCATGTTGATTGCAGGAGTGACCTTTGGTTGGAAATATGCCCTTTATTCCATGATTACTATCTTTGTCTCAAGTCGTGTGACAGATGCAGTTTTCACCAAACAAAAACGCATGCAGGCCATGATTGTTACTAGCAATCCAGATGCAGTCATTGAGAAAATCCATCATAAATTGCACCGTGGAGCAACCATGATCCATGATGCTGAAGGAACTTATAACCACGAACGTAAGGCTGTTTTGATTACGGTTATCACTCGTGCAGAGTTCAATGATTTTAAACTGATCATGAAGCAAGTTGATCCAACAGCCTTTGTTTCTGTTTCAGAAAATGTTCATATCCTAGGCCGATTTGTCGAAGTCGAAAACTAATCAATTATAAAAATAGATTACAAAAAACCAACTCTAAGCAAAAGTGTTAGAGCTGGTTTTTCTTATTTTTCAATGATTTCATGCGCAATGACTTGACGATAGCAGATTTGACGATTTTCTTTGACATCATTGATGATTTGAAGAATAGTCTCAAACGAAGTGCGGCCGAGAGCCAGACTATTAATATTGACATAGGCTGCTAGGTTTAATTTTGGATTTACAGAGTCAAAGCTAAGAACAGGGACATTCAGCTGATGTTCGTTGAGGTAGTTACAAACACCTTCAGCTAAGAGGCTATCTGTTGTGATAACAGCATCGGTTTTTGGATCGTATTCAAAAAGTTGTTTGCTAAATTTATATCCTTTTTCTTCAAGAAATTCATCAGCGAAAAAGGTACGATGACTATCAAGAGATAGTTTGTGTTCTTTGAGGGCTTGCTCGTAACCTGTTAGACGATCCTGCGTAACGTAGAGTTTCTTGGTACCACCGATGAAAGCAATGCGGCTGCATCCTTTTTTGATGAAGTATTCTGTCGCATCAAAACCAGCTTGAATATTATCATTGTCAACAAGCGAAATGAAGGGTGATAGTGATTTCCCAAGGATTAGGAAGGGAAATTGTTCTTCAGTAACGAGTTTAACCAAGGGGTCATTTTCTTGGGCATACAAGAAGATAAGACCGTCTACACGCTTTCCATAGACCATCTGTGAAATTGCATTTAAGCGCTCTTTTTCGTCTTTTCCAGTTGCAATCTGGATAGCATAGTGATTTTCTGAAGCAATTTGTGCAATCCCTCTAAGGACAGAAGGAAAGAAAGGATTTTGATAGAAAACGTCTGAATCATCTGGAAGAACCAAGCCGATAACCTGCGTATAACTACTAACCAGGCTTCGGGCATTGAGGTTAGGATGGTAGTTGAGTTCCTTCATAGCCTTTCGAACTCGTTTTTTGGTTTCATCGCTAATGGTTGATTTGTTTTGAATAACACGGGTTACGGTTGAGGGTGAGACCCCTGCAGCCTTGGCCACGTCTTTAATTGTCACGGGCATAATAATCTCCTACTTATGGTAGTCTGGATCACGGAAATGCGTTTTGTAAAAGATAGTGACCAGGTATAGAACAAATAAAATATTTTGAACAGTAATCAAAGTTGCCATGTTTTGCCCCAAGAGACCGAGAATCATGGCAAGTAAGGTTGGTAATCCTAAACAGTTCAAAATGAAATGATAGCACTCTTTGTAGCTTTTAAATGAAAAGAGACGCGATTTTTTTGTGAAGTAGAGCAAGAGGCTAGCACCTAAAGCAACAATAAAAAAATTAAGTCCAAAGAGGAAGCTAGAACCAAGCACAAGAAAGAGACTAATATAGACGCGATTCTGTTGATACCAGTCTTTAGAAATGGCTTGTGTTAAGCTTTCCTTGCTTTGGAAGCTCTCAGTCGTTATCGCGTGATAGCGAATGCTGGTCAATTCTTTTCCTTGCTTGCTGATGATGAGTTTCTCAGGTTCAAAGTTCAGAAGTAATTCCTCAGGGAAGTTTGAACTAGAAGGGTCTCCGATTTGGATAGAAGCTTGATGAGGAGATGAACCTGTATAGCTCAACTTACCATCTACAATCTTTGCATTGGTAGCCAAATCCTGAACCACACTATCCGTCAAAGGAGTGTAGACATCATCGATGAAAGTTTCTAAAGGATAAGTTTCCTGAGAACTGTTCTGGATGGCAATAGGGACCATAGACAAACTAATCAGGAAAATACTGGTAAAAATCAGTTGAAACCAGTTGAGACCAAAACGTTGAGATAGGGGCTTACGAAATCCCCAAATACTATTAAAATAAGAAAATGGATATGGTAACATAAATCTCTTTCTATAGGCATTTTTCTATATGAGTATTATATAGAGAAATGTATTTTATTTCAAGCGGGGATAGTAGAATCCTTGGTAAAAGTGAATGTTTGTTATGATTCGTCCACTAACTAACAAGGTAATCTCAGCAAGCTCTTGTTTCTCACCAGACAATCGATGTACAAGGTCAAAAATGAAAAAGGGTGGCGGGGGGGTATATTACCCCTTGTCGCCACCGCTTGTAAGTCCTGAAACGAAGTTCTTTTGCAAGAAGAAGAAAAGTGTACAGATTGGAAGGGCGATGAGGATAGCACCTGCTGAGAAGTAGGCAATCTTCATGTTCTTCACATTGCTAACGAAGGTCTGTAGACCAACGGCAACTGTAAAGTATTCTTTTTCACGAAGCAAGAAACTAGAGAGGATATAGTCTCCGAAAGGTCCCATGAAGGCCCAGAGTGCTTGTACAGCAACCATTGGACGAACAAGAGGGAGAACGATTTGCCAGAAGCGGCGGAAATGTCCTGCACCATCAAGTTTTGCAGACTCATCAAGAGACATTGGCACGGTGTCAAAGTAACCTTTCATCAACCAAGCATTCATAGGGATACCTCCACCAACGTAGAGGAAGATGAGGAACCAGCTATGGTTAAGGGCATTCAACATGAGGGCCATAACGAAGAAGGCAGTCAAAGCAGCCATTGTAGGCACCATTTGGATAATCAAGAAGAAGACCAAACTTTGTTTACGAGCCAAGAAGTTGTAACGGCTATAGGCGTAACCAGCAAGTACGATAATACTTGTTTGTACAACCATAGTGATCAAAGCGATGATCAAAGTGTTGAGGTACCATGTACCGTACAAGGTTTCTGTAAAGAGCCCTTTGAAGTTATCAAAATTGAAGTCGATGTTAGTATCGAGTTTAAAGGCTGCGACGTTACCTGCCTTGAAGGCTGACATGATAGTAATCAATAGTGGATAGATAATCACGATTGAAAGGCCAATCAAGTAGAGGTAAGTAAGGGTTTGAGTCAGTCTACGTTTGAGTTTGATTGAGTTATTCATCTTAGACGTCCTCCATATCAAATGCGTGTAGTTTCTTGAATGCAATCATAGAGATTGAGATGACAATGATAGAGATAATCAAGGTAACAGCTGCCGCCATAGAGTATTGAGGAGATGTACCCGTTGTCAAACGGTAGATCCATGAGATCAAGATATCGGTTGAACCAGCTCCACCACCGACACTACCAGGACCACCGCCATTGAAGAGGTACATGATAGAGAAGTTGTTGAAGTTGAAGGTGTATTGGCTGATCAAAGTAGGTGCCGCAACAGCCAAGATCATTGGGAAAGTGATGTTGCGGAATTTTTGCCAAGCGTTTGCACCGTCGATATAAGCTGCTTCATACAAGTCGTTTGGAATAGACTGTAGGATACCGAGAGTAAGGACATAGATATAAGGGAATCCAAGCCAACCTTGCATCATAATCAAGGCAACCTTAGTCCAAGTAGGGTCTGTTTTCCAAGGGATGAGTGCCCCGTCAAGGAATGGAAGAACCTTAGCAAAAAGTGGCAAAACTTGGGTATTGATAGCACCAACACTATCGTTGAACATGTTTGAGAATGTCAAGATAGTGATGAAGGCTGGAACCGCCCAAGGCAGAAGGAAGATAACACCAAAGATACGTTTCCCCTTGATGAATGGTTGGTTGGCAATAATAGCTGTGAAGATACCGATTACAATCTGTAAAGTTGATGCAGACAAAGCCCAGATAATAGTCCAAGAAAGAACAGAACCGAAGGCTGAACGGAAGGTACTCAAGCTCCAGATATTTGTGAAGTTAGTCAAACCAACCCAGTCTAACAATTTGTTTGGTGGTAAGTGTTGGAAATCGTAGTTAGTAAAGGCAATCATCAAGGTTACAATAACCGGGAAGATAATCGCAAATGTCATGGCAACGTAAGATGGGATAATGAGCAAGTATGGGAATCCATTTTCATAGATACCTTTAATCATATCCTTAAGTGTCAATGGGACAGGGATGCCATTATTGATACGTTTTGCAATAGTGTGAGCGTCTTTAATATTGAGAATATAAAAGGCTAGATAAACAATTACAAAAATAGAGTGAAATGCACCACGAATCAACATGAAGAGAGAGTTGTCACGGCCAGGTTTTTCCCCAAGTGTGATCAAGTTGCTCAATTCAGGTGCTGCAAGTGCTATAAAATAGAGGACAAAAACTACTGTTACAGCAAGGAAGATAAAACCTTTAGCTTTTTGTTTATTATAGATTTGCCCCAACCCAGGAATCAATGAAAGCAAGGCTGCTTTTTTTGGTTGTTGTTCCATGAGTGCTCCTTTCATAAGATACGAGCGTTGAGCTCGATGCTAATCAGTAAAACTACTGAAAACATTGTCAGTGTATCTAAAAATCAAGGGAGATGTTTGAATTATCTCCCTTGAAGCAATCAATTAGTTACCAAATTTTTGTTGGATTGTTTCTTTGATCAATGTTACAGCATCATTAGCAGCTGTTTTAGCATCTTTCTTACCACTTACAGCTTCAAATAGCATTGTTTTAGCTGGGTCCCAAACAGCTGACATTTGAGGGATGTTTGGCATTGGTTGAGCGTTTTGGAACTGTTTGATAACAGCTGTTGTCAACTCATCGTTTTTACCTTCAGCATATGAACGAGCCTCAGTGTTAGCTGGGATTTCGTTAGTTTTATCATAGAAGGCTTTTTGTTCTTCAGTTGAAACAAGGAAGTCTACAAATTTTTGAGCAGCTTCAAGGTTCTTAGTACTTGATGGGATGATCCAAGCTTTACCACCACCGAATGTTTCATAGTTTTTACCGTTTGGAAGAGTTGGGATAGTCGCAACACTGTAGTTTACTTTAGCATCTTTGAAGGCCTGAGCTTTCCAAGGACCATCAATGATAGCAGCTGTTTTACCTTCTTGGAATTGAGTTTGGATTAGGTTTGGAGCTCCTTCCGTATCTTGCATACCTTTAGGCCATTTTTCGTACCAAGTTTTAGCGTAGTTGATAGCAGTGATAGCTCCTTCGTTTGCAAGTCCGATATCTTTAGGATCTTTACCGTTGTCACCAAATACGTAACCGCCGTTACCAGCAAGAAGTCCGTATGCATAGTAGAAGTTTGTCCAGTCAGCAAGGAAGGCAGTTGTTTTACCATCTTCACCAGCGAAGGCATATTTGCTATCTTTAGCAAGGTTTTCCAAGTCAGCAAAAGTTTTTGGAGCTTCTTTAATCAAGTCTTTATTATAGTACAAAACAAGTGACTCGATAACAGCAGGAGCACCGTAAACTTTACCGTCAGCAGCTGTTACAAGAGATTTAGTTTTATCATCTGTTTTAGCACCGTCGCTCAATTTCACTTCTGAAAGTTGTCCGTCTTTACCAAGGCTACCTACTCGGTCGTATGGTGCCATCATAACGTCAGCAGCTTTACCAGATTGGTTATCTAGAGAAAGGTTATCGAGACCACCCATTTGGTCTCCTGTTTTGATAGTAACTTTTACTCCAGCTTCTTTTTCGTAAGCTTGTGCAGCTGATTCAGCAAATGCTTTATATTGGTCTTCAACGTATAAAGTAAGTTCTTTACCTTCAGATGAACCAGAATCAGCCGCTTTATCAGCAGTTTTGCTTCCGCAAGCTACCAAAAGCAAGCTAGCAAGAGTAGCAGTACCAAGTACAGCTGCGCTCTTCATGAATTTAGTTGACATAGTGTATTCCTCCTAAAGAATAACAAATTTTAATTTCGAGGAAACGCAAACGTTTTCCCTTATGACCCTAGTATAGCACAAACGGAAAACGGTTGCAAGCATTTTTTTGAAAAAATTTTAAAAAGCTTGTTGCTGGCTAATTCCTAAAATTGTTTGTATAATAGAAGAGAAATAGGAAATCATGCAAATTTCAATTCAAAAATAATTTAAGGGAAACGATTGCATGATTGAGCTACTGATTAAAAGGGTGTTAAAAATAAGAATATAGTAACTTAAAAGTTTATCAATAAAAAAATAAATCATAAAAGTTTTTTAAAAACGCTTGCATTTCTTTTTGAAATGGGTTATACTTTACTTAGCGCAAACGTTTGCGCACAAATTTGAAACAATTAATTAAAAACACTTGAGGTGCTATTATGAAAAAACGTCAAAGTGGTGTGTTGATGCACATCTCATCACTTCCAGGAGCTTACGGAATCGGATCATTTGGTCAAAGCGCCTATGATTTCGTTGACTTCTTGGTTCGTACCAAACAACGTTACTGGCAAATCCTTCCATTAGGAACAACAAGCTACGGAGATTCTCCTTATCAATCTTTCTCAGCCTTTGCTGGGAACACTCATTTTATCGATCTTGATATTTTGGTAGAGCAAGGCTTGTTAGAAGCAAGTGATCTTGAGGGAGTAGACTTCGGTAGCAACCCAACTGAAGTTGATTATGCTAAGATTTATTACGCACGTCGTCCGCTTCTAGAAAAAGCAGTTAAACGTTTCCTTGAAGTTGGGGATGTCCAAGATTTTGAAAAATTTGCTCAAGACAACCAATCCTGGCTTGAACTTTTTGCAGAGTATATGGCTATTAAAGAGCATTTTGATAACTTGGCTTGGACAGAGTGGCCAGATGCAGATATTCGTGCGCGTAAAGCTTCTGCTCTTGAAAGCTACCGTGAACAATTGGCAGACAAACTTGTTTACCACCGTGTAACCCAATATCTCTTCTTCCAACAATGGTTGAAATTGAAAGCATACGCTAACGAAAACCACATCGAGATTGTGGGGGATATGCCAATCTATGTTGCTGAAGATTCAAGCGATATGTGGGCAAATCCACACCTCTTTAAAACAGATGAAAACGGGAAAGCAACTTGCATCGCAGGATGCCCACCAGATGAGTTTTCTGCGACTGGTCAGCTTTGGGGGAACCCAATCTATGACTGGGAAGCAATGGATAAAGATGGCTACAAATGGTGGATTGAACGCTTGCGTGAAAGCTTCAAAATCTACGATATCGTGCGTATCGACCACTTCCGTGGATTTGAGTCTTACTGGGAAATTCCAGCTGGTTCTGAAACAGCAGCACCTGGTAAATGGGTGAAAGGACCTGACTACAAACTCTTTGCAGCCGTTAAAGAAGAACTTGGTGACTTGAACATCATCGCAGAAGACCTTGGATTTATGACTGATGAAGTCATCGAGCTTCGTGAGCGCACTGGATTCCCAGGAATGAAAGTCCTTCAATTTGCTTTCAATCCAGAACACGAAAGTATCGACAGCCCACACTTGGCACCAGCAAACTCAGTTATGTACACTGGAACACACGATAACAACACTGTTCTTGGTTGGTACCGTGATGAGATTGATGATCCAACTCGTGAGTACATGGCTCGTTACACAAACCGTAAAGAGTACGAAACAGTGGTGCATGCTATGCTTCGTACAGCTTTCGCATCAGTAAGTTTCATGACGATTGCCACTATGCAAGATTTGCTAGAGTTGGATGGTTCAGCTCGTATGAACTTCCCATCTACTCTTGGTGGAAACTGGTCATGGCGTATGACAGAGGAACAATTGACTCCTGCTGTCGAAGAAACTTTGCTTGACTTGACTACAATTTATCGCCGTATCAATGAAAATTTGGTAGAATTAAAGAAATAAGACATTATCAGGAGACATAAAAATGTTACCATTAAAAGAATTTGTACAAAATCGTTACAATAAATCTATCGCAGAATGTAGCAATGAGGAGCTTTACCTTGCTCTTCTTAACTACAGCAAACTTGCAAGCAGCCAAAAACCAGTGAACACTGGTAAGAAAAAAGTTTACTACATCTCAGCTGAGTTCTTGATTGGTAAACTCTTGTCAAACAACTTGATTAACCTTGGTCTTTATGACGAAGTTAAAAAAGAACTTGCTGACGCAGGTAAAGAGTTGATCGAAATCGAAGAAGTAGAATTGGAACCATCACTTGGTAATGGTGGTTTGGGACGTTTGGCAGCCTGTTTTATCGACTCAATCGCTACACTTGGATTGAATGGTGACGGTGTTGGTTTGAACTACCACTTTGGTCTTTTCCAACAAGTGCTTAAAAACAACCAACAAGAAACTATTCCTAACGCTTGGTTGACTGACCAAAACTGGTTGGTTCGCTCAAGCCGTAGCTACCAAGTGCCATTTGCACACTTTACATTGACATCTACTCTTTACGATATCGATGTACCTGGTTACAAAACTGCTACTAAAAACCGTTTGCGTTTGTTTGACTTGGATTCAGTTGATTCTTCAATCATCCAAGATGGTATCGACTTTGACAAGACAGATATCGCTCACAACTTGACTCTTTTCCTTTACCCAGACGATAGCGACAAACAAGGTGAATTGCTCCGTATCTTCCAACAATACTTCATGGTTTCAAACGGTGCTCAATTGATCATCGATGAAGCAATCGAAAAAGGAAGCAACTTGCATGACCTTGCTGACTACGCAGTTGTACAAATCAACGATACTCACCCTTCAATGGTGATTCCTGAATTGATCCGTCTTTTGACTGAACGTGGTATCGAACTTGATGAAGCAATCTCTATCGTTCGTAGTATGACTGCTTACACAAACCACACAATCCTTGCTGAAGCCCTTGAAAAATGGCCTCTTGAATTCTTGGAAGAAGTGGTTCCTCACTTGGTACCAATCATCAAAGAATTGGACCGTCGTGTTCGTGCTGAATACAAAGATCCAGCTGTTCAAATCATTGATGAAGACGATCGTGTACACATGGCCCACATGGATATCCACTATGGATACAGCGTAAACGGAGTTGCCGCTCTTCACACAGAAATTTTGAAGAACTCTGAGTTGAAAGCTTTCTACGATCTTTACCCAGAAAAATTCAACAACAAAACAAACGGTATCACATTCCGTCGTTGGCTTATGCATGCTAACCCAAGCTTGTCTCACTACTTGGATGAGATTCTTGGCCGCGAATGGCACCATGAAGCTTCTAAATTGGAAGACCTTCTTTCATACGAAGACAAGGCTGCTGTCAAAGAAAAATTGGAAAGCATCAAAGCTCACAACAAACGTAAATTGGCTCGTCACTTGAAAGAGCACCAAGGTGTGGAAATCAATACAAACTCGATCTTTGACATCCAAATCAAACGTCTTCACGAGTATAAACGTCAACAAATGAACGCTTTGTATGTTATCCATAAATACCTTGACATCAAGGCTGGTAACATCCCTGCTCGTCCAATCACAGTCTTCTTTGGTGGTAAAGCAGCCCCTGCCTACACAATTGCTCAAGACATCATTCACTTGATCCTTTGCTTGTCAGAAGTAATCGCTAATGACCCAGCAGTTGCACCACACTTACAAGTGGTTATGGTTGAAAACTACAACGTTACTGCAGCAAGCTTCTTGATTCCAGCGTGTGATATCTCTGAACAAATCTCACTTGCTTCTAAGGAGGCTTCAGGTACTGGTAACATGAAATTCATGTTGAACGGAGCTTTGACTCTTGGTACTATGGACGGAGCTAACGTGGAAATCGCTGAGTTGGTTGGCGATGAAAACATCTACATCTTTGGTGAAGATTCAGAAACTGTTATCGACCTTTACGCAAAATCAGCTTACAAATCAAGCGAATTCTACGCTCGTAAAGCGATCAAACCATTGGTTGACTTTATCGTGAGCGACGCTGTTCTTGCAGTTGGTAAGATTGAACGCTTGGAACGTCTTTATAACGAATTAATCAACAAAGACTGGTTCATGACTCTTCTTGACTTGGAAGACTACATCAAAGTGAAAGAGCAAATGCTTGCTGACTACGAAGACCGTGACGCATGGTTGGATAAAGTCATCGTTAACATTTCTAAAGCAGGATTCTTCTCATCTGACCGTACAATCGCTCAGTATAACGAAGATATCTGGCACTTGAACTAAGATATACAATTTAATAGTTATTACACTATCTAGCAAAAAAGCGAGTTTCAGTTGAAATTCGCTTTTTTGAATGTTATGGATTTGAGGTTGACTGGTCTCAAAAGAAAAAATAATTTGTCAATAATTTCTAGACTTAAAAATCAAACCTAGAGAACACTAAGAAGGCTGGTTGTACTACCTTTAAGCCTAAGGTTCTTCTTAGCTGTTACCTCAAATTTCTTGTATTCGTTTACAAACAGTATTATAATAGTATTATAGTAAAGAAGGAGGATGTTCTTATGTGGAAAAAATATTTTTCAAAATATAAATGGACTGATTTATTTTGGATTCTTTTTGTAATTTGGTCATGCCTTTATATGGGTAATAGTTTTTCGTTTCCACTGACTCATCAAGAAATCTCTTTTCATGGATGTTGTTATGGGGCAGCACTTGCCTTATATCACTTGCTATTTATTGATAAGTTTGTTATCTCGAATCGAAAATAAATGGAGAGGTCAAAATTTTTTATACTTTTCGAAAAGACAGTGAAAAACCGTGTTTTAAACCCGCATCTCAAGAAGAGGTGCGGGCTTTGTAGTATCTCAAAAATTTATTTATAGTGCTTTTCCGACCAGAATCTCTGCTTCGATGGTAATCTCTGTCAGTTGGCTCCAATCAATCTTGCTTTGGTCAACGTGAAAGAGGAGGGGTGTCATGCTGAGTAAAGCTTGTCTTTGCTCTGCGGTGATGGGATTGGTCAGGGAAGCTATCTGGTTAGATTGGATGCTGAAATATTCTTGGAAATGTTCCTTGATATCTTGATTGGAATAATCCTTCTTTGTCAGCTGATCCTGTACTATTTGGCGGATTTCCTTGAGGTGGTTTTCAGTCGGGATGACCTTAATTAAGATACCTTTTTGGGATAAAACGCGACGAAATTCTCCATAATTTGCAGGCGAGAAGATATCAAGAAGGATATCCATGCTAGCGTCTTTTATAGGAAGTCGAGCCAGGTCACCGACAAACCAATTGACTGCCCAGTTGGGTTCGCTCTTGGCAGCGATTTGGACCGAATCTTTTGAAATGTCAAAGGCATAAAAGGTTTTATCAGAGTGACTTTCTTGGAGCTTGCGAGAGTAGAAGCCTTCGCCACAGCCGATATCCAAGACTGTTTGACTCGTTTCTAAGCTAGAAAGCATGGTTGATAAGGCATCTAGAATAGCTTGGTAAAAGCCAGCTTCTAGGATTTGCTGGCGGTTTTGAAAGTTTTCTTTATCGTAGTTGGCGGATTGTTTGATTTGAGGGGCAAGATTGACATAGCCGAATTTTGCTAGGTCAAAAGAATGCCGATTCTCACATTTAAGACTAGACTCTACCAAGGTCAGATTTTCTTGGCAGATAGGGCAGGCAAAGGCACTAGCAGAAGCAAAGCGCTGGAGTTTGGGTTTGAGGTTTGTATTCATAGTTTAAGTGTATCAAAAGAGGCAAATGAAAGCAACTTTAGGAATAAGTAAATGGGAGATTCAGTAGAAATAAAACTAATTCTCCAATTTATAGAATGAAATTGCTTTTATATCTAAATTGCTATATAATAATGATAAGGAGGAAATAAGTATGTTAAAAGAAGTACTAACCGTTGCAAAAGTTGCGAAAAAATCATCACTCTTTTTGGGTGGTGTCGCATTTGGTACCCTTGGTTTGAAAATCTTAGCAAGTAAGGAAGCTAAAAAAGGTTATTCTAAAGCTTTGGCTAAGGCTTACAAGTTGAAAGACGGGCTAGATGCATCTGTTTCTGTTGTGAAACAACATGGAGACGATGTCTTGCAAGATGCCAAATATTTGTACGAGCAAGAGAAAAAAGAAGAGCAATTAGATAGCCTTATAGGAGAATAATATGTCTTTTAAAGTGCTACATAGAGGATACCAACATATCCGACTATCATCTTCTTTTTCACTCACCTTGGATATTCAAGACTATCTTCGTTCCTTGGCGAGAGATGAAAAGGGGATTGAGTCTATCCAGTTTTACATGGATCAACAGCACTTTACTCTACGCATAAAAGAAGGCTTTTCTGTATTAGATAATGCAGAAGCCTTTTTAAAAAGAATTGATAAAGGGAAAGTTTCTGAGTTGATGACTCTTCCCATTCGTAGAGAAGAGAGTGCTTATTCTATTGTTTCAGGTGCAGCGATTAAGCGTGTACTTTTTCGTAGTTTTGTGCCGTATCCTATTCGCTATATATGGACTTGTTATCAGGCTTTGGGTTATATTAGAGAAGCCTATCAAACACTAGCGCGTAAGGAACTAACGATGGAGGTCTTGGACTGTTCGGCGATTTTATTGTCCTTGTTTATGAACCAATCCAAGACAGCTAGCAATATCATGTTTATGCTTGATTTGGGGAATCATTTAGATCAGTGGTCCTTGAAAAAAACTGCAACAGATTTAGAACAGAGTCTTCTTGCAAAAGAGAGCGATGTATTCCTAGTACAGGGTGATACGGTCGTTAGTATCAAGAGTTCCAATGTTCAAATAGGAGATGTCTTGGTATTATCTCAAGGAAATGAAATTCTGTTTGATGGACAAGTAGTTTCAGGTTTAGGTATGGTCAACGAAAGTTCCTTGACGGGAGAGAGTTTTCCAGTTGAAAAAAGAGAGTCTGATTTGGTTTGTGCAAATACAGTATTAGAAACTGGAGAGTTACGCATTCGTGTAACCGATAATCAGATGAACAGCCGGATTTTACAACTGATTGAGTTGATGAAGAAATCTGAAGAAAACAAGAAAACGAAACAACGCTATTTCATCAAAATGGCGGATAAGGTCGTCAAATATAATTTCTTGGGGGCTGGTCTGACTTACCTATTAACAGGTTCTTTTTCTAAGGCTATTTCTTTCCTATTGGTCGATTTCTCCTGCGCTTTGAAAATCTCTACTCCTGTAGCTTATTTGACAGCTATCAAGGAGGGGTTGAACCGTGAAATGGTGATTAAGGATGGGGCTGTTCTGGAGAAATATCTGGAAGTTGATACTTTCTTATTTGATAAGACGGGAACAATCACAACTAGCTATCCGATAGTTGAAAAGGTGTTACCTTTTGGAGACAATAGTGAGGAAGATATTCTCAGAATCAGTGCCTGTCTTGAGGAACACATTTATCATCCTATTGCTAATGCCATCGTCAAGCAAGCCGAGATAGAGGGAATTGAACATGAGGAAATGCATGGGAAACTCCAATATATCGCAAGTAAGGGGATCAAATCTCATATAGATGGCCAACCAGTTCTTATTGGGAATTATGTCTTGATGCAGGATGAGCAGATTCATATCAGTTCAGAACAAAATGCTTTAATTGAAGAGTACAAGAGTCACTACAATCTCTTATTCTTAGCCTACCAGAATGAATTGATTGGAATGTTCTGTATTCATACTCCTTTGAGAAAAGAAGCAAAAGCAGCCTTGGAGAAACTTAAGGCACAAGGGAAAAAATTGATTCTGGCAACAGGGGACACCCTGGTTAGGACAGAGGAATTAGTCAAAGATTTGCCCTTTGATCAGGTCTATACAGACTTGAAACCTGATGGGAAATTTGAGTTAGTAGAGGAACTGCAGAAAGCAGGTCACACTATTTTGATGGTTGGAGATGGATTGAATGACTCAGCGGCTCTAACCCTATCAGATATCGGTGTGGTGATGAATGAGAGTGCAGATATTTCTAAGCAGATGAGTGATATCTTATTGTTAGATAATCGCTTGGATTTCTTCCAAGAGTTGGATTCGCTATCATCATCTTTGCAAACACTCATCAAGAAGAATATTCAAGATACCGTTGTCGTAAATAGTAGTTTGATTGGCTTTGGCTTGTTTAACTGGCTCAGCCCTTCAAATCTTTCTATCTTACATAATCTAACAACCTTACGCATTGTACTGCGTAGCCTGTCTATTAAGGGATAGGTGGGGACTATTCACAGCAAAAAGGAGTTACCTTTATCGAGGTTAACTCCTTTGTTTATAGGTAAATGTTGAACAATTTAGTAAGTCAATACAAAATATTTTTTCTTACCGCGACGGATAACGGTCAATTCATTTTCTAATTTATCGCTATCGCTCAAGACATAGTCAAGGTCTTGGATGCGGTCGCCGTTGACGTAGATAGCTCCGTTTTGGACGTCTTCACGGGCTTGGCGTTTTGAGTTAACTACACCAGATGAGACGAGCAGTTCCACGATATTGTGGTTTTCGTCTGCCTGAACTTGGTAGTTTGGTACACCACGAAGTCCTTGTTTGAGCTCTTTGACAGAAAGGTTTTTGATGTTTCCTGCAAATAGTTGCTCAGTAATGTTAAGGGCTTCTTTGTAGGCTTCTTCTCCATGTACAAGTGTTACGACTTCACGAGCGAGGACTTTTTGAGCCAAGCGTTCGTGTGGAGCTGCTTCAAATTGTTTGCGGATGTCTTCAATCTCATCAAGTGACAAGAAAGTAAAGATTTTCAAGAAGCGAACAGCGTCAGCGTCCATAACATTCATCCAGAATTGGTACATTTCGTATGGAGAAGTCTTTTCAGGGTTGAGCCAAACAGCGTTTCCTTCAGATTTACCAAATTTCTTACCAGTTGCGTCTGTGATGAGTGGAACAGTGATAACGTGACCAGTCTTGTCAGCCTTACGACGAAGCAACTCTGTACCAGCAGTCATATTTCCCCATTGGTCAGAACCACCGATTTGAAGGGTTACATTGTGCTCTTGGTTCAAAACAAAGAAGTCGTACCCTTGCATGATTTGGTAGGCAAACTCAGTGTAAGAAATCCCTGTTTCAATTCGTTTTTTAACAGACTCCTTGCTCATCATGTAGTTGACAGTGAAGTATTTTCCGATATCACGGAGGAAGTCAATGAAGCTGATGCTGCCAAACCAGTCGTAGTTGTTGACCATGACAGCTTTATTTTCACCATTTTCAAAATCAAGAAAGCGAGAAAGTTGTCCTTGGATAGACTTGACCCAGCCATTTACTGTGTCTTTTGTTTGGAGACTACGCTCAGCATCTTTGAAGGACGGATCTCCGATGAGACCAGTAGCACCGCCAACGAGCGCATAAGGTTTGTGACCTGCTAACTGCAAGCGACGACTTGTCAAGATTGCGACAAGGTGGCCTAGGTGAAGGCTGTCAGCAGTTGGATCGTAGCCAGTATAATAAGAAACTTGACCTTCTTCTAGGGCTTTACGCAAAGCTTCTTCATCAGTCGTTTGAAAAATCAAACCACGCTCTTTTAGCTCATCAAAAATGTGCATGTGTCTTTTCTCCTTTTAAAATATTGTTTCTACCTATTTTACCACAAACTTGGCAAATAACCTAGTAAAATCGGGAATAAAGTTGCTACTTGGACTTTTTTGGAAACGAGTGAAATATGGTATAATAGCACTAGCTTATTTTCAGAGAAATAGATAAAAATAGTTGAGAAAGGGGCTGGAAAATGTCTCATATTATTGAATTGCCAGAAGTATTGGCCAACCAGATTGCAGCAGGAGAAGTTATCGAGCGTCCTGCTAGCGTTGTCAAAGAATTAGTTGAAAATGCTATCGATGCTGGCTCAAGCCAGATTATCGTTGAGATTGAAGAAGCTGGTCTTAAGAAAATCCAAATAACAGATAATGGTCACGGGATTGCCCATGACGAAGTAGAGTTGGCCCTCCGTCGTCATGCCACTAGTAAGATAAAGAATCAGGCAGATCTCTTTCGGATTCGCACGCTGGGTTTTCGTGGTGAAGCCCTGCCTTCAATCGCTTCTGTTAGTGTTTTAACTTTGTTGACTGCGGTGGATGGAGCAAGTCACGGGACCAAGTTAGTGGCTCGTGGGGGAGAAGTTGAGGAAATCATTCCAGCGACCAGTCCTGTGGGGACTAAGGTTTGTGTGGAAGACCTTTTTTTCAACACACCAGCCCGTCTCAAGTATATGAAGAGTCAGCAGGCGGAGTTGTCTCACATCATTGATATTGTCAACCGTTTGGGGCTAGCCCATCCTGAGATTTCTTTTAGCCTGATTAGTGATGGCAAGGAAATGACACGAACAGCTGGTACGGGTCAACTGCGTCAAGCCATTGCTGGGATTTATGGTTTAGCCAGTGCCAAAAAAATGGTTGAGATTGAGAATTCTGACCTAGATTTTGAAATTTCAGGTTTTGTCTCATTGCCTGAATTGACGCGGGCTAATCGCAACTATATCAGTCTTTTTATCAATGGCCGTTATATCAAAAACTTCCTACTCAATCGAGCTATTTTAGATGGCTATGGTAGTAAGCTCATGGTGGGGCGTTTTCCACTAGCCGTTATTCACATTCATATCGATCCTTATCTAGCAGATGTCAATGTGCATCCAACCAAGCAAGAGGTACGAATTTCCAAAGAAAGAGAACTGATGGCGCTGGTCTCAGAAGCTATTGCAAAGAGTCTCAAGGAACAAACCTTGATTCCGGACGCCTTGGAAAATCTTGCCAAATCTACTGTTCGAAATCGTGAAAAAGTAGAGCAAACGACTTTGCCGCTGAGAGAAAATACGCTTTACTATGAAAAAACGGAACAAACTAGACCTACTCAAGCTGAGGTGGCAGACCATCAGTTGAACCTGACTGAAGAGAAACAGGATTTGAATCTGTTTGCTAAGGAAACCTTGGATCAGCTGACTAAACCAGCTAAACTGCATTTTGCAGAGAGAAAGCCTGTCAGCTATGATCAATTGGACCATCCAGAGTTAGATCTAGCTAGTTTGGATAAGGCTTATGATAAGTTGGAGCGCGAAGAGTCTTCGAGCTTCCCAGAGTTGGAATTTTTCGGGCAAATGCATGGAACCTATCTCTTTGCCCAAGGGCGAGATGGGCTTTACATCATAGACCAACACGCGGCCCAGGAACGGGTCAAGTATGAAGAATACCGCGAGAGTATTGGCAATGTTGACCAGAGCCAGCAGCAACTCCTGGTACCTTATATTTTCGAATTTCCAGCGGATGATGCCCTTCGTCTCAAAGAAAGAATGCCTCTTTTAGAAGAAGTTGGCGTCTTTCTAGCAGAGTACGGGGAGAATCAATTTATCCTACGGGAACATCCAATTTGGATGGTAGAGGAGGAAATCGAGTCAGGAATCTATGAGATGTGTGATATGCTTCTTTTGACTAAGGAAGTTTCGATCAAGAAATACCGGGCAGAGCTGGCGATTATGATGTCCTGCAAGCGTTCCATCAAGGCCAATCATCGAATCGATGACCACTCAGCTAGACAGCTTCTCTATCAGCTCTCTAAATGTGACAACCCCTACAACTGTCCGCACGGACGTCCGGTTTTGGTGCACTTTACCAAGTCAGACATGGAAAAGATGTTCCGTCGCATTCAAGAAAATCATACAAGCCTACGCGAACTAGGAAAATACTAAATTTAAGGGAAAACTATGTACGAATATCTAAAGGGTATTATTACCAAAATTACTGCTAAATACATTGTTCTAGAAGCTAACGGGATCGGCTACATTTTGCACGTGGCTAACCCCTATGCTTACTCAGGACAAGTCAATCAAGAAGCGCAAATCTATGTCCATCAAGTTGTTCGCGAAGATGCTCACCTGCTTTACGGCTTTCGTTCAGAAGACGAGAAAAAACTCTTTCTCAGCTTGATTTCGGTGTCGGGCATTGGTCCAGTATCAGCTCTGGCTATCATTGCAGCAGATGACAATGCTGGCCTTGTCCAAGCGATTGAGACCAAGAATATCACCTACTTGACCAAGTTTCCGAAGATTGGTAAGAAAACAGCCCAGCAGATGGTGTTGGACCTAGAAGGTAAGGTGGTTGTGGCAGGTGATGAGCTTCCTGCTAAGATTGCTGTTCCATCTAGCAGTGATAACCAAGAATTGGAAGAAGCTATGGAAGCCATGTTGGCACTGGGCTACAAGGTAACAGAGCTCAAGAAAATTAAGAAATTCTTTGAAGGAACGACAGATACAGCAGAGAATTATATCAAGTCGGCCCTTAAGATGTTGGTGAAATAGGAGGTTCCTATGCCCAAACGTTGTGGCTGGGTCAAAATGAACAACCCTCTGTATGTAGCCTACCACGATGAGGAATGGGGTCAACCCCTACATGACGATCGAGCGCTTTTTGAGTTGCTTTGTATGGAAACTTATCAGGCTGGACTATCTTGGGAAACGGTGCTCAATAAACGCCAAGCCTTCCGTCAAGCTTTTCAGGGTTACCAAGTCCAAGCTGTTGCAGACATGACGGATGAAGAGCTGGAAGCTTTGATGAATAATCCAGCAATTATCCGCAATCGAGCCAAGATTTTTGCGACGCGTGCCAACGCCCAAGCATTTTTGCAAGTCCAGAAAACCTACGGCTCTTTTGACGCTTATCTCTGGTCTTTTGTAGAGGGGAAAACCATGGTCAATGATATCCCGGACTACAGTCAAGCACCGGCCAAAACGCCTTTGTCTGAAAAAATATCCAAGGATCTCAAAAAACGTGGTTTTAAGTTCACTGGACCAGTCGCTGTTTTGTCCTTTCTACAGGCTGCAGGGTTGGTTGATGACCATGAGAATGATTGTGAATGGAAGGGGAATTAAATGATGTCTAGCAAAAATAAGGGAATTCTGATTTTTGCGATTCTCTACACAGTTCTCTTTGTGTTTGATGGCGTTAGATGGTTGGTTTTCTTGATGCCATCTACCATTGCGAATTATCTAAAATATCTAGTCTATGTAGTATTAGCTCTATATGCCTCTTTCTTGTGCAAGGATAGATTGATTCAGCAATGGAATGAGATTAGAAAGACGAAAAGAAAATTCTTCCTTGGCGTCTTAACAGGATGGCTCTTTCTCATTCTGATGACTGTTGCCTTTGGATTTATATCAGAGTTGTTGAGGCAGTTTTTCGGGCTGGTCGGACAAGGTCTAAACCAGTCGAATATTCAAAGTACCTTTCAAGAGCAACCACTACTGATAGCGGTTTTCGCCTGCATCATTGGACCTTTGGTGGAAGAACTCTTTTTCCGTCAGCTCTTATTGCATCACTTGCAGAAAAGTCTGCCAAGTTGGCTAAGCATTCTTCTGGTAGGAATTGTCTTTGCTCTGACTTATATGCATAATGTAAGTTTATCAGAGTGGGTCGGTGCAGTCGGATACCTAGGTGGTGGCCTTGCCTTTTCTATTATTTATGTGAAAGAAAAGGAGAATGTCTACTATCCCCTACTTGTTCACATGTTAGGCAATAGCCTCTCCTTTATTATTTTAGCTATCGGTAGTATGTGATGAAAATGCTAGTAACGATACTGAAAAAAGCTGAGAAATTCATCTCAGCTTTCTTTGTTATAGTCAAAGCGAATGACTTGCTCCGTTGCATCTACATGGGCGTGGACTCCGAAGGGGACAATAGCTCTTGGAGTTGCGTGTCCAACATTTAGATTATAGACAATCGGGATATTGCTATCAATGATATCCAATAGTGCCTCTTTATAGTCGTCATAGAAAGTTTCATCCATAGGTTTTCCGACCAAGAGTCCACTGATGACCGCGAATATGCCCGTGTCCTTTAAAGTTCGCAACATCTTTTTGAAGTCTTCAGGCTTAGGCTTTTCTTCGCTTGTTTCTAGCAAGAGAATCTTTCCTTCCCAGTCGGATAAGTCAGGGAAGAGTTTGTACTTTTGGCAGAGCTCCGTACTGTCTGCGTATCGAGAATTGTCAAAGATATCATAGAGAGATTCAAGGCAACCACCGAGAATTTCTCCCTCAAACTGAGCATTTCCTTGCAATAAGTCAAAACCTGTATTTACATGACTGATACGAGCTGTTCCCAGGGCCTTTGGACTAAAGTCAATCCGTTCCTCATACCAAACGTCGCTAGGGCGGATTTCTGAGATTTTTCCAGTCTCAATCAATTCTTTAAAGTAGTGGCGGCTATATGGCAACATTTCTTTGTCTAATTCACAAATGTCTGCTAAAAAGGATTGACCATAAAAAGTTTTAACACCTAGTTTATGCAACATGAGATGGTTCATGGTCGTATCCGAGAAGCCAAGAAAAATCTTTTGTTTGATAACTTTTTCTAGTTGGTCATTTTCAAAAAGATAGGGTAATAAACGATAGGTATCGTCTCCACCGATGGCGCATAGGATCATGTCGATACTATCATCAGAAAAGGCCTGAATCAAATCCTCCGCACGAGCTTCAGGATGTTCTTTGATAAAGTTTAAGCCTTTTAGTGAATGAGGTAAAAAGATAGGATTGAGTCCGAGGCCCTTGAGACGTTGAATACCCAAGTCCACTTCGTGTTTGACAAAGTCTTCTCCGATAATGCCACTAGACAAACTAACAATACCAATAGTAGAAACCATATCTCATCCTCCTAGAAATAAATTGATGCTATTGTATCACAAAAGATGAGGAGAAACAACAAGAATTAGAATCAGAAAAAGGCTTTTAAATCAAGAAAGTAAGCAAAAAAGCAACCGCTCGATGTGGTTGCTATTATAGTAGTTAATTTCTTATAGAGCAGTAAGGAAGGTCAGTCCGCCAAGGACAACCCCGGCCGAGTTTGGAATGATTAGAATCCAATCTTTCTTAGGCTCTTTTGTCCATCCATAAATGACCCAGATTAAGCAAGAGATTGCTGCTGATAAAGGTTGAAATGGTTGAGCTTTGTTCCCTTGTAAATTGGCAAAAATTTGGGGGATGTAGGCTATAAATACAATAATCCCAATAAAGGCACCAATTGAACCAACAATTTGATTAATTCTCTGTTTAGTCATATATATTTCTCCTTATTATTTTATTAGTATAACAGAAAAACAACTTGGATTCAAGGATAAAACCTCGGGATTCCAAGGGAAGACTTTACATTGAAGTAAATTTAGACAAAATGTCTATTTATGATTTTGACGAATCAATAAATGATTTGGAACTACAAAAAAAGTAGTCTGTCTACAAAACACACTACTTTCATTGTTTATCTTAATATCTAGCAGGTCCTGCACTTGCGCTCTTGATGTTGAAACGTTTTTTGAGGTAGAAACGTAGGGCAAGGAGAGCTCCTCCGATAACCATCAAAACAAGAGGTGGTAGGCTGATGTTGATGGCTTGTGGAAGGAAGTTACTCAAGAAGAGGATGAAGACCCAGGCAAACATGGTTGCTAACATAACCAAAAGTGATTTCCAGAATGGAGGACGTTGGCTACGGTCAGTATCTGGTCCGTAGTAGCGGTAGATGAAGTGGTAGAGAAGGTAGAAGGCAACTCCTCCGAAGGCCCCTACACTGATGAGTGTTACCAAACCGTAAGCCACTGGTTGGTTTGAGAAGAAGCTCATCAAGGCACTAACTACTGCAAACAGTCCTGTAATGAAAAGGGCTGAATCCAACATCATCAATTTTGGATCGTCGTTTTCCTTTGGATGTTCTTTCTCGTATTGCTCTTTTTCGCTGAAGCTGTGAGCCCAGTGAGTTGGTGCTCCATAGATAGAACGAGCAGTCACACCTTTTGGTTGTTCTTCAAGGATGTGAGGAATCACTTCTTCAAGGATAGCCTTGATTTCAGCGTCAGTTTTTCCATCTTTTAGAAATTGTTGGGTTGCAATGTGGATAAATTCTTGGTTTTTCTTGGTTAATTCTTTTAAATCAATCTGTGACATAATAACTCCTGTTTAGAACCATTTTTTATGGATGAGGTAAAGAGTGAGAGAGACACTCATAGCAAAGGCGATAAAGACGATGAGCCAGAAAGCATGCGGTTCTCCGTTTAAAGGAATTTCATTATCCTTAAAGTTCATTCCGTAGGCTGAGAAAATCATGGTCGGGATGGACATAACGATGGTTACGAGGGCCAAGGTTTTCATGATATTGTTCTGGTTGTTTGAAATGATAGAAGCGAAGGTCTCTGTCATAGAGTGAAGGACGTTTCCGTAGATATCCGCCATCTCGATGGCCTGTTGCGTTTCAATCAAGGTATCTTCCAGTAAGTCTTCATCTTCGAGGTATTTCTTGATATTGCTAGTCGCACTGGTCAATTTTTTAATCACGCGCTCATTTGTCTTAAGTGAAGCTTTGAAGTAGACGATGGTCTTTTCCAACTCCATGAGTTCAATCAATTCTTCGTTTCGAGTAGATTTATGAAGTTGGCTCTCAATCTGCTCACTCTTACGTTCAATCGAACGGAGGGCAGTTAGGTAAATCTCCGCATTGCGGTATAGGATTTGGAAGATGAAGCGCGAACGCATGAAGGTATAGAAATTTCGAAGCCTACGATTGATAAAGACATCAAGAAGTGGTAGAGGCTCCAAGCAGGTAGTGATGATAGCCTCTTCTGTGATGATAATCCCCAAGGGAATAGTCACATAGTAGGTCTGGTTGTTTCTTTCCTCTGTGATTGGGACGTCTACGATAATCAAGGTGTACTCATCTTCGATGGTGATACGTGACATCTCTTCCGCATCGAGCGGTGCACGGAGATCGGCGATATCAATATCAAAGGCCGAGGCGATTTCCATCGATTCGCTTTGAGTAGGATTGACGAGATTGATCCAAGTGCCCGGCTGGAGCGTATCGATCTCTTTAAATTCAGTTGTTGTTGAGAGAAAGACTTGTTTCATATCTCCGATCCTTTCCTAATCTATTCTGTGTTAATACTCTTCGAAAATCAAATTCAAACCGCGTCAACGTCGCCTTGCCGTACTCAAGTACAGCCTGCAGCTAGTTTCCTAGTTTGCTCTTTGATTTTCATTGAGTATAAAGTGATTTTTGACACCGTACTATTATACTACAAAATCGGCTTTTTTGGTAATAGAATTTCACTTTTTTTGGTATAATGGAAAGCAACAATGGACTAGAAAGAAGTAACATGCAAGATAAGATTGTCATCCATGGGGCACGCGCCCATAATTTAAAAAATATAGATGTGGAAATTCCACGTGACAAGCTAGTTGTGGTGACGGGCCTGTCGGGTTCAGGCAAGTCCAGTCTTGCCTTTGATACCCTCTATGCAGAAGGGCAACGTCGCTACGTCGAGAGTCTGTCAGCCTATGCTCGTCAGTTTTTGGGAAATATGGAAAAGCCTGATGTGGACTCTATCGATGGCCTTAGCCCTGCTATTTCTATCGATCAGAAAACGACTAGTAAAAATCCACGCTCTACCGTTGGAACAACCACGGAAATCAACGACTATCTACGTCTCCTCTATGCACGTGTAGGAACACCCTACTGTATCAATGGACATGGGGCGATCAAGGCTTCGTCTGTCGAGCAGATTGTAGACAAGGTTTTGGAATTGCCAGAGCGCCAACGCTTGCAAATCCTAGCACCTGTTATCCGTAAGAAAAAAGGGCAGCATAAGACTCTGATTGAAAAGATTCAAAAGGATGGTTACGTACGTGTCCGTGTCGATGGAGTTGTCTACGACGTGACTGAAGTTCCTGAACTTGAAAAGAATAAACAACACAACATTGACGTGGTGGTAGACCGTATCATCATCAAAGAAGGTATCCGTAGTCGTCTCTTTGATTCGATTGAAGCAGCTCTCCGTATCGCTGAAGGTTATGTCGTTATCGATACCATGGATGATTCAGAGTTACTCTTTTCAGAACACTATGCCTGTCCAGTATGTGGATTTACGGTTCCAGAGTTAGAACCTCGTCTCTTCTCCTTCAACGCACCGTTTGGCTCCTGTAGTGAGTGTGATGGTTTGGGAATGAAGCTAGAGGTTGATACGGACTTAGTAGTGCCAGATGCTAGCAAAACTCTTCGCGAGGGAGCCTTAGCACCTTGGAACCCTATCTCTTCTAACTATTATCCAAATATGCTGGAACAAGCCATGACAGCCTTTGGAGTGGATATGGATAGGCCTTTTGAGGACTTGTCTGAGGCGGATAAACATCTCATTTTCTATGGTTCAGATGGGAAAGAATTCCATTTCCATTATGAAAATGAATTTGGTGGAGTTCGTGATATCGATATTCCTTTTGAAGGTGTTATCAGAAATATCAAGCGTCGCTATCATGAAACCAATAGCGACTATACTCGTACACAGATGCGTCTCTATATGAACGAGCTGACTTGTGGCACTTGTCATGGTTATCGTCTCAATGACCAAGCCTTATCTGTTCGTGTAGGGGGAGAGAAAGGACTCCATATCGGAGAAATTTCGGACCTCTCCATCGCAGACCATTTGGAGGTTATTGACCAGCTAACTCTATCTGAAAATGAGGCTATTATCGCTCGTCCTATCCTGAAGGAAATCAAGGACCGCTTGACTTTCCTAAATAACGTGGGCCTTAACTATTTAACGTTATCCCGCTCGGCAGGAACCCTATCAGGTGGGGAGAGTCAACGTATTCGCTTGGCGACTCAGATTGGTTCCAATCTCTCAGGAGTTCTCTATATCCTTGATGAGCCATCCATCGGTCTTCATCAGAGGGACAACGATCGCCTGATTGCCAGTCTGAAAAAAATGCGTGACTTGGGGAATACCTTGATCGTGGTGGAACACGATGAAGATACTATGCGAGAAGCTGATTATCTGATTGACGTTGGTCCTGGAGCGGGTGTCTTTGGTGGAGAAATTGTCGCGGCAGGAACGCCTAAGCAAGTAGCTCGCAACAGCAAATCCATTACAGGACAGTATCTATCAGGAAAACGCGCGATTCCAGTGCCGTCAGAACGTCGCGTTGGAAATGGACGTTTTATCGAAGTGACAGGAGCGCGTGAGAACAACTTGCAAAATATCACCGCTCGCTTCCCGCTAGGAAAGTTCATCGCGGTGACAGGTGTGTCAGGTTCAGGGAAGTCGACCCTCATTAACAGTATTCTCAAAAAAGCCATTGCTCAAAATCTCAATCACAATTCAGACAAGCCAGGTAAGTTTAAGACGATTACAGGAATCGAGCATATCGACCGTCTGATAGACATTGACCAGAGTCCAATTGGACGAACACCGAGGTCCAACCCTGCGACCTATACAGGTGTTTTTGATGACATTCGGGACCTCTTTGCTCAGACAAATGAAGCCAAGATTCGTGGCTATAAGAAGGGGCGTTTCAGTTTCAACGTCAAGGGCGGTCGCTGTGAAGCTTGCTCGGGTGACGGGATTATCAAGATTGAGATGCACTTCTTGCCAGATGTTTACGTAGCCTGCGAAGTCTGTCATGGGACTCGCTACAACAGTGAAACGCTAGAAGTTCACTACAAGGAAAAGAATATCTCGCAAGTCTTGGATATGACGGTCAATGACGCAGTAGAATTTTTTCAACACATTCCGAAAATTCAACGCAAACTCCAGACTATCAAGGATGTAGGTCTAGGTTATGTGACCTTAGGACAACCAGCTACGACACTTTCTGGTGGAGAAGCGCAGCGTATGAAGTTGGCTAGCGAACTCCACAAGCGCTCGACAGGTAAGTCCTTCTACATTTTAGATGAACCGACAACTGGTTTGCATACTGAGGACATCGCTCGCCTACTCACCGTTTTGTCTCGCTTTGTCGATGATGGAAATACAGTTCTCGTGATCGAGCACAATCTGGATGTCATCAAAACAGCAGACCATATTATCGACTTAGGACCAGAAGGTGGTGTCGGTGGCGGAACTATTATCGCAACAGGAACACCAGAGGAAGTAGCTGCCAATGAAGCTAGCTATACAGGACAGTATTTGAAAGGAAAGTTACATCATGAATAAACGTGTGCAAGCATTTTTAGATAAAATGCAAGAAAAAGAACTAGATGGAATCATTATCAATAACCTTAAAAATGTCTACTATTTGACAGGATTTTGGGGTTCAAATGGGACAGTCTTTATCAGTCGTGACCGTCAAGTCTTGGTGACAGATGCCCGCTATATCATTGCAGCCAAACAAGAAGTAACTGGTTTTGAGATTTTTGCAGAACGTGATGAGTTGGCAACTATCGCAAAGATTGCAAAAGATATGGGCCTTTCTCGTATCGGTTTTGAAGATGAGATTTCAGTTTCTTATTACCATCGCATGCAAACTGTCTTTGAGGGGATGGAATTGCTTCCTCAATCTCAGTTTGTTGAAGCGCTTCGTATGATTAAGGATGAAACAGAGATTGCGACTATTCGTAAGGCTTGTTCCATTTCTGACCAAGCTTTCCACGATGCGCTTGAATTTATCAAGCCAGGGAAGACTGAAATTGAAATTGCCAACTTCCTTGATTTCCGTATGCGTGAATTAGGAGCGGCAGGTTTGTCTTTTGACACAATCTTAGCGAGTGGCATCAACTCTTCTAAACCCCATGCCCACCCAATGCACAAGCCAGTAGAACTAGGTGAAGCTATCACTATGGACTTTGGATGCCTTTACGAGCATTATGTGAGTGATATGACTCGGACCATCTACCTCGGTCATGTCAGTGACGAGCAGGCAGAGATTTACAATACAGTTCTAAAAGCCAACCAAGCATTGATTGACCAAGCTAAGGCTGGTTTAGGTTTCCAAGACTTTGATAAGATTCCTCGTGACATTATTGTGGAAGCAGGTTATGGACAATACTTTACACACGGTATTGGACACGGTATCGGGCTTGATATCCATGAAGAACCTTACTTCAGTCAAACTTCTAAAGAAGTTATCAAAACTGGTATGGTCTTGACTGATGAACCAGGTATTTATATTGAAGGTAAATACGGGGTTCGTATCGAAGACGACATCCTGATTACAGATACCGGTTGTGAGTTATTAACCCTTGCTCCAAAAGAATTAATCGTAATCTAAGAAAAATGAGATAAATCATTGACTTTTACTAGTTAAAGGTTTATACTGAAAGGCGAAAACGGTAGGTGAGGCTACCATAGGGATACGGATGACTACCGCAAAGCAGTGGAGACACTACTCGTTGGTCAACAGTCCTGGTCGCGAAGGTCAAGACTAAGCTCATTACATCGCCCTATGGAGTTAAAGCTTGAACGAAAACAGATCATAAGTTTTTTAGTCCTGCCATTTTATGGCAGGATTTTCTGCTGTTTTAAAACAAAGAAAGGAGACAAACGATGCAAATTGACGATCATCCAGAACCGCACATACACAGCCAATCGCTGATTTGTGTCGTTCTGTCCTTATAAAGTGATTGGTCCCTGTGTATGAAATCACCATTCATACAGATAGGAGAAACCAATGAAAACTACAAAAGAAAGACTAGCAGCAGCTATTCAAACTCCATTAAAAGATAGTCTAGCTTTTTACCATACAAGTCTAAAAGGCTTAGACCAAGAACAAGTCGAAGAAAACCGTGACCTGTATGGTGAAAACACCATTACCAAGGGTCAAGAGGATTCTATCTTTAAGAAGATTTATGAGTCCATTATCAATCCTTTCACAATCATTTTGCTTGTGATTGCCTTTATCTCTCTCGTTACAAACGTCTGGCTTGCCAAACCTGGCCAAGAGGACCCTACGACCTCTATTATTATCGTTGTCTTGGTTTTGATTTCAGGAGGCATCCGTTTTGTCCAAGAATTGCGGAGTGACAAGGCAACAACCAACCTTTCAAAAATGATTGTCAACACTGCAACTGTTATTCGTGATGGTCTTGAACAAGAGTTGCCAATCGATGAGCTGGTTGTGGGAGACCTCGTGAAATTGAGTGCGGGAGATATGATTCCTGCAGATGTTATCTTATTTGAATCCCGTGACTTTTTCGTTCAACAGTCAGGTTTGACTGGAGAAAGTGATGCAGTCGAAAAACTTGCTTTAAATAAAGCCACCAATCAAAATGTAGATAGCCTACTAGAAGCAGAATCTTTGGCATTCATGGGGACAAACGTTATCTCAGGAAGTGCTACAGCTATGGTCCTAGCAGTTGGGGATGACACCATGATGGGAGCTATCGAGCAAACTCTCAACACCTATGATGAACCAACTTCTTTTGAACGTGAAATGAACAGCATTTCTTGGCTCTTGATCCGCTTGATGCTTGTCATGGTTCCAATTGTGTTTTTTGCAAATGGTTTAACCGATGGAGACTGGCTAGAGGCTGGAGTATTTGCCTTGAGCGTGGGTGTCGGACTGACACCAGAAATGCTTCCGATGATTATTACAGCCAGCTTGGCCAAAGGTTCCATTATCATGGCCAAGGAAAAAGTAGTCATCAAAAAACTCAATGCTATCCAGGACTTAGGAGCAATCGATATCCTTTGTACGGATAAAACTGGAACTCTAACGCAAGATGAGATTGTCTTAGAATATCCCTTGGATATCCATGGTGATTTGGATATGGCGGTCTTAAGAAGAGCTTATCTAAATTCACATTTCCAAACAGGTTTGAAAAACTTGATGGACCGTGCCATTATCAGTAGAACTGAAAAAGAAGCTAAAGAACACGTTATTCTACAAGATTTGGATAAAATCTTCCAAAAGATTGATGAACTGCCTTTTGACTTTGAACGCAGACGCATGAGTGTCATCGTCAAAGACGACAGCAATGTCGTTAGCATGGTGACCAAAGGTGCTTTGGAAGAAATGTTGACCATTTCGACTCATGTGGAATACCGCGGAGAAATCATTCCCCTAACCGAAGACATTCGTCAAGAAGTATTAGCAGAAGTTGGTCAATTAAACCGTCAAGGTTTGCGTGTCTTAGGTGTTGGTTACAAGTCAGGTCTACGTGAAGATTATGCCTATGCTGTGACTGATGAAAGTGACATGATCCTAACGGGGTACCTTGCCTTCTTGGATCCACCAAAACCATCTGCAGCACCCGCTATCCAAGCTCTGCTTGAGCATGGTGTCAGAACAAAAATTTTAACTGGAGATAACGAAAAAGTAACCCAAGCCATTTGTGAAAAGGTTGGATTGGACGTTGAACATATGCTCTTAGGTGCTGACATTGATCAAATGACCGACCAAGAATTGGCAGAAGTGGTTGAAAAAGTAACAGTCTTTGCCAAATTATCTCCTGATCAAAAAGCGCGGATTATTCTACAGTTAAAGAAAAATGGTCACGGTGTTGGTTATATGGGGGACGGTATTAATGACGCTCCATCCATGAAGGTGGCAGATGTCGGTATTTCTGTAGATACAGCAGTCGATATCGCCAAGGAAACAGCGGATGTTATCTTGCTAGACAAGGATCTCATGGTTCTTGAAACTGGTATCGTTGAGGGCCGTAAGGTTTACGCCAACATGACCAAGTACATCAAGATGACCGTTAGTTCAAACTTTGGGAATATCTTCTCACTCCTTGTTGCGAGTATTTTCTTACCATTTTTACCAATGGCTCCTGTTCATCTCATTGTCCTAAACCTAGTCTATGATTTGTCTTGTGTGGCATTGCCATTTGATAATGTGGATCAAGACTTCCTCAAACAACCCCATACATGGGAAGCAAAATCCATTACGCGATTTATGGTTTGGATGGGACCAATCTCATCTGTCTTTGATATTTTGACCTTTATCTTCCTCTACTTTATCATTGTTCCTTTGGTGACTGGCTATCATTATGTTCATGGGTCAGAATCTGCCCTTCAGTTTATTATCTTGTTCCAAACAGGATGGTTCATCGAATCTATGTGGTCTCAAACCATGGTCATCCATATGCTTCGTACGGCAAAAGTTCCTTTTGTACAAAGCAGACCAGCTTGGCTTGTGATTTTGATGACACTGGTTGCAGCCTTTTTCGTAACCAGTCTACCTTATGGACCACTAGTAAATATCCTTCGTCTAGCACCCTTAGGGCTTCCTTACTTCTTGTTCTTAATCTGTATTATTTTCTTGTATATGTTTAGCGTCACAGTTATAAAGAAATTTTACATTAAGAAGTATAAAGAATGGTTATAGTTCGTATTTTGTCAAGAAAAAAGTTCAAAAATTGCCAAAAAAGTTAAAATTTTTTAAAAATAGGTCGCAAGTCCGATGTTTTTTATGGTATAATAGTCTAAACTGATAGTAACATGTAGCGAAAGGGGTAGGTACATGATCAAAATTTATACAGTCTCAAGTTGTACTAGCTGTAAAAAAGCGAAGACCTGGCTCAATGCCCACCAGTTAAGTTATAAAGAACAAAACCTCGGTAAGGAAGGAATTTCGAGAGAAGAACTACTTGATATTTTGACAAAAACAGACAATGGAATTGCAAGTATCGTATCATCGAAAAATCGTTATGCAAAGGCCCTTGGTGTTGATATCGAAGATTTGAGTGTCAATGAAGTACTCAACCTAATCATGGAAACACCACGTATCTTGAAAAGTCCGATTCTTGTAGATGAGAAACGCCTACAAGTCGGCTATAAAGAAGACGATATCCGTGCCTTTTTGCCACGCTCTGTCCGTAATGTGGAAAATGCAGAAGCGCGTTTACGTGCGGCTCTATAAAACATCAAGGCTGGGAGCGACTCCTGGCCTTCTCTAATATTTAAATTGGATAACATGTGAGGATTTATGAAAAAGTTAGTCATTGGAACATTCGCAGCACTATTTTTGCTCGTTGGATGTGGTCAGAAAAAAGAAACAGCAGCTTCAACTACTGAGAGTTCTCAGGAAGCTCTACAGTCTACCTTGCCCGTATTAGAAAATGCAACTAAGAATACAGTTGTTACCAAGACCTTGGTTTTACCAGCTGATGAGAGTGGAGCACAGCAAACTCAAATCATTACTTACAAAGGCAATCAATTTTTAAGCTTGACCATTCAGCAGAAACGTCCTGTATCAGAAGATTTAAAAAATTATATTTCTGAACGTGGATTAGACGAAGCTAAAAAAGCTCTTAAAGAAGCTGAGGACAAGGATGAGTCTGTTCAAGCAGCTCGAAAAATTTCAGGCTTTACCATTGAAACGACTCTTTTAAATGAGAAAGAAATGGAAACCAAGACTAGTTATGATTTCCAAACACTGGATCTCAAAAAAGCAAGTGAAAACGAATACTTGAAGAATGTTGGACTGGAAAATCTATTGAAAAACGAACCAGAGGACTATATTGCTAATCGTGTTGCAAATGGGGCAACAGTCCAGTAAAAAGTCAGAGAAAATCAGCAGAATCAGACTGTGTGATTTGTAGAACGACCGCGAATGTGCTATAATAGTACTGTTCTAAGGAAAGAGGGTGTTAGAATGGGATTTACTGAAGAAACCGTACGTTTTAAATTGGACGATTCCAATAAAAAAGAAATCAGTGAAACATTGACAGATGTCTATGCTTCTTTGAATGAAAAGGGCTATAACCCTATTAACCAGATCGTGGGCTATGTTCTCAGTGGAGACCCAGCTTACGTTCCTCGTTATAACAATGCACGAAATCAAATCCGTAAGTATGAGCGAGATGAAATCGTTGAAGAATTGGTTCGCTACTACCTTAAAGGACAAGGAGTCGATCTATAATCTATGAGAATTATGGGATTGGACGTTGGTTCCAAAACGGTAGGAGTAGCGATTAGCGATCCGTTAGGTTTTACGGCACAAGGACTTGAAATCATCCAAATCAATGAAGAACAGGGAGAATTCGGTTTTGAACGCCTCAAGGAACTGGTTACTACCTATAAGGTAGATTGTTTTGTTGTTGGTTTGCCTAAAAACATGAACAATACCAGCGGACCGCGCGTGGAAGCCAGTCAAGCCTATGGTGCTAAACTAGAAGAACTCTTTGGTCTACCAGTAGAGTATCAAGATGAACGCCTAACCACGGTTGCTGCTGAGCGCATGTTGATTGAGCAAGCAGATATTAGTCGCAATAAGCGTAAAAAAGTTATTGATAAACTAGCCGCTCAATTGATTTTGCAAAATTATTTAGATAGAAAATTTTAAGACAGAGGAGAAACTATGTCACACGATCACAACCACGATCACGAAGAACGTGAACTTATTACACTTGTAGATGAGCAAGGAAACGAAACCTTGTTTGAAATCCTTTTGACTATTGACGGAAAAGAAGAATTTGGTAAAAATTATGTTCTTCTTGTACCAGTTAATGCAGAAGAAGATGAAAACGGCGAAGTTGAAATCCAGGCATACTCATTCATCGAAAACGAAGATGGAACAGAAGGCGAATTGCAACCAATCCCTGAAGATTCAGAGGATGAATGGAACATGATTGAAGAAGTCTTCAACAGCTTTATGGAGGAGTAAAAACATCCGGGGGATGTTTTTAGCCCTGCTTCTAGAAAGAAAAAGCAGGAACGTCCAGTGGACGTTTTTAGCCCGTATTGAAATAAAATATAGCTAAGTACTAGCTAATTCAATGAAAAGCGAAGAGAATCTTCGCTTTTTTGTTAAGGATTAAGGAGATTAAGCGTGTTTGAAGTAGAAAAATGGCTTCATAGTCGAATCGGTTTAAATTTTAGATCAGGTTTGGGGCGGATGCAGAGAGCGGTAGACTTGCTGGGGAACCCTGAGAAAGCCTATCCTATTATCCATGTTACAGGAACTAATGGCAAGGGGTCAACCATTGCCTTTATGAGAGAGCTCTTTGTTTCTCATGGTAAGAAGGTGGGGACCTTTACTTCACCCCATATTGTTAGCATCCATGATCGGATTTGTATCAATGGTCAACCCATATCGGACGCAGACTTTATCCGTTTGGCAAATCAAGTTAAGGAAATGGAGCAAAGACTTCTAGAGACACATGATCAATTGTCTTTTTTTGAATTGTTAACAGTGATTGCTTTGCTTTATTTTAAAGAACAAGAGGTGGATCTAGTTCTATTAGAAGTTGGGATTGGTGGACTTCTTGATACCACTAATGTGGTGACTGGAGAGATTGCAGTTATTACTTCAATTGGCCTAGATCACCAGGAGACCTTGGGCAATAGTCTGGAAGAAATCGCTGAACAGAAAGCAGGAATTTTTAAGCCAGAAAGAGTAGCAGTGATTGCAAACTTAGCTCCTGAAGCCCAGCTCGTTTGTCAAAAGATAGCAGAAGATTTAGATGTAACTCTCTACCAAGCTGACCGAGATTTTTCTTTCAAATCAGGAGATTTTTCTTCTTCTCTAGCGGATTTGACCCAATTAAAACTAGGATTGGAAGGAGCTTATCAAGAGGAAAATGCCGCCCTTGCTTTGCAGGCATTTCTGTTGTTTATGACAGAGAGAGGTGAAAAGGTCAATGAGAAAGCTATCCGGTATGCTCTGAAAACAACCAGTTGGGCTGGGCGTCTAGAAGCTGTTACGAAGCACATTTATCTAGATGGTGCCCACAATCTACCAGCCTTGGAGCGGTTAGTTGAATTTATCCAGGAAAAAATTCAGCAAGGTTATCAACCTCAAATCCTTTTTGGAGCTTTAAAGCGTAAAGATTATAGTGGCATGTTGGATTATCTGACCGATCATTTGCCTGATACAGCTCTCTATGTGACGAGCTTTGACTATCAAGGGTCTTTGGAGGAGAAAGATTTGAGCGACTATCATAGAGTTTCTTCCTATCGAGACTTTATAGATGATTTTGAAAAGTCTGCAGGGGAGAGAGACTTACTGTTTGTTACAGGTTCCCTCTATTTTATATCTGAAGTTCGTGCCTACCTTATAAAAATATAGTTGCCTGATTGACCTTGTTTTCTTTATTTGATATAGTATAAGTAGAATAGTTCTGCAGTTTTTCTGCCTTTAGCTCCTGAAAGAAAGGAGACATTATGTCACTAAAAAATTTACACTTTCTCTTGCTACTGTGGCAAGTCTTAGTCTCTTAACTGCTTGTTCGTCAACAACGAAGCCGGCGCCGTCATCCCAAGCAAGCTCTAGATCTGAAGTGAGCACTAGTCAAGTATCAGAAACCAGTGCTTCTAGTTCTACTACTAGTACAAAGACTGACACAACTACTAATATAGATGGGACCTACAAGGGACAAGACGAGGGTGATAGCATTACTCTTGTAGTCACTGGAAATACCGGAACGTGGACAGAAGTTGAAGCGAACGGAGATAAAGAGGTGAAAAAGGTGACCTTCGAACCAGAAAATCAGAGAGTCTTTATTGGAGACGATATCAAGATTTATGTGGCAGAAGAGAACCAGATTATTATCGATGACATGGACCGTGAGGCTTCAGATCGTATCGTTTTAAAGAAATAGACATCATTTGTTGGGATTTGGATCTGTAAAAGACGGATTCAAATCCTTTTTTCATTGACTTTGAGCTCAAAAAAATTCCATACTCTTAAGGTAGCTAATGTCTACCCCAAAAGTATAGAATGAGTGAAATTAAAGAAATCGTTCCTGTAAAAAGTGAGCGACGCCATCTTCTTCGTTGGTCAATGGTAATTGCTCGTCTGCGAAAGGTAACAGAGCAGGATTTGCGTTTTTCATAGCATAGCCTTTACTTGCAAAAGAAAGCATTTCTTGGTCATTGTGTTCGTCACCAAAGGCAATCAAATTCTGTTTGTCTATATTCATGACCTTGAGAAGATATTCGAGGGCAAAGGCCTTGTGAACTCCTTTGGGAGTACATTCGAGAATGTTCAAAGGGCCACCCCAAGTGTTAATATTGAGTTGGTGCTTGTAAAAGCTGTTCATCTCTTCTGCTAGTGCATATTTATCGTCTGCCCTAGTTTGTAATAAAATACAGTTAGGTCCCTTGGTCACTAAGTTAGACTGGAATTGATTTTCAGGGCGAAAGTTTTCAACACCAAATAATTTAGGGTTGGCAATTTCTTTGTCTGGAGCCGTAATGTAAAACTTTTTACGGTATTCACCTGCGATAAAGTCTGCCTCAATCTCCTCTTTTCGTTTCACGATATCTAAGAGGTATTTTTTGTCCACAGTCAGACACTTTTCATGTTTCCAAGTCTTACCTGGCAGATGAGTGAGTGAACCGTTGAAGTTGATCATAGGGGTTTCAAGTTCAAGTTGATCATAAAAATCTTTGGCCATACGGTAAGGGCGACCAGTTGCGATAACAACTTGGTGGCCTTTTTTAGAGATTTTCTTAATCGTTTCAATAGTAAAATCAGAAAGTTTGCTTTCAGAGTTGAGCAAGGTTCCGTCCAAATCGACGGCAATCATTTTTTTAGTCATAAAATCCTCCCGAATCTAGTTTCAGATAAGATGTTTTCTATTATATCAGAAAGTGACTAGAAAAGCTGATAATAAGCGAAAATAGGGAGAATAATATCCCATAAGAATTTTTAAAATTAGAAAAAACATCTTGAAAAGATGAATGATTGGTGATATAATGGTAGTATTGTTCGTAAAATGACAAAGGAGATTAAAAATGGACAAACTATTTAAACTAAAAGAGCACGGGACAGATGTCCGTACAGAGGTTCTTGCTGGTTTAACAACTTTCTTTGCAATGAGTTATATTCTCTTTGTAAACCCTCAAATGCTTTCACAAACAGGAATGCCTGTTCAAGGTGTGTTCTTGGCTACAATCATTGGTTCTGTTGTGGGGACTTTGATGATGGCCTTCTATGCTAACTTACCATATGCGCAAGCTCCAGGTATGGGACTCAATGCCTTCTTCACATTTACCGTCGTATTTGGGATGGGTTATAAATGGCAAGAAGCACTTGGGATGGTCTTCATCTGCGGGATTATTTCATTGATTATTACATTGACCAATGTTCGTAAAATGATTATCGAATCTATTCCTACAACTCTTCGTTCAGCGATTTCAGCTGGTATTGGGGTTTTCCTTGCTTATGTTGGGATTAAGAATGCTGGTCTCTTGAAATTCTCGATTGACCCGGGTACTTATACAGTAGCAGGTGAAGGAGCAGATAAGGCTCAAGCAGCACTTACTGCAAACTCAGCAGCTGTTCCAGGATTGGTAGACTTCAACACTCCAGCTGTCTTGGTAGCTCTTGCAGGTCTTGCCATTACTATCTTCTTCGTTGTTAAGGGGATCAAAGGCGGTATCATCCTTTCTATTTTGACAACGACAGTTCTTGCTATTGCTGTTGGTCTTGTTGATTTGTCTAGCATTGACTTTGCAAGCAACAATCTTTCATCAGCAGTTAACGACCTAGGAACTTTGTTTGGTGCTGCTCTTGGTTCAGAAGGTTTAGGATCTTTGGTTTCAAACACTTCTCGCTTACCAGAAACCTTGATGGCCATTCTTGCCTTCTCATTGACAGACATTTTTGATACTATTGGTACTCTTATTGGTACTGGTGAAAAAGTTGGTATCGTTGCAACAAGTGGTGAAAACCACGAGTCAGCTAAATTGGATAAGGCTCTATATTCTGACTTGGTGGCGACATCAGTTGGTGCCATTGCAGGTACTTCAAACGTTACAACTTATATTGAGTCAGCAGCAGGGATCGGTGCTGGTGGACGTACTGGATTGACAGCCTTAGTTGTTGCTATCTGTTTTGCTCTATCAAGCTTCTTTAGCCCACTTCTTGCCATTGTGCCTTCAGCTGCGACAGCACCAATTTTGATTATCGTCGGAATTATGATGCTCTCTAACTTGAAAAACATTCCTTGGGATGATATGTCAGAAGCTATTCCAGCCTTCTTCACATCTATCTTTATGGGATTCAGCTACTCTATCACACAAGGGATTGCTGTTGGTTTCTTGACATACACCTTGACAAAAGTTGTCAAAGGTCAGGTCAAGGATGTGCATGTAATGATTTGGATTTTGGATGCCTTGTTTATCTTGAACTACATCAGTATGGCTCTTAACTAATGACAAAAACTAAAAAAAGAGGGGAGTCTCCTCTTTTTTTGTTGATGGAAATATCACAAAATAAAACTTTTTGGTATAATAATTATATGTACACAAAAAATGAAGATGAGTTGATTGCACTTGGGGAAAAGCTAGGGCATTTACTAGAAAAAAATGATGTATTGATTTTGACCGGTGAATTAGGTGCTGGTAAAACAACACTAACAAAAGGTCTGGCTAAAGGATTAGGCATTTATCAAATGATTAAGAGTCCTACCTATACCATTGTTAGAGAGTACGAAGGACATCTACCCTTGTATCACTTAGATGTTTATCGCATCGAAGGGGATGCAGATTCAATCGACTTGGATGAATTTCTTTTTGGATCAGGTGTAACGGTTATTGAGTGGGGACATCTATTGGGGGACAATCTTCCATCAGATTATCTGGAGTTAGAAATTCTTAAAAAGGATGAGGGACGAGAAATCGTCTTTCATGCTCATGGCCAACGAGCGACAGAACTTTTGAAGAGGCTGACGAATGGAATATGATCTTTTAATTCGTGAAGCAGAAGTCCAAGATGCTACGGCTCTTATTGCACTTTTGGATCAAATAGGACAAGAGTCGACTTTTACTAGTTTGGATGAAAATGGAATCTCAATGAGTGAGTCTGAGATGGAATTGTTCATTGACCAACAAGCCCAGTCAGAGAATCAAATCACCCTATTAGCTTTTTTGAATGATGAATTAGTAGGAGTCATCAATATAACAGCTGATCAACGTCTGCGGGTTCGTCATATTGGAGATGTCTTTTTAGGGATTAAAAAAGCTTATTGGGGAAATGGTCTCGGTAGTATCTTGATGGAAGAAGTGATTGAATGGGCTAAATCTAGCGGTAGTATTCGACGTTTACAATTGACAGTCCAAAAAAGAAATCTTGCTGCGGTGCATCTGTATGAAAAAATGGGTTTTATCATAGAAGGATTACAGGAACGTGGCGCTTGTATAGAAGGAGGAGAGTTTCTAGATGTTTACCTGATGGGTCAACTGATAGATGAATAAAAGTATGGCAAAAAAGATAATCGGAATGTTTTTAGGCTTTGTTCTTGTGACAGTACTTGGTGTGGGAGCTTATGCCTATACAATCTACCAACAGAGTACACAGACTTTGGCTAAAACCTATAAAAAAATCGGTGAAGAAACCAAGGTCATTGAAGCGACCGAACCTCTGACGATTTTGCTGATGGGCGTGGACACAGGGAATGTTGAACGTACAGATCCATGGGCGGGTAATAGTGATTCGATGATTTTGGTCACAGTGAATCCTAAAACTAAGAAGACAGTCATGATGAGTTTAGAGCGAGATATTCTCACACAAATCCAGCAGCCAGATGGTAGTGTAATAGAGGCTAAACTCAATGCCGCCTATGCCAATGGTGGAGCAGAGTTGTCTATTTCAACGATTCAAAAAATGATGAATATCCATATCGACCGTTATGTGATGGTCAATATGCATGGACTTCAAAGAATGGTTGATGCTGTAGGTGGTATTACAGTGAACAACACTCTAGGTTTCCCAATCTCTATCCAAGATCAGGAACCATTTAATACGATTTCTATCGGTGTTGGCGAACAGAAGCTAAATGGTGAAGAAGCCCTTGTTTATTCACGTATGCGTTATCAGGATCCAGAAGGAGACTATGGTCGTCAAAAACGTCAGCGTGAAGTGATTCAAAAAGTTGTCGAGAAGATTCTTAGTTTGAATAGTGTGAGTCACTATCAAGAGATTCTGAAGGCTCTTAGCGATAATATGCAGACAAATATCGAAATTACAACGACAACGATTCCTCAGTTGATGGGTTATCAAGATTCATTTAAAAATATTGAGTCTCAACAATTGCGTGGAGAGGATGCAATGCTTCAAGGGACATCTTACCAAATCGTGACATCCGAGCATATGTTAGAGATGCAAAATCTTTTACGCCGTTCGCTCGGGCAACCAGAGGTTACGAATTTGGAGACCAATGTAGTCTTGTATGAGAATATTTATGGTCAGGGGCAGTTACCCCAATCTACTAGTTATACAGTAGAAGAGTTAGAATAATAGGAAACTATTGGTCAAATCGTGGGAATTATCCTGCGATTTTTTCAAAGAAATCCGAATAGGTAAGTAGGAGGAAAAAATGAAAGCAGAAATTATAGCTGTTGGGACAGAGATTTTGACAGGTCAGATTGTCAATACCAATGCGCAATTCTTGTCTGAAAAGTTGGCTGAAATCGGTGTAGATGTCTATTTTCAGACGGCCGTAGGGGATAACGAGGCTCGCCTCCTATCCCTGTTAGAAATTGCTCGGAATCGCAGTAGTCTAGTCATTTTAACAGGTGGCTTGGGTCCTACGGAAGATGACTTGACCAAGCAAACTTTGGCCCGATTTTTAGGACGTGACTTAACTTTTGATCCTCAGGCTCAGGCTAAGCTAGATGTCTTTTTTGCTCATCGATCAGACTATGCTAGAACTCCCAATAATGAGCGCCAGGCTCAAATTGTTCAAGGTTCAACCCCATTGCCGAACGAAACAGGGCTGGCAGTCGGTGGCATGATCGAGGTGGCTGGGGTAACCTATGTCGTCCTACCAGGGCCACCAAGTGAATTAAAACCTATGGTTTTAAATGAATTGCTGCCAAGGTTGACAACAGGTTCTAAGCTCTACTCACGTGTGTTGCGTTTCTTTGGGATTGGAGAGAGCCAACTGGTGACAATCTTATCGGATCTGATTGACCAGCAGACGGATCCAACCTTGGCACCTTATGCTAAAACTGGGGAAGTGACCATTCGCTTATCTACCAAGGCTAAGAGTCAGGAAGAAGCGAATCGAGTTCTAGATGATCTAGAACAAAAAATCCTTGAGAGAGAAACCTTTGAAGGTGTTTCACTTCGAGAAATTTGCTATGGCTATGGAGAAGAAACCAGCCTGGCTAGCCTGGTAGTAGAAGAGTTGAAAAAGCAAAAGAAAACCATCACCGCAGCAGAAAGCTTGACTGCAGGACTGTTTCAAGCCACTTTGGCAGATTTTTCAGGTGTATCTGCTATCTTTAAAGGTGGTTTTGTGACCTATAGCCTTGAAGAAAAATCTAAGATGCTTGATATTCCACAAGCTGAATTGGAAAAACATGGAGTCGTCTCAGCCTTTACTGCTGAAAAAATGGCTGAACAGGCACGAATCAAGACCCAGTCAGATTTTGGAATTAGTTTGACGGGAGTAGCTGGCCCAGATAGTCTAGAAGGACATCCAGCAGGTACAGTCTTTATTGCTTTAGCGCAAGCTTCGGGTACAGAAGTTATTCAAGCCAATATCGCAGGTAGAAGTCGTGGAGATGTGCGAGAAATTGCAGTCCTACATGCCTTTAACCTAGTTCGCAAAGCTTTATTAAGTGCTGGAGATTTGTTATAATAGAAGAAGGTCTTAGGACTATTAGAATATAGGAGAACAAAATGGCGAAAAAACCAACAAAAAAATTAGATGAAATTGGCAAAAAATTTGGTGCTGATCGTGAAAAAGCCTTGAACGATGCCCTTAAATTGATTGAAAAAGACTTCGGTAAGGGATCAATCATGCGCTTGGGTGAACGTGCCGAGCAAAAAGTCCAAGTGATGAGTTCAGGCTCTTTGGCCCTTGATATTGCACTTGGATCAGGTGGTTATCCAAAGGGACGTATCATTGAAATCTACGGTCCAGAGTCATCAGGTAAGACAACGGTTGCCCTTCATGCGGTAGCGCAAGCACAAAAAGAAGGCGGAATTGCTGCCTTTATCGATGCGGAGCACGCTCTTGACCCAGCCTATGCAGCAGCTCTTGGGGTTAACATTGATGAATTGCTCCTATCACAACCAGACTCAGGTGAGCAAGGTCTTGAAATTGCAGGGAAATTGATTGACTCTGGAGCGGTTGACCTTGTCGTTATCGACTCAGTTGCTGCCCTTGTACCTCGTGCGGAAATCGATGGTGATATCGGAGATAGCCATGTTGGTCTTCAAGCTCGTATGATGAGCCAGGCTATGCGTAAACTCGGAGCTTCTATCAATAAGACTAAGACAATTGCTATCTTCATCAACCAGTTGCGTGAAAAAGTAGGGGTTATGTTTGGTAATCCAGAAACAACTCCTGGTGGACGTGCTCTTAAATTCTACGCTTCTGTCCGTTTGGATGTTCGTGGAAGCACACAAATCAAGGGAACTGGTGACCAAAAAGATACTAGCGTAGGTAAGGAAACCAAGATTAAGGTTGTTAAAAACAAGGTAGCCCCACCATTCAAAGAAGCCTTTGTTGAAATCATGTATGGTGAAGGAATTTCAAGAACTGGTGAGCTTTTGAAGATTGCAAGTGATCTTGACATTATCAAGAAAGCAGGAGCATGGTATTCTTACAAAGATGAAAAGATCGGACAAGGTTCTGAAAATGCTAAGAAATACTTGGCAGATCACCCAGAAATCTTTGACGAGATTGACCACCAAGTTCGTGTCAAGTTTGGCTTGATTGAAGATGATGCAGTGGCCGATGAAAAAGTTGCACCTGTGGAATCAGAAGTAGCTAATCAAGAAGTGACTCTTGACCTTGGCGATGATCTTGAAATCGAAATTGAAGATTAAAAAGTGAAAGTGGTGGAGGAATCCCCACTTTTTTTGCTATATGAGAATAAAGAAACAAGGTTATGAGAGCAGGATTGACAGATTTTCACAGTAAAAATGAGGAAGACGGTTGAAAAAGATTTGATTTGATAACAAAATAAATTAAAAGAAAAATTAGTATAAGGAGATTTTTATGGAAAAACGTTTAGTTCGTAATGTTCAAGATAAAAAATTGCTGGTGTTTGTGCAGGTCTTGCTGACTACTTAGATATGGACCAAACATTGGTTCGTGCTATTTGGATTCTCTTCACATTACTAGGTGGATCAGGAATTCTTGCTTACCTCATTCTTTGGCTCATCATGCCAGAAGCTGGAACAGAAGCGTAAACTTAGTGACATCTTTATAAGATAAGTCATGATAGGGCTGGGACAAGGTTGTCTCAGTCTTATTTATTTTGATGGATTTAGCAAAACTTTCTGCTATTTGATTTTGGAATCACAAAAAAATCACCTGTAGCACAGGTGATTGGGTATTCATTGTAGAAAAATTTGCAGTTTCTTACTGGGAAGTTCAAGACTACAGTATAGGTTAGTGGTCGCTGAAACGACGATACTCGATGTGGAAGTCGAAATAATTTTCTTCTTGCAATTTTTGAAAGATGTTCCTATAGGCTTCCTCATCAAAATGGTCACCACGATAGAGAATTTCAAAACTCATTCCCTCGTATTCCAAGAAGGCATTGGCTGTTTTAAAACCATTTTGTAGGTAGAAGTCCATACGGGCTTTTCGTTGTTCAAGATTGTCACAGTCTTCGTCCAATCGCTCCACTTCAAGAATCATGGTACGCTGGTAAAAATCAATCAGCTTTTCAATGATTTCTCTCCCGTATCCGTGGCTACGCAAATGGGGCATAATGGCAAAAAAGCTGATATAGAAAGCTTTTTGATTGGAAATGGCAAAGGCGAAGCCGACAAATTCTTCCTCGTTATAAAAAGCGAAAAAGTGGGCGTCATCTCTATCCTGATAACTTAAAAATTCCTCCAAGGAGACGCGTTCTTCTTCAGGGAAGGCTTCCTTGTTTAATTGTTCAACTTTGTCAAGGTCTGGAAATACATCTGTAATTAATTGGCTGGTTAAGCTCATGTATAAACTCCTTTTCTGTCACGATTATACCAGATTGTTTGTATCTAGGCAACGCTTTCTTAATGAAACTCCCTTGTTCCCCCACTTGAAAGCTGATATAATAGCCTTATGAATAAAAAATCAAAGGTGGACCTGATTCATGGTCCCATCCTTCCCGCGCTAATTAGTTTTGCATTACCGATTCTACTGTCCAATATCTTTCAACAACTATACAATACAGCTGATGTTTTGATTGTTGGGCGTTTTTTGGGACAAAATTCCTTGGCAGCAGTCGGAGCAACGACTGCCATTTTTGATTTGATTATCGGATTTGCTCTCGGAGTCGGAAATGGGATGGGAGTGGTGATTGCCCGCTATTACGGAGCTCGTAACTTTTCAAAGATTAAAGAAGCTGTCGCAGCCACTTGGATTTTAGGGGCTCTTTTAAGCGTGATTGTTATGGCGATAGGCTTTGTTGGTCTCTATCCACTTCTCCAATATCTGGAAACTCCTGCAGAAATTCTCCCCCAGTCTTATGAATACATTTCTATGATTGTCAGCTGTGTAGGAGTTAGTTTTGCTTATAATCTCTTTGCAGGATTACTGCGCTCTGTTGGCGATAGCCTTGCTGCGCTTGCTTTTCTTATTTTCTCAGCCATTGTTAATGTGATTCTGGATTTGTATTTTATTACGCAATTGCAGTTAGGTGTTCAATCTGCTGGTCTTGCAACCATTATCTCCCAGGGTTTGTCAGCTATCCTTTGCTATCTCTATATCCGAAAGAGTGTTCCAGAGCTCCTTCCTAGGTGGAAGGATTTCAAATGGAATAAGGCTCTTTATGTTGATCTCTTGGAGCAGGGGCTAGCCATGGGTTTAATGGGTTCAATCGTCTCTATCGGAAGTGTGATCTTGCAATCCTCGGTCAATAGTTTTGGAGCAGTCATTATCAGCGCTCAGACAGCAGCACGCCGAATCATGGCTTTTGCCTTATTACCAATGACAGCTATTTCATCTTCGATAACAACTTTTATCTCTCAAAACTATGGAGCCAAGCAACCAGACCGCATTGTCCAAGGACTTCGATTAGGAAGTTATATTAGTATGGCTTGGGCAAGTTTTGCCTGCATTTTCCTATTTTTTGCAAGTCCTACTCTGGTTTCTTTCCTGGCAAGTTCGACAGACGGCTACTTGATTGAAAATGGGACTTTATACCTACGCATCAGTTCTGTATTCTATCCATTTTTGAGTCTTTTATTGATCTATAGAAATAGCTTACAAGGGCTAGGTCAAAAGTTCCTACCTCTCGTATCTAGCTTTATCGAGTTATTTGGGAAAATCGTGTTTGTGGCTTGGATTATTCCTTGGACAGGCTATATAGGTGTGATTCTATGTGAGCCCCTTCTCTGGCTAGTTATGACTGCTCAACTTTACTTCTCACTTTCCAAGCATCCATGGATCAAAGAAGGCAAGAAAATATTGGTTGCTGGTGGGAAATCCTAGCTTGATTTACAAAAGAAAAATCCATTTCCTCTAGTGAAAATCAGGTAGACTTGTGTTATAATAAGAAAGATTAAAATGTGAAAAAAGGAGATTCCTAATGGGACGTAAATGGGCCAATATCGTAGCTAAGAAAACAGCTAAAGATGGAGCTAACTCTAAAGTATATGCAAAATTTGGTGTAGAAATCTATGTAGCAGCTAAAAAAGGTGAACCAGATCCAGAATTAAACACTGCTTTGAAATTCGTTATCGATCGTGCCAAACAAGCGCAAGTACCAAAACACGTTATTGATAAGGCTATCGATAAAGCAAAAGGAAACACAGACGAAACCTTTACAGAAGGTCGTTACGAAGGTTTCGGACCAAATGGTTCTATGTTGATTGTTGATACTTTGACTTCAAACGTCAACCGTACAGCTGCGAATGTTCGTGCTGCTTTTGGTAAAAACGGTGGAAACATGGGAGCTTCAGGTTCTGTATCTTACCTATTTGACAACAAAGGTGTTATCGTCTTTGCAGGTGAAGATGCTGATGCAATCTTTGAACTCTTGCTTGAAGCAGATGTCGATGTAGACGATGTAGAAGCAGAAGAAGGAACAATCACTGTTTACACAGCTCCAACTGATCTTCACAAGGCTATCGTTGCCTTGCGTGAATCTGGTATTGAAGAATTCCAAGTAACTGAATTAGAAATGATTCCTCAATCAGAAGTTGAGTTGTCAGGTGAAGATTTGGAAACATTTGAAAAACTTTACGGAGTCCTTGAAGACGACGAAGACGTACAAAAAATCTACACAAACGTGGATGGGTTCTAATACAAAAAAACAGTGCTGAGTCACTGTTTTTTACTTGTAGCAAATTCATAAAGTTTTTCTGCAGTTAGGAGAGCCATTTTGTCCATGCTTGTTTTTCCTTTTCTAAGATCCGAAATGGTAGACCAAGGAACGGCAGCACCTTGTGAAATCGCAGATGTAGAAATGGAACTGTCTAATAATTCTTGAATAACTTTTCTCATTTTATTTGTCCTTTTCGTTTTTTAGATAAATATAGACGTTGATTGCTATTATAAAAACAGCTATTGAACTAACCATTGGTTTCCCTCTTTTCATTTGATAAAATAGAAGTTCGAGGGGCTTTCGTATCTACTTCTTAGCATTTCTTTTTTCTTTCACTGGATTTGGACTTACATCTTTTGTTTTGCGATAGACGTTACTGTTTTATGGGAATTATCTATCGCCTTTTCAAGTTTTTTGAGCCGATCTTCTTTGTAGATCTCAGCAAGCTCTTATCTTGACTATATTATATCACGGTACGCCGACAGAGCCAAGAGTTTTTATAAAGTTTAAAAAATAAGGGGAAAATGTCGTAAACCTCTGAAAAACTCAGCTATTTTATAAGATATTGGGTCGCTTGGAAATATATGTGATGAAATTCTAGAAAGTAAATGGGTTCTAATACAAAAGAGGCTGGGACAAAAGTCCTAGCCTCTTAATTGTCTTTGGATTTTCGAGCAAGACGCAGTGGTTGAGTGGGCTCTACTACGCTGATTTCATCAGCTTTTACAGCCCTACTCAACTGGGCGGAGGTGGGACGACGAAATCGAATTCTAACGAATTACCGATTTCTGTCCCACTCTCTTTTTATTTTATGTTAGATTCTGATACCAGTATCATGTTGTTTTTGTGATTCCAGACCTATTGAAAATTTATGAATCAGAAGAAACTGACCATTTTTCTGCTTTACAAAGTTTAAAACAACTGCCTTACTAGGTGAACCAAGGGATAGATAGGAGATTCTTTTTGTTTCTTGATTATCAAGATTTGATTCTGACTCAGAATCTGGAATTCCATGCTCTCTGATAATATCACTGTAGTTGGTACCCCCTTGCCCTTGGTTGGATGGGTCTCCCTCTATTAAGGCATCAAACTGGTCTTGGGTCCAGGTAAAGATCTCTTCTTCCTCTTCATTTTCGTATTCATCAATGATACTATTTGGCCAATCTTCATTGGTTGGTTCTTCCATGAGATAATTAGAAGAGCTGCGATAGCCTCTTATAAAATCAGCGAAGATAGGAGTGAATAGCAATTGGCTTATCAGTACAATGATAATGGAAATGAGGCCAAAACTTGAACCTATCATAGCTAATGTTTTTTGATTTTGGAGATTGAGGCCGATACCGATGACTCCTAAGATCAAGGCAACAAATCCAAGGAGAAAGGCTAGACTATTGATAATTGGTATCCGAGAGCTGAGAAGAGCACCAGCTCCAAAAATGACAGCAAGGATTCCTAAGGTTTTATACTCTTCTTGTTTCATTTGAAAATTCTCCCACTTCTAGTGTAATCAGATAAGTTAGGTTTATTATAGAGAAATTATCAACTATTGTCAATTTTAACTAAAATAGTTCTCTAGAAAACTTTTTTTCTTGACATCCTTTCTGAAAATGATAAAATAGTTCTCATGAAAACTTAATTGTTCTCAAGAGAACTATTTTCACTTAGAAGGGGGAAAGCATGGATAAACCGATGTTGGTCTTTAAACGTTTTGGTCACCAGTTACATCTACTGGTACAAAAGGAAGCCAAGCGTTGTGGCATTGAATTTATGGGGGGACCGCAAGGGCAGGTCATTCGTTTTTTAGAACGTCGTGAGCATGAACAAGAATTAACACTCATCAAGGATATTGAACAAGAACTCAATATTACCAAGTCAGTTGCTAGTAATTTGGTCAAGCGTATGGTGCAAAATGGTTTGGTAGAGTTGGAGGTGAGCCCAAGTGATAAACGGGCGAAATTTGTTCACTTGACCGAAAAATCAAGCTCTCAGATGAAACAAATCAAATCATTCTTTGATCGAATGAACCGTAGTTTGCTTGATGGCATTTCCGAAGAGAATCTCGCTATTTTTGAAGAAGTCATGGGCCAACTACAAGCAAATGTAGAAAAAATAGGAGGTAAGAATGAAGAAACTCGCTAAGCGTATCACAGGAAAAGAGTGGGGCATGATTCTAATAACTGTTCTCTTTACCTGTTGCTCGGTCTATCTAGAGTTAGAAGTACCGACTTACGTTTCAAAAATAACAGAATTACTCGGAACGCCAGGTACGGAGTTGGGAGACCTTTGGTCGCCAGCAACTAAGATGATGGGTTTGTCATTCTTAGCCTTCCTATCATCTGTAACAGTTGGATTTTTTGCCGCTCGAGTTGCAGCATCCTATACGGCTCATCTACGAAGCGATATTTTTAATCGTGTATTGGATTATTCTCAGACAGAAATTAAACGTTTCTCTATTCCTAGTCTTTTGACTCGGACAACCAATGATATCACACAGATTCAGATGCTCTTTACCATGGGACTCCAAGTGGTTACTCGTGGTCCTATCATGGCTATTTGGGCCATTGGTAAAATACTTGGCAAGTCAGAATACTGGATCTGGGCAGTAGTGGTGGCCGTTATCGTCAATGTTCTGATGACAACTGTCTTGATGACTTTGGCCTTTCCTAAACAATCTGTCATTCAAAAATTGACAGATAAACTGAACAGTATTACTCGTGAAAGTTTGACAGGGATTCGGGTTGTTCGTGCATACAATGCTGAGGAATACCAAGATAAGAAATTCGAAGAAGCCAATGATGAAGTCACACGAATCAATCTCTTTGTCAGTCGCTTAATGGCCATTATGAATCCTATTATGATGGCGATTTCTAGCGGATTGGTCCTTGCCATTTACTGGATTGGTGCTTATCTTATCAACGACGCTAGCTTGACAGAGCGTCTACCCCTCTTTAGCGATATGGTGGTCTTCATGTCCTATGCTATGCAAGTGGTAATGGGCTTCTTACTCATGGGTGCTCTCTTTATCGTCTTGCCTCGTACCTTGGTTTCTGCAGGTCGTATCAATCAAGTCTTGGACCTTCATTCCACTATTGAAAATCCTAGTCACCCACAGATAGCAAACTCTTCTGTAAAAGGTCAAGTGGAATACCGCGACGTAACCTTCCGCTACTCTAAAAACTCAGAAGCAGTAGTGGAACATGTCAGCTTCAAGGCAGAAGCAGGGCAAACCATTGCCTTTATCGGTTCAACTGGTTCTGGTAAATCTACTCTAGTTAACCTCTTACCCCGTTTTTATGATGTGTCAGAGGGAGAAATTCTAGTAGACGGCGTCAATGTTCAGAATTATGACTTAGAAGATTTGCGTAATAAAGTCGGCTATATCCCACAAAAAGCTGTGCTCTTTTCTGGAGATGTTAAGGGCAATCTCGACTTTGGTAAGAGTCAAGAAACGCCACTAAGTGAGACGGCCATGTGGCAAGCTCTGGAATTGGCTCAATCTAAAAACTTTATAGAAGATAAGGAAGCGGGTATAGCTTCAGAAGTAGCTCAAGGCGGGACCAATTTCTCAGGTGGACAGAGGCAACGTCTGGCTATTGCACGCGCCTTGGCTCGGAAGCCAGAAATTCTCATTTTTGATGATTCATTCTCAGCCTTGGACTACAAGACCGATCGTATCTTGCGTCAAGTATTAGCTGAAAAAACACAATCAATGACCAAGTTAATCGTTGCCCAACGCATTTCAACCATTATGGATGCAGACCTGATCTTAGTCTTGGATCAAGGTAAAGTCGTGGGACAAGGCACCCACAAGGAACTTCTTGCAAACAATGAAGTTTACCAAGAAATTGCCTATTCACAACTATCGAAGGAGGAATTGGAACATGGAAAATAAGAAAATGTCCTTATGGAAACAGTGTAGACCTTTTCTAGCAGGTCTCCAACTTCCCCTACTAATCGCAGTTGTGGCGGCTATATGTTCAAGTATTATCACGGTTTATGGGCCAACTAAGATCAAAGAAATTACCAATTTGATTTCAGATGGGTTAATGACAGAAATTGACCTAGAGGCTGTCTCAAGTATTGCTAGCTTTTTGGTTATCCTCTATGTGCTTGGGATTATCCTGAACTATACGCAAGCCTACATTTTTTCAACTAGTATCCAACATTTCTCAAAACGTTTGCGGAAGGCTATCGCTGAGAAAATCAATCGCTTGCCACTTGCTTATTTTGACCGTCATTCTCAAGGGGATACCCTTTCTCGCGTGACTAATGACGTTGATACAGCAGCTCAGTCACTTAACCAAAGTCTTGGGACAGTGATCTCAGCTAGCTTCTTGCTGATTGCTGTTTTGATTACCATGTTTGGCATGAACTGGATTTTGGCACTGGTAACCGTTGTTTCAACTCTTGTTGGATTTGCGGCGGTCTCAGTGATTATGGCTAAATCTCAAGGCTACTTTAAAGCTCAACAAAATAACCTAGCAGCTGTCAATGGCTATGTGGAAGAAATGTACTCTGGGCACAATGTTGTGACCAGCTATAATGCTGTGGAACCAACAAAAGACACATTTGCAGGCTTGAATCAGAATCTACATGATAGCATCTGGAAATCTCAGTTTATCTCTGGAATTATGATGCCTGCCATGATCTTTGTAGGCAACTTTAGTTATGTTCTAGTCATTATCGTCGGTGCTGCCTTGGCTCTTGAAGGGTATATCAGTATCGGGATTATTGTAGCCTTCATGGTTTATGTTCGAACCTTCTCGCAACCCTTATCACAGATTGCCCAAGGAATTACCAGCTTACAACAAGCTAGTGCAGCCATGACTCGTGTCTTCGAATTTCTAGGTGAAGAAGAAATGGAAGATGAATCTCATAAGGAAAGACAATTGACCAACATGAAGGGTGAAGTAATCTTCGACAGAGTTTCATTTGGCTACACACCGGAGCGAACGATCATTCATGACTTTTCTGCGACAGCTCATGCAGGTCAAAAGGTCGCGATTGTCGGACCAACTGGCGCTGGGAAGACGACCATTGTTAACCTCTTGATGAAATTCTATGAGATTGATAAGGGGAGCATCCGCATCGACGGTGTGGATACCAAGGCTATGAAGCGCTCAGAAGTACACGATGCCTTTTCAATGGTCTTGCAGGATACCTGGCTCTTTGAAGGAACCATTCGTGACAATCTCGTCTACAATCAAACAGGTATCAGTGATGAAGGTGTGATTGAAGCTGCCAAAGCAGTAGGAATCCACCACTTCATCACAACCTTACCTGATGGATACGATACTGTTTTGGATGATACAGTGACCTTGTCAGTCGGACAGAAACAACTCTTGACCATTGCTCGTGCTCTGATCAAGGATGCTCCGCTCTTGATTCTGGACGAAGCAACATCCTCAGTCGATACTCGTACGGAGGAGCTGATTCAAAAGGCTATGGACCGTTTGATGGAGGGACGCACATCCTTTGTTATTGCTCATCGCTTGTCAACAATCCGCAATGCTGATTTGATTCTGGTCATGAAAGAAGGAAACATCATCGAGCAAGGAAATCATGAGGAACTCATGGCTCAAGGTGGTTTCTATGCCGACCTCTACAATAGTCAATTTATAGAAGACCAAGTAGAAGAATAGTCATTCAAAAGAAGGCTTGACGGCCTTCTTTTTCTTCTTTATACTGGTATAATAGAAAGAGGAGAGTATGAGTCAGAAATTACACAATATGAATTTTTCTGCGGTCTATCAAGCCTTGATCGCAAAAGTTGAGCGAAAGGGTGGAAGGGCAGAATCCGTTCACCAAGTGACCAGTTGGCTGACAGGTTATGAAGTGAGTGACATCCTCACTTGTCTGAATAAAGACCTTACTTATGGAGATTTTTTTCGACAGGCGCCGTCTTATGCTCCTGAACGGATAGCGATTACAGGAAAGATTTGTGGGGTTCGTATTGAGGAAATTGAGGATACTCTGATGCAGGAAATCCGTCGTCTGGACAAATTAGTAGACTGGCTTGCCAAGGGGAAAACAGCCCAGCAGGTCCTAGAAAAGTATGAGAAATAGAAATGAAAAACTATCAAGAGTGGTACGATAAGAGGAAATCAAGTCTCCTTGGACATCCACAAATTTTGCAACTGATGCGAGTCTTTAATCGCATGATGACAGTCCTGATGCCCTTAGCTTACCTGACCCTGTTGGGAACAAGCTTTATCAGTAAAGGGATTGGGAAAGACCTCTATACTTATATCTTGGTGCCAGCCTTTGGTTTTATCCTGTTGACACTCGTTCGTAAGTGGATCAATCAACCGCGCCCCTATGAGACTTGGGGAATTGTCCCGCTACTAGATAAGGACAGTTCTGGCAATTCAATGCCTAGTCGCCACGTCTTTTCAGCAACCATCATTTCCGTGGCTTGTTTACATGCAAATCTGCCTGTGGGGTTGATTTTATTGGTCTTGTCAGCTTTTCTCGGTCTTGTGCGGGTCTTGGGTGGAGTACATTATCCCAAGGATGTTTTAGTTGGCTACGCCTGTGGGCTCATCTGGGGAATTCTTTTCTTTATTTTGTGAAATGCAAAGCAAGTGGGCCTGGCCTCGTAACCACTTACGGGTCAAAAGTGACCACTTGCTTTTTTGCCCTTGTAAAGTCTTCTGGCCTTTGGTATAGTAGATGCAGAAAGGAGATAGGATGAAGTTACGAATCGAGATTGATAGTGAATTAACTGAGACAGAGATTGTCATCAAGGCTGCAGCCCTGACAGATGAAATAGCTGACTTACAACGACTCTTGCAAGAAACCAAGGCTCCTAGATTAATTTTCTATAAGGGGACGGGTGAGTACTACTTAGACTTGGCAGAAATTCTCTTTTTTGAGACGGAAGGTAGCAAGATTTACGCCCATACCCAGAAAGAAGCCTACGAGGTTCGGCTCAAGCTTTATGAGTTGGAGTCCATTCTGCCCCGCTATTTCAGTCGGGTATCCAAGTCTACCATTGCCAATATCCGGCAGGTTTACTCGGTGGACAAGTCCTTCTCAGGGACAGGCACTATTTCCTTTTATCAGACCCACAAGGAGGTGCACGTGTCACGGCACTACCAATCCCTCCTAAAAGAAAATCTAAGAAACATGAGGTAAGAACATGAAAAAGAAAGCATTTGGTATTGTATTGCTAGTATTGGCAGCCTTAGTATTATTGCAGGGAAATTTTGGAATTCCTTCTCTAGGAGGGCACATTTGGCCCTTGATCGGTATTGGATTTTTTGCCTATCAATCAGTTGAAGCTTTGTTGCGTCGCCACTTAACTTCAGCCTCTTTTACAGCCCTAGTGGCCCTCATGATTGCTAATCATTTTTATGACATTTTACCGATTCCAAATCAATCATTGTTCTGGGCAAGTATTTTAATCGTAATGGGTGTCAGCGCACTCACTCATTCTAACAGAACTTGGAATGGAAAAAAATGGTGGTATGACGGTGAAAAGACCATTCTGACAGACAAGGAAGTCGCTTTTGGGGCGGGTACATTTTACAAGCAAGACCAAGAATTGGTAGAAGACGAGTTTGAAGTCGGATTTGGGAATGCCAAAATCTATTATGACAATGCAGAGATGTTAGGTGATAGCGCAACCTTGAAGATAGAAGTCGGTTTTGGGAATGCAATTATCTACGTTCCCCAACACTGGAGAGTGGACCTTAAGGTGGAGACTTTCTGTGGTGCAGCCAAGGCAGATGCCCCTCTAGCTCCAACCAGCAAAACTTTGATTATCCGTGGAGACGTTGCTTTTGGGAAATTAGGTGTCGTTTACGTTAAATAAAAAAATCTTCTAATCCCCTTGCCAAAAAAGAGAAAGTGTGATAACATAGTACGGTATGTGGTGCTAGCACATCCGCTATATTAGATCTAATAGGAGGAAAACACAAATGGCTAAAGTATGTTACTTTACAGGTCGTAAGACTGTATCAGGAAACAACCGTTCACACGCGATGAACCAAACAAAACGTGCCGTAAAACCAAACCTTCAAAAAGTTACTGTACTTATCGATGGTAAACCTAAAAAAGTTTGGGCTTCAGCTCGTGCTTTGAAATCAGGTAAAGTAGAACGTGTTTAATAAAGAGTAAAAGGCCATCAGGTCTTTTTCTTTTGCTCTAAGCTCAAAAAGTCTCGTCAAAGGAGCAAATATCCGCCGATACAGTATTCTGCTTTTACACTTGGCTTGAAATATGATAAAATAGAGTATCAACTAGTTGAGGTAGAAAAAATGACTGTAAAAATTAATACAAAAGATGGTCAAATCGAACTAACAGATGAAGTGATTGCTACCGTTGTAGGCGGTGCAGCAACTGAGATTTTTGGTGTGGTCGGTATGGCAAGTAAGAAAGCCCTCAAAGATAATTTCCAAGCCCTCCTTGGGAAGGAAAATTATTCTAAAGGTGTCGTTGTAAAAGCGGCCGAAGATGGTAGCATTGCAGTTGATGTATATACCGTGTTGAGCTACGGAACTAAGATTAGTGAAGTCTCAAAAAACATCCAAGAGCGTGTACGTTTTAGCTTGGAAAACCAACTTGGCATCACTGCTCAAACTGTGAATGTCTACATTCAAAATATCAAAGTTGTAGGAGAATAATCGTGTCAAATATTACTACAAGCTTATTTCAAGAAATGGTACAGGCTGCATCTACTCGTTTGAACAAGCAAGCCGAATATGTCAACTCATTGAACGTCTTCCCAGTTCCAGATGGAGATACAGGAACAAACATGGGAATGACTATCGAAAATGGTGCCAAAGAAGTAGCAGACAAACCAGCTTCAACTGTTGGTGAGGCTGCAAGTATCTTGGCTAAAGGTCTTTTGATGGGTGCGCGTGGGAACTCAGGAGTTATCACTTCTCAGCTTTTCCGCGGATTTTCGCAAGCCATCAAAACCAAAGAAGAGTTGACAGGGAAAGACCTAGCTCTTGCCTTCCAATCAGGTGTTGAAGTAGCCTACAAGGCTGTTATGAAGCCAGTTGAAGGAACAATCTTGACTGTATCACGTGGGGCTGCCATCGGTGCTAAGAAAAAAGCCGAGCAGACAGACGATGCCATTGAGGTTATGCGCGCTGCCTTGGAAGGAGCTAAAACAGCCCTTGCTAAGACTCCAGACATGCTTCCAGTCTTGAAGGAAGTTGGGGTTGTGGACTCTGGTGGTCAAGGTTTGGTCTTCATCTATGAAGGCTTCCTTTCAGCTCTTACTGGCGAATACAGTGCTTCTGAAGACTTTGTCGCGACTCCAGCTAACATGAGTGAAATGATCAATGCAGAACACCACAAGTCTGTAGCTGGGCATGTGGCAACAGAAGACATCACCTTTGGTTACTGTACGGAGATCATGGTTGCCCTTAAACAAGGCCCAACTTATGCTAAAGAGTTTAACTACGAAGAATTCCGTAACTACTTGAACGAACTTGGGGACTCATTGCTTGTTGTCAATGACGATGAAATCGTTAAAGTTCACGTCCATACAGAAGATCCAGGTCTTGTCATGCAAGAAGGTCTCAAGTATGGTAGCTTGGTTAAGGTTAAAGTCGATAACATGCGTAACCAACACGAAGCACAAGTGGAAAAAGAAGCAGCTCAAGTCAGCAAGCCAGCTGAAGAAAAAGAATATGCCCTTATCGCAGTAGTAGCTGGACAAGGATTGGCAGATATCTTCCGTGCTCAAGGTGTGGACTATGTTATCGAAGGTGGACAAACCATGAACCCTTCGACAGAAGACTTTATCAAGGCTGTTGAGCAAGTCAATGCTCGTAACATTATCTTCTTGCCAAACAACAAAAATATCTTCATGGCAGCTCAATCTGCCGCAGAGGTATTGGAACAACCAGCAGTAGTGGTAGAAGCTCGTACCCTTCCTCAAGGATTGACTAGCCTTCTTGCTTTTGATCCAAGCAAGTCTATCGAAGAAAACAAAGAACGTATGACTGCAGCTCTTGCTGACGTGGTCAGCGGTAGTGTAACAACAGCCGTTCGTGACACGACTATCGATGGTCTAGAAATTCATGAAAATGACAATCTTGGTATGGTAGATGGTAAGATCCTTGTATCAAACCCTGATATGCACCAAACTCTGACTGAAACTTTGAAACATATGTTGGATGAAGACAGTGAAATCGTAACCTTCTATATCGGTGAAGATGGAAGTGAAGAATTGGCTAACCAAATCGCCCAAGAAATCGCAGAAGAATTCGAAGATGTAGAAGTAGAAATCCACCAAGGTCAACAACCAGTATACCCATACCTTTTCAGTGTGGAATAAAAAATAAATAATAAGAAAAAGAAAGTTGAGAAATCAGCTTTCTTTTTTATGACATTTGTCATATCTCCTTATGACAGAAGCTTCTAGTGGCAGTAGCCTCAAAGAGATATACTAGATGTATCAAATGGAGGAAGAAAAAATGAAACATAAAGTAATTGTCGCAATGAGTTTAGTAGCAGCAGGAGTCATGACTTATCTCATGTTTTCTGGATTGGATGAAGGCTTCTATCATTTCCCTTGGGAGTTGTTCGCAAGCTTTGGAATCATGTCTTGGTTGATCCGAGAAGGTTTGAAATTAGTCTCAGATGTGAAAAAGGAGTTTGAAAAATGAAAAAAGCGATTCTCTATCTCTTTATTGGACTATCACTAGTGGTATGGTTGGTAGAAATGTTTACAGGTTGGTTTGATCAAGCCTTCCTTCACCAAGCCATTCGCGGTGCCTGGGGATTAGGATTTATGATTTTTATCGCCTTTCCGATGGGAAAGGAGTGGCTGAAAGGAGAATATCATGAACATGATTAAGGTAGAAAGCCTAAATAAAAACATCAAGAGCAAGGCTATTTTGAAGGATATTTCCTTTGAGGTAGCTGAGGGTGAATGCGTCGCCTTGATTGGGCCCAATGGTGCTGGGAAGACCACACTCTTGGACTGTTTGCTTGGAGATAAACTGGTCACAAGCGGTCAAGTATCCATCCAAGGCTTGCCAGTGACGAGCTCTCAGTTAGACTACACAAGATCCTACCTCCCTCAAGAAAATGTCATCGTTCAGAAATTAAAGGTCAAAGAGTTGATTGCTTTCTTTCAAAGTATTTACCCAAATCCCTTGAGCAACCAGGAAATCGATCAACTATTGCAGTTTGACCAGCAACAAAAAGAGCAATTCGCAGAAAAATTGTCAGGTGGGCAAAAGCGTCTTTTCTCTTTTGTCTTGACCTTGATTGGCCGACCAAAGCTTGTCTTTTTGGATGAGCCTACTGCAGCCATGGATACCTCAACTCGTCAACGTTTTTGGGAAATTGTCCAGGACCTAAAAGCGCAGGGAGTCACCATTCTCTATTCATCCCATTATATCGAAGAAGTAGAGCATACAGCTGACCGGATTTTGGTCTTAAATAAGGGAGAGTTGATTCGTGATACGACACCTCTAGCCATGCGTAGTGAGGAGATTGAAAAGCACTTTATCCTTCCTCTAGCTTACAAGGAAGTCGTTGAGCAGTCAAACTTGGTTGAAAACTGGATACAAAAACGAGATGCTCTGCAAGTAGTCACACGTGAAGCGGATGCTTTCTGGGAACTGTTAGTCCAGGCAGGCTGTAGGATTCAAGAAATTGAAGTCAATAACCGTAGCTTGCTGGATACAATCTTTGAAGAAACACAAAAGGGAGATGACTAAGATGAAACGATGGATCGCACTAAACAAGATAGAATTTCTATTGACCAAACGGCAACTAGTCTATTATTTATTATCAGTAGGGATGCCGACAGCCTTTTATTTATTCTTTTCAGGCATGTACCAAGACACACCAGATGGACCGGCTAATTTTATGCGTGACTACCTCATCTCCATGACGGCTTTTTCCATGATGTCGACAGCTATCTTTTCATTCCCAGTTGTTTTACATACCGACAAGATCAACAACTGGCAGAAAACATTACGCCATACTCCAGTAAATATGGTAGAATATTATCTATCAAAGATAACAAGTATGATGATTGATTATCTGGTTTCAATCCTGGTTGTTTTCTCAGTTGGGCATTTTGTAAGAGGTGTGGATATGCCTTTAGGAAGCTGGGTTGGAGCTGCGTTCTTGCTGATAGTAGGAAGTGTAGCTTTTGTAGCGCTTGGCTTGACCTTGACACTCTTGCCTTCTAGTCAGCTGATGTCTGTCGTGGGCAATCTTCTCTATCTAGGCTTGGCTGTTTTAGGTGGGCTCTGGATGCCCATCTCTTTATTTCCAGACTGGATGCAAGCAATCGGGAAGTGCCTACCAACCTATCAGTTGATGGAGTTGCTCAAGACCTTCTTAAATGAGAATGGCATCAATTTATCAGCTACAGTTTATCTACTTGTTTTTTCAGCAGTTTTGTTTGGTTTGACCATTTACCTTCAAGGTCATAAGGAGAATGCTTAATGCTTGAAAGACTGAAAAGCATACACTATATGTTTTGGGCCAGTTTGATTTTTATGGTTTTCCCCATCCTTCCTGTAGTGACTGGGGAACTAGCTGTCTGGCATTTATTGATTGATATTCTATTTATAGTGGCGTATTTGGGTGTTTTAACAACTAAGAGCCTTCGTCTTTCCTGGCTTTTCTGGGGGATCATGCTGGTCTATGTTGCTGGAAATACCGCCTTTGTTGCTGTAAATTATATCTGGTTTTTCTTTTTCCTATCCAATCTCTTAATTTATCATTTTGGTGTCCGTAGTTTTAATTCTTTACATGTCCGGACTTTTCTCCTTGCTCAAGTGCTTGTTGTGGGGCAACTGTTGATTTTTCAGAAAATCGAAGTTGAATTTCTAGTCTATCTGCTTGGAATTCTTACTTTTGTGGATTTGATGACTTTTGGTTTGGTTCGGATTCGGATTGTGGAGGATTTGAAAGAAGCTCAGGCCAAGCAAAATGCCCAGATAAATCTATTGCTTGCTGAAAATGAACGCAGTCGTATCGGTCAGGATTTGCATGATAGTCTGGGACACACCTTTGCTATGCTGAGTGTCAAGACGGATCTCGCTTTGCAGTTATTTCAGATGGAGGCTTATCCACAGGTGGAGAAGGAATTAAAAGAAATTCACCAGATAAGCAAGGATTCCATGAATGAAGTACGAACCATTGTGGAAAATCTGAAATCACGGACCCTAGCGTCAGAACTTGAGACTGTCAAAAAGATGCTAGAGATTGCTGGGATTGAGGTTGAGGTTGATAATCAGTTGGACAAGGCTAGCTTGACCCAGGATGTAGAGTCCACGGCTGCTATGATTTTGTTAGAACTGGCAACCAATATCATCAAGCATGCCCAAGCTCAAAAAGCCTATCTAAAACTGGAACGCACAGATCAGGAATTGCTCCTGACAGTCAGAGATGACGGGAAAGGCTTTGCAACTGTAGAAGGAAATGAACTCCATACAGTCCGTGACCGTGCAGCAGTCTTCTCAGGTCAAGTAGAGCTGGTCAGTTTGAAAGATCCCACAGAGGTGCGCGTGCATCTGCCTTATAAGGAGAGAAAGTAGATGAAAGTATTAGTCGCAGAAGATCAAAGTATGCTGAGAGACGCCATGTGCCAGCTCTTGAGCTTTCAACCAGATGTGGAGACTGTCCTGCAGGCGAAAAATGGAGCTGAAGCCATCCAAATTTTGGAGAAAGAAGCGGTGGATATAGCTATCCTTGACGTCGAAATGCCAGTCAAGACAGGACTAGAAGCTCTCGAGTGGATCAAACAAGAAATTCCTGAAATCAAGGTGGTTATCGTTACGACCTTTAAACGCCCAGGCTATTTTGAACGAGCGGTCAAAGCAGGAGTCGATGCCTATGTCTTGAAGGAGCGGAGCATTGCCGAGCTCATGCAAACCCTGCATACGGTGCTAGAGGGGCGAAAGGAGTATTCTCCAGAACTGATGGAAGTCATGATGACCCATCCCAACCCCTTGACCGAGCAGGAAGTCGCCGTTCTACATGGAGTAGCCCAAGGCCTGTCTAACCAAGAAATTGCGGACAAGCTCTACCTCTCAAACGGCACGGTCCGTAATTACATGACCAATATCCTCTCCAAACTAGGCGCCAGCAACCGAACCGAAGCAGCCAAAACTGCCGAGGAAGAAGGCTGGTTGTGAGGGGAGAAAGAAAGTAAAAAGAGGATGGGTAAAAAGTCTTTAAAATCAAAAAACGCATAATATCAGGTATTGAAAAAACGTGATACTATGCGTTTTATTGTGGAAAGATTTATTTCATTTTCTCCTGAAATTTAGCATCAGGATTTTTAAAGATCGAGGTCTAGATACATCTTTTCTGAAGACAGATCGTTTTGACCACCGAGCAAGAGATTTTCAAAAAAAGCTGTTAAAAACTCAGGACGTCGCTGTAAAATCTTTGCATTATCTAATACCAAGGCATCACGAAAATACTTGGCATGTTGCTGAAATGGTGTATTATCAATATCAAAACCAAACTCACGAAGATACTGAATCAAAAAGACCGTTACTGTCCGAGTGTTTCCTTCGCGAAATGGATGAATCTGCCAGATTCCTGAAATAAAATACTGGATTTTTTTAACCATATCCGCCTGGGTTAGTGTCGCATATGCAACTTGTCTTTCCTGGTTAAAATCATAATCCAAGGTCATTTGAATCATAGAGTAATCCGAGTACACAACACTTTCACCATTTAAAACAGGTTCATTCTTTGTGATATTGGTCTGACGAAATTGCCCCACCGGAATAGAGGGTTCAAATATATCCTGAAACAATTCCTTATGAATAGCAAGTAAGGTCGCAGGACTGAAGCTAAAGCCTCTTCGAGACAAGAGTTCTACAATACGCAAAGAAACCAAGTCTGCCTCCTCCGTACTTGCATCAATAGTATGGTGATAAGTCGTTGCATCCTCATAAACCTGCTCATAAGTCAGTTCACCCCGAGCCTGTTTCTCAGCCAAAGATTCCATATAAGCTGATGGCACCAGATTGTCAACTTTCTGCAGACCAAAACCTATCCGCCATAAATCACGCTTAGCTTCATAAGACAAGTTTGGATTGTCAATGTTGTAAGTTGGTTGCATAGAAAGGTCCTTTCAATTGTTTTTCTGTGTTATCGGTAAATGATGAAATTGGGGTGAACTATAAAAAACATTCATAATAAGTTCTATGAAGAAGTAATAAAAGAGTTATACTCAACATCCCGTGCACTCATTTGAAAGGCCTTTGGATGAATGGTTTGATTAAATGAATAATTCTAGCGCGCATATTTATCAAATTCATTGGCATACACCACTCTGAACTCGTTGGTCTGTTCAAATCCCAACTCAATTCCTCCAACATCTGAGAAGAAAGCTGCAATGTTGTACTTCTTAGAGCGGTTCGAACTTAGAGGGTTTGTTGTGTAGGAACCTGCTTTTTAAAGATATGAATTATATCCTAATTAAAGTAAACTGAATTGCTTTTGTAGAATTTTTAATAAACTGGTTATTAAAAAAGGAATTTTATTCTTGAGCTAGAATATTATCTCTCATTATGTCTGATAGTCTTTCTGTATCTTGCAAATCATTATATGATATAAATTGATCGTATATTTTATTTGTAATATCTTTAAAACTTTCTACACATTTATCGAACGAGATATTCCCAACCGAGAAGTGACTATTCTCATGTGCGATGCTATTTCTTATCTTCTCTGTATAAATTGATAAAAATTCTTTAGCATTCTTAACTTCTCGTAACTCAACCCCTAAAGTAGCGCTATCTGTATCTGGAAATTCAATATCAACACTTTCTAAAAAATTTCTTATACCTAATATTTGTTCCATAAGTGCTGGATAGTACTTATCTAATTTCTTTTTGTGTAAAAACTCAAATCTTACATATATTCTTAAGTCCTTTTCGCTAAGTTTGTTTTCTAATAAAGACTTGATATTATTAAAACTATCAAGATTTTGATCTTTAAAAAAATTATCAAACTGTCTTTCTTTATTTTTTAGATACTCAATTGCAAAAGAGTCTACTAATTTGCTAAAACAAATTTCATCAGCTAGAGCTTTTCTAATATATATATCAATTATGTCTTTTAAAAATAATTCAAAAGTTGTAAAAATAGATAGATATAAAGAATTCTCGAGAAGAATTTTAGCATTACCTTCTAAAGAACCTAGTGAATTATTATAAACATTTTTGTATTCATCATATGTATTTAGAATACTAGTCTTATCTAAGCTACTATGATTCATTTAATTAACCCTCTAATATAGAAGACAAGACTTTCCCCCAATTATACCTTCTTTTTACATTTTCGGTATTATTTGTTGCTCTGAGAAAAATCTCGGTATTATCTGAAAGGAATTTCTTAAAAGATTCTCTTATTAGTTCTTTTTGTTCAAGAATAGTACTTTCAGAAAATCTTGACAAACTTACTAATTGTAACTCAGCAATAGTTTTATTGATACTTGTTGAAGAATCATTGTTATCTATGCGCTTGAAAGCATCGTCATTAAAAACAATTTGTACTTTTCGTATAGAATCATTAATAAAAGTCTTCAATTCATCACATTTTTCTTCATCATTTCTAAATTCTTTTAAAAATTCAATTATGGACGTATTCAATCTTCCACCATATTTTCGCTCTTTTTTCTCAAGTGATTTTTCATTACGAACAGGTACCGTTCTAAGATTCCAGTCATTGTCAATAAAATCATTAATAACAAACGCTCTCAATAAAATTTCATTATACCCAAATCTCTTTTTTAAAATAGGTCTATTACCAAAAATATTATCAACCTCACTACTTTCACAAATAGTATTTAAAGCATACAATAATTTTCCACGATACATAACATTTAAAAGCTCTTGACCATTTAGCTTTATTGACCCTTGATTAATTCTAGAAAATACATCGTATTTAATATCTTCTGATGAATCTTTTTGGATAATAACCATAGGTAAAGAGACATTTTTAAAACGTCTCTGGATTTTTTCATCCATTTCGTATAATGTTTTTTTATTAAGATTGTTCAAAGTGTTTAAACCAGATAATTTCAATGGTTGTATTTCGTCTAACTGTTTATCTTTAACTGAATTTCTTTTTAATTCATCTTCACTTAATATAGATTTATAAAAAGAGTAAACTGTAGTTAATCTTTGTTGACCATCTATTACTTCAAGTGTATCATCATCGTTTTCTGCTAAAAATATTGTCGGAATAGGAATTGAAAGTAACAAAGATTCTATAAACTGAGATTGTGTCTTTTCGTTCCATACAAATTTTCTCTGATAATCAGGTTGCAAGATTAATTCGCCTTCTGTAATCATTCTTATAATATCTGAAGTAGACTTATCCACTTTATCTATATATAATTTTCTACCTGATGGAGTCTCAATCTCATCAGAAATTTCCTCTTCGCGGTCAAGATCGATCTTATCATTTTCGATAACATCAATCAAATCTTCTTCACTATATTTTTCTAATATATTTGACATGCTATATTTCCTTTATTTTCAATAAATTTTATTTCACGAGTTTCTTCATCTCATCAATACGCGCTACGGTCGCGTCGTATTTGGCTTGGTAGTCGGCTTGTTTGTCGCGTTCTTTTTGGACGACTTCTGGTTTGGCATTGGCTACGAAGCGATCGTTAGAGAGCTTCTTACCAACCATATCCAGTTCTTTTTGCCATTTAGCCAGTTCCTTGTCGAGACGAGCCAGTTCTTCTTCGACGTTGAGTAGGTCAGCGAGTGGCAAGTAGATTTCTGCTCCTGTGATGACGCTTGACATAGCGAGTTCAGGTGCAGGGATGTTTGATGCGATTTCCAAGTGTTCTGGATTTGTGAAGCGTTTGATGTAGTTGACATTGCTGTTAAAGAAGGCTTCCAAGTCGCTATCGCTAGTCTTAACAAGAATCGTGATAGGCTTGCTTGGTGCTACGTTTACTTCCGCACGCGCATTACGAACAGCACGGATCAAGTCTTTGAGGCTTTCGACACCAGTGTGAGCAGCGAGATCTTCAAAGGCTGGGTTGACAGTTGGGTATGCTGCTGTAACGATAGAGCCTTCTGAGATTTGTCCAAAGATTTCCTCTGTCACGAATGGCATGATTGGGTGGAGGAGACGAAGGATCTTGTCTAAAGTGTAAAGGAGAACAGAACGTGTGATGACTTTCTCTTCTTCGTTATCGCTATAAAGGACTTCCTTGGTCAATTCAACGTACCAGTCCGCAAACTCATCCCAGATGAAGTTGTAAAGGATGTGTCCAGCGACACCAAACTCAAACTTATCAAAGTTGGCAGTTGCTTTTCCGATAGTTTCATTGAGGTTGTGAAGAATCCAGCGGTCTGTGACATTTCCAGCTTCCTTGTTGACAACTTTTTCCACATTGGCAGTAGCTTGCTCAAGGGTCAAGCCTTCATTATTCATGAGGATGTAGCGAGAGATGTTCCAGATCTTGTTGATGAAGTTCCATGAAGCATCCATTTTCTCATAAGAGAAGCGCACGTCTTGACCTGGTGCAGAACCGTTTGAAAGGAACCAGCGAAGGGCATCGGCACCGTATTTCTCGATAACATCCATTGGGTCAATCCCGTTACCGAGTGACTTAGACATCTTGCGTCCTTGCTCATCACGGATAAGGCCGTGGATCAGGACGTTTTGGAATGGTTGACGACCAGTGAATTCCAAGGATTGGAAGATCATACGAGACACCCAGAAGAAGATAATGTCATAACCTGTTACCAAGGTTGAAGTTGGGAAGTAACGTTTGAAGTCTTCTGAGTCGACATCAGGCCAGCCCATGGTTGAGAATGGCCAAAGGGCAGAACTGAACCAAGTATCCAAGACGTCTTCGTCCTGAGTCCATCCGTCCCCTTCTGGAGCTTCTTCACCGACGTACATTTCACCCTCAGCATTGTACCAAGCAGGGATTTGGTGACCCCACCAGAGCTGACGAGAGATAACCCAGTCATGAACATTTTCCATCCATTGGAGGAAGGTATCGTTGAAACGAGGTGGGTAGAATTCTACCTTGTCCTCTGTGTCTTGGTTGGCAATCGCATTTTTAGCCAATTGGTCCATCTTAACGAACCATTGCGTAGACAAGCGTGGTTCAACCACTACACCTGTACGCTCTGAGTGACCAACACTGTGGACACGTTTTTCGATTTTGACAAGGGCACCGATTTCTTCCAATTTAGCAACGACTGCCTTACGAGCTTCAAAACGGTCCATACCTGCAAATTCGAAGGCCAAGTCGTTCATAGTTCCGTCGTCGTTCATGACATTAACTTGTGGCAAGTTATGGCGTTGACCAACCAAGAAGTCATTTGGATCGTGGGCAGGCGTGATTTTCACGACACCAGTACCAAACTCAGGATCTGCGTGCTCATCCCCAACGATTGGGATGAGTTTATTAGCGATTGGAAGGACGACGTGTTTGCCGATCAAGTCCTTGTAGCGTGGGTCTTCTGGATTGACCGCAACAGCAACGTCCCCAAACATGGTCTCAGGACGAGTTGTCGCCACTTCAAGAGCGCGTGAACCATCTTCCAGCATGTAGTTCATGTGGTAGAAGGCACCTTCGACATCCTTGTGGATCACCTCGATATCAGAAAGGGCAGTGCGAGCCGCTGGGTCCCAGTTGATGATAAACTCACCACGGTAGATCCAGCCTTTCTTGTAAAGGTCCACAAAGACCTTGCGAACGGCTTTTGACAAACCTTCGTCAAGAGTAAAACGCTCACGAGAGTAGTCTACAGAGAGCCCCATCTTGCCCCATTGTTCCTTGATGGTAGTGGCATATTCGTCTTTCCATTCCCAAACCTTATCGAGGAATTTTTCACGACCGAGGTCATAACGGCTAATGCCCTCACCACGCAAGCGCTCCTCAACCTTAGCTTGAGTGGCAATACCAGCGTGGTCCATCCCAGGAAGCCAAAGGGTGTCGAAACCTTGCATGCGTTTTTGACGGATGATGATATCTTGAAGAGTTGTGTCCCAAGCGTGACCAAGGTGAAGTTTCCCTGTAACGTTTGGTGGTGGAATCACGATCGAATAAGGCTTAGCCTTCTGATCTCCTGAAGGCTTGAAAACATCGGCATCAAGCCATTTTTGGTAACGACCAGCCTCAACCTCGGCTGGATTGTATTTAGGTGAAAGTTCTTTAGACATGTGTGTTCTCCTTTATATTTTTTAGCATAATAATTTTTATCATTTATTGATTGATTAAAACTTCATTTTTATTAAATATATTTTGTATAACAACTTCTGACTCATCCGGTGTTAAATTGACATCATAGAACCATTTATCCCCATTTTTATCAATGAAGTCTCGGAAACGAGAAAAACCCTCACTTGCATCTTCAGTTGTAGATTTCACAAGATACTTATGCCCTCTTTTCCCATATAATTCTTTAAACTCAAAATCATTATCCTTCATTTCTGTAAGTTTTCTATTCATATATCTGGGAACAGTATCAACACCTTTAATAAAAGTGAAGTCAAAACCATCTCTTGAAAGAACTTTTTCCTGGGTACATACGGGAATTTTTCTTTCATTTTTAGTAGCTTCCATTTTTTCAGTTTCGAGATTATTTTTAGATTTTTTAATATAAACCTCTATCACATGATTGACATTTTTTAATGTAACTACTGTATAATTCTTAACTCTTTTATTTATTATTTTTATATATTTATTCTTCAACTCTTCAAAAAAATTATTTAAAAAAGATTTTTCAATCAAATTAATTCTATCCCACTCATTTTTTTGAATACCTATTTGTAATAGGACGATTTCATCTATAAGAAAATTAATCTCCTCTTTATAAATTACTTTATTTTTATAAGATTCTTCTAAAATTATTTGTGAAATATTTAAAAAATCCAATAGTAAAGCTTCTAAATCATCATTATTCATTATTCTTCTAGTATTTTTGTATGTCTCATCTATAAATTTTTTTATATTTTTAAAGTTCTCATAATCAGTAGGACTATCGTTAATTTCAAAATTTTTTGCTCTAATTTCATAAGGTTTAAATTGTAATTCTAATTTTGTCTTTAACTCAATAGATTCATTTATTAAATTTAAATCAACTTTTTCTGAGACACTATACTCATGTAACTTTTTGATATAATCATCAAGAATTATTTTTGTACTTTTTATCCATTCAAATCTTGAATTTATAATTAATTCTTTTTTTGTTTGTTTCGAAGTTTGTACTGCTACAATGATTGGACTTAGAAGTGCAGCAACTCCAACTACTATTGTAAAAATTCCATCAATTTCCATTATGATTCCCCCCTAACAAAGTTTCCCCCACTCACTCCTCAGCAAGCCATATATCAGACTGTCACAACGATTGCCTTGGGCATCTTTGCGGTCTCTTATGCGAGCTTCAAGAGTGAAACCAAGTTTCTCAGCGACTCGTTGACTTTGAAGGTTGTAACCAAAACAAGTCAGCTCAATCTTATGTAGGTTCAATTCTTTAAAAGATAAATCAATCAAGGCACGCGCCGCTTCAGGCACATAACCGCGCCCCCAATAGTCTGGGTGCAAGATATAGCCAATCTCCAATACATCGTCTTCGTAGCGACGGGGGAAATCGACAGAACCAATGATTGTATCGGTTCCTTTAACGACAATTCCGTAGCCTGCTGGGAGATTTTCTTTTTCGTTGCGCTCAGGAAGGATGTGCTCTAGATAATAAATCTCGTCTTCCAAGGTCTTGACGGGTGGAAAACCTGCTGGGTAAGAAACCTCTGGACGACTAGCATAGTCAAAGATAACCTCGGCATCCGCCACGGTACGGACTCGTAAGACCAGACGCTCCGTTTCGATTTGTTCTGGCAATTCAGTTCTTGTCATCCTTCTTCCTCGCTTTCTTAATGAAGCTCCCCATGGGATTGACTCGGTCATCCAGATAACGGTAAACGCGTTGATGACCGTCCCCCATAAAGTAAGTTGGGGCAAAGCGGTCATTTTTAAAATGCTCTTTATCGTCCAAGAGCTCTGGATCAGCCAGTCGCTCGAGAATCTTGGCAAAGATATGGCAGATGCCATCTTCCTCGATAATCCGATCTACCTGACAGTCCAATACGACTGGACATGCCTCTAAAATAGGGGCCTGAGTCCGTACAGAAATCTCGTAGTCAAGCCCTAGGTGTTTTAACTTTTCCCGATGGCTGATAAAACCAGCCTGCTCCATTTCGAGCATGAAGTTTTCATCAGGGATGTTTACGGTAAACTGTTGATAATGCTTAATCTGGTCAGCCGCATTTTCCTCAGCGCCAACACCGATGACCAGCCAATCTCCCAGGCTATAAGAGGAACTGCAGGTCGTGATATTGTGCCCAAAGTTCTTGTCCTGATATCCCAAGATGAAGATAGGAAAACCATAGTAGAGCTTGCTGGTGTTAAAAGATTGTTTCATGACAACCTCCTTTGGCTAGGGGTGTAAAAGAAAAATCGCCCCTGCCATCAATCTGACAGGGACGAATGTGTTTATCCGCGGTACCACCCAATTTCGGGCCATGCCCGCATCTTTAATCTTCTTGTTTCTCTTTTGTTATGACGGCTTAGTTCGCTTTGGCCTACTTGAGTACAGCCTGCAACTCGCTGCCTAGTCCTAAACGGAAGCAAAAAGACTATTCTAATATTTCAATTTTTCATCTCATTAGCAACCAGCTTTGACACATTTGTGGACTTCTCAGCACCGCCACTTTCTGTATAATGTGGGATTCAAAACACCTCTAATGGCTTTATTTTAACAAGTTTTTCACGGAAATGCAAGGGACAAGAAAGATTACTTGAACTTGATGCCGTTTTCTTTTAATTTCTTGATTGTAGCTGGACCGATTCCTTTCAAGGCAAGGAGTTCTTTCTCTGTCCAGTTTTTGAAGTCAGCAGCAGACTTGATCCCTTCATCGTAGAAAGTTTTAGCACGGTCAAGTGGAAGTCCGTCTAGGTTAGCTGCGAACTCTTCAACAGAAGTCGTAACCTTGTGGGCTTGCTCTTTAGTTGCTTCTACAGCTTTTTCTACTTGCTTAGAGACAGCTTTTCCAGCTTCGCTTGCTGCATGTTCTGCATGTTTAACGACTTTCTTTGTTTCTTCGACAACCTTGTTTACAGCATTTGAAAATACACCTGAACGACGAAGGCTGTTTCTTAATTGTTTTTTACGTTGTAGTTTTTTTGACATCATAAAATCCTTTCAATAAAAAATCCCTGTGACTGAACAAGGATTTAATCTTTATACGTTTATTGTATCAACTTTCTTTAGGAAATGCAAGGTTTGTAATCTTAGAAATATGGCGAATTCCGCCTTAGAATAAGAGAAGATGATAGAAGAAAAGTGAAAAATATGGTATAATGAAACGATAGATTTTTGAATAGGAATACAATCATGTTTGGATTTTTAAAAAAAGATAAAGTAACAGAAACACCAGAAATGGTGCCTGCCCACATCGGTGTTATCATGGATGGTAATGGACGTTGGGCCAAAAAACGGATGCAGCCACGTGTCTTTGGACATAAAGCTGGGATGGATGCTTTGAAAAAGGTAGCAATCGCAGCTAGTGATATGGGGGTTAAGGCTTTGACGGTTTACGCTTTTTCCACTGAAAACTGGACTCGTCCAGACCAAGAAGTCAAATTTATCATGAACCTACCAGTTGAGTTTTATGACAAATATGTCCCTGAATTGCATCAAAAGAACATGAAGATTCAGATGATTGGGGAGACTGATCGTTTACCTAAAGAGACCTTTGATGCTTTGAAAAAAGCAGAGGAGCTGACCAAGCTAAATACAGGTTTGATTCTCAATTTTGCGCTCAATTATGGTGGACGAGCTGAGATTACACAAGCAGTCAAGTTGATAGCGCAGGATGTTTTAGATGCTAAGATCAATCCTGGTGATATTACCGAGGAGTTGATTGGGGAATACCTCTTTACGGGGCATTTGCCAAAAGTCTTGCGGGATCCTGACTTGATTATTCGAACCAGTGGGGAGCTTCGTTTGAGTAACTTCTTGCCCTGGCAGGCTGCCTATAGCGAGCTTTATTTCACGGACGTTTTGTGGCCTGACTTTGACGAGGAAGCCTTAAAAGAGGCTATCGTTGAGTACAATCGTCGCAACCGTCGCTTTGGAGGAGTATAGGAGTTATTATGATAAAGGATTTACAAAAGAGAACGCTCTTTGCTATCTTGGCCTTGGCTATCTTTATACCAATCTTGATCCTCGGTGGTCTATGGTTACAGATTGCTATGGGACTTGTGGCTATGTTGGGAGTACATGAGTTACTTCGCATGAAGGGCTTGAACACCATGACGCCTGAAGGTCTCTTGACTTTACTGGCGACCTTTGCTCTGACCGTGCCTTTGGAAAACTACTGGAAGTTTTTACCTGTAGATGGGAATGTTGTAGCCTATGGAGTTGTGATCCTCATCATGCTAGGAGCGACAGTCTTCAGCAAGAACTACATCATTGAGGATGCTGTTTTTCCGATTGCCATGAGTTTCTACGTTGGCTTCGGCTTTAATGCCTTGGTTGATGCTCGAATTGCAGGCTTAGATAAGGCCCTTTTGGGACTTTGTTTGGTTTGGGCAACAGATAGCGGTGCCTATCTGGTGGGGATGAAGCTTGGCAAGAGAAAGCTTGCTCCGAGAGTATCGCCTAACAAGACCATAGAAGGTGCTATAGGGGGTATCTTGGCTGCTATGCTAGCGACTCTCATCTTTATGCTAGTCGATAGTACCGTTGCTTTACCATATGGGATTTACAAAATGATGGTTTTTGCTATCTTCTTTAGTCTAGCAGGTCAGTTGGGTGATTTAATCGAAAGTGCTATGAAGCGTCATTTTGGAGTCAAAGACTCAGGCAAATTTATCCCTGGTCATGGTGGGGTACTGGATCGTTTTGACTGTATGCTAGTAGTTTTCCCTATTATGCACCTCTTTGGCTTATTTTAAGGAAAGGTGAACAGAAATTAAATGATAGGATTACTAACATTTATCCTGGTCTTTGGAATTATCGTGGTTGTACACGAGTTTGGGCATTTTTACTTTGCTAAAAAGTCTGGGATTTTGGTTCGTGAGTTTGCCATCGGGATGGGCCCCAAGATCTTTGCTCATATCGGAAAAGATGGGACTGCCTATACCATTCGTCTCCTGCCACTTGGTGGGTACGTTCGCATGGCAGGTTGGGGTGAAGATACGACAGAAATCAAGACTGGAACTCCCGCGAGCTTAACACTGGCAGCGGATGGCAAGGTCAAGCGTATCAATCTCTCTGGTAAAAAGGTTGACCAGACAGCTCTGCCTATGCAGGTCACTCAGTTTGATTTTGAGGACAAACTCTTTATTAGAGGCTTGGTCTTGGAAGAAGAGAAGACCTTCTCAGTTGATCATGATGCGACCATTGTGGAAGCAGATGGAACGGAAGTTCGTATCGCTCCCTTAGATGTCCAATATCAAAATGCGACTGTCTGGGGTAAAATGATCACCAACTTTGCTGGTCCTATGAATAATTTTATCCTAGGAGTTATCGTCTTTTGGATCTTGATTTTCATGCAAGGCGGTGTTCGTGATACGCAAACGAATAACTTCAGTATTATTCCAGATAGTGCTTTGGCTAAGGTTGGTGTTGAAAATACGGCCCAAATTACTAAGGTCGGCAGTCACGAGATTTCAAACTGGGCAGATTTGATTCAGGCTGTCGATGCAGAAACCAAGGACAAAACAGCGCCCGTTTTGGATGTGACTATTGCTGAGAGTGGAACTGAAAAACAAGTGAGTGTGGCACCTGAAGAAAGTCAAGGTCGTTATATTCTGGGTGTTCAGCCAAGACTCAAATCAGATATCTGGTCCATGTTTATGGGCGGATTTACAAGTGCAGCTGATTCAGCCTTGCGCATTCTCAATGCTTTGAAAAGCTTGATCTTCCAACCTGATTTGAATAAGCTTGGCGGTCCCGTTGCTATCTTTAAGGCAAGTAGCGATGCTGCTAAGAATGGTCTTGAAAACGTCTTGTTCTTTTTGGCTATGATTTCCATCAATATCGGTATCTTCAACTTGATTCCGATCCCTGCGCTCGACGGTGGAAAAATCGTGCTCAATATCCTAGAAGCTATCCGTCGCAAACCACTAAAACAAGAAATTGAAACCTATGTCACTCTGGTCGGAGTTGTCATTATGGTCGTTTTGATGATCGCCGTAACTTGGAATGACATCATGCGAACCTTCTTTTAAGAATTAGAGGAGTCATTATGAAACAAAGTAAAATGCTTATCCCAACGCTTCGCGAAATGCCAAGCGATGCTCAAGTTATCAGCCACGCCCTTATGTTGCGTGCTGGATATGTTCGTCAAGTATCAGCAGGAGTCTACTCTTACCTGCCACTTGCCAACCGTGTAATCGAAAAAGCCAAGAATATTATGCGTCAAGAGTTTGACAAGATGGGTGCTGTTGAGATGTTGGCTCCAGCCCTTCTCAGTGCAGATCTTTGGCGTGAATCTGGTCGTTATGAAACCTACGGGGAAGACTTGTACAAATTGAAAAACCGTGAGAAGTCAGACTTCATCTTGGGGCCAACTCACGAAGAAACTTTTACAGCTATTGTCCGTGATTCTGTCAAGTCTTACAAGCAATTACCACTGAACTTGTACCAAATTCAACCTAAGTACCGTGATGAAAAACGTCCACGGAATGGACTTCTTCGTACGCGTGAGTTCATCATGAAAGATGGTTATAGCTTCCACGCTAACTACGATAGTTTGGATGTTACCTATGATGAGTACAAGGCGGCTTACGAGCGTATTTTCACTCGTAGTGGCTTGGACTTTAAAGCCATCATCGGTGACGGTGGAGCCATGGGTGGTAAGGATAGTCAAGAATTTATGGCCATCACACCTGCTCGTACAGACCTTGACCGTTGGGTGGTATTAGACAAGTCTGTCGCATCATTTGATGAGATTCCCGTAGATGTACAGAAAGAAATCAAGGCAGAATTGCTCAAATGGATGGTTTCTGGTGAAGATACCATTGCCTACTCAAGTGAATCAAGCTATGCAGCCAACTTGGAAATGGCAACCAACGCCTACAAATCAAGCAATCGTGTTGTGACTGAAGAAGAAGTGGCTCGTGTGGAAACACCAGGTGTCAAATCAATTGATGAAGTCGCAGCCTTCTTGAATATCTCTGAAGAGCAAACAATCAAGACCTTGGTTTATATCGCAGACGAAGAGCCAGTTGTGGCTCTACTTGTCGGCAATGACCAACTCAATGAAGTTAAGTTGAAAAACTACCTTGGAGCAGACTTCTTGGAACCTGCAACTGAGGCAGAAGTGAAAGAATTGTTGGGAGCGGACTTTGGTTCACTTGGCCCAGTCGATCTTCCAGAAAATGTCAAGATTATCGCAGATCGCAAGGTCCAAGATAGCCGCAATGCTGTTGTAGGTGCTAACGAAGATGGTTACCACTTGACTGGTGTCAACCCAGGTCGTGATTTCACTGCTGAGTATGTCGATATCCGTGAAGTTCGTGAGGGTGAAATCTCTCCAGATGGACAAGGTGTGCTCAACTTTGCGCGTGGGATTGAAATTGGTCACATTTTCAAACTTGGGACTCGCTACTCAGCAAGTATGGGTGCAGGTGTCTTGGATGAAAATGGTCGTGCTGTGCCAATTATCATGGGTTGCTATGGTATCGGTGTTAGTCGTCTCCTTTCAGCAGTTATGGAGCAACACGCTCGCCTCTTTGTCAACAAAACTCCAAAAGGTGAATACCGTTACGCTTGGGGAATCAATTTCCCTAAAGAATTAGCGCCATTTGATGTGCACTTGATTCCAGTTAATGTCAAGGATGAAGCAAGCCTTGCATTGACAGATCGTATCGAAGAAGCCTTGGTCAACAAAGGTTACGAAGTTTTGACAGATGACCGTAACGAACGTGTCGGTGTTAAATTTAGCGATAGCGACTTGATTGGTCTTCCAATCCGTATCACTGTTGGGAAGAAAGCAGCTGATGGTATCGTAGAAGTCAAGATTAAGGCGACAGGAGATACAATCGAAGTTCATGCAGATAACTTGCTTGAAACTCTTGAAATCCTAACAAACAAATAAAATCTATAATCAGAAGAAAAACAAGACAAAAATGTAACTAGTTTTTGCCTTGTTTTTTCTTTATAATGAGATAAAATAAAGATAAAAAGAGTAAATAAAGAGGTAGAGCTATGCTAAAATTTCCAAAGGATTTTGTCTGGGGTTCCTCAACTTCTGGGCCACAGACAGAAGGGCGAGTGCCTGGTGACGGAAAGGGAGATAATCTCTGGGATTATTGGTTTCAAGTGGAACCAAATCGCTATTATAATGGGATTGGACCAGATAAGACATCGACCTTTTATGAAAACTGGGAGCAGGATATCGAACTTTTGTTAGAAACAGGTCATACAGCCTTTCGGACTTCAATCCAGTGGTCTCGTATTTTCCCACAGGGTCGTGGAGAGGTCAATCCTCAAGGTGTGGCTTTTTACCGTCAGGTCTTTGAAACTATTAAGGCCAAGGGAATCCGTCTTTTAGTCAACCTTTATCACTTTGACCTGCCTTTTGCCCTTCAAGAAGATGGGGATGGTTGGGAAAATAAGGCAACTATTAAGGCTTATGAAGACTATGCGCGTTTCTGTTTTGAGAATTATGGTGACTTGGTTGACCAGTGGATTACCTTCAATGAGCCTATCGTTCCTGTAGAGTTTGGCTATTTCTATGATGCCCATTATCCACATAAGGTGGATGCCAAAGCTGCGGTTCAGGTAGCTTATAACACTCAACTGGCTAGTAGTCTTGCGGTTAAGGCTTGTCATGAGGTTTTGCCTGATTCTAAGATTGGAATTGTCCTCAACTTGACACCAGCTTATCCACGTAGTCAGCATCCTGCGGATGTCAAAGCTGCTCGTATAGCCGATCTCTTCCAAGCTCAATCTTTCCTAGATCCATCTGTCTTGGGAACTTATCCAGAAGACTTGGTGGAGATTTTAGCTGAGCATGATTTGCTACCAGATTCTACAGCTGAGGAGTTGGACCTCATTCGCCAACATACAGTAGACTTCCTAGGAGTGAACTATTACCAACCTTTGCGTGTCATGGCGCCACGTTTTGCTAAGCACCCTGATAGTCCACTCTTGCCAGAACATTTTTACGAACCTTACGTTATGCCAGGTCGTAAGATCAATCCTCACCGCGGTTGGGAAATCTATGAGCAAGGGATTTATCATATCGCTCAAAACATTAAGGAAAACTATGGTAATATCGAGTGGATGTTGACCGAAAATGGAATGGGTGTCGAAGGCGAAGACAAATTCCGTGAAAACGGTATGATTCAAGACGACTATCGCATTGACTTTGTCAAAGGTCACCTTCGTGAACTTCATCGCGCCATTGAAGACGGTGCTAACTGTAAAGGTTACTTGATCTGGACCTTTATCGACTGCTGGTCATGGCTCAATAGCTATAAGAACCGTTATGGTTTAGTCGAACTTGACCTAGAAACGCAAGAACGCCGTCTGAAAAAATCAGGCCACTGGTTCAAAGAACTCAGTGACAATAATGGATTTTAAGCTACTTATCAAATAGATTCAAAAAAACCATTGGAAATACAGCTCTCTGAGAGAGATTCCAATGGTTTTTCTTTGTCTTAAAGTAATCCGATAAAAAGCAGCAAGGCTGATAAAGTGATGAAGGCTAGGATTGCTAGACCACGTTGGCCTGGGCTGTAAATCTTCCGTTCGCCTAGAACTGGGAAGACGATAGCTAGTAATGCACCACCGGCAGCTCCCCCGACATGTCCAGCAAGGCTGATGCCAGGCATTAAAATACTTCCTACTAGGTTGATGACCAAGAGGGAGAGGTAGGATTGACCAAGCTGTTGAAGATAGGGGTTGCGTGAGGCATAACGGAGAACGACAATAGAAGCGAACATACCGTAGAGGGCAGTTGAAGCACCTGCAGTAATGGCATTGGGACTAAAAACTAGGACAAAGAGATTTCCCATCATACCTGATAGAAGGTAGATAAAGAAAAACTGTTTAGAGCCAAAGATTTGTTCCATCTGACGTCCTAAGAAGTAGAGGGATAGCATATTGACTAAAAAGTGCTCCAAGCCAATATGGATAAAGGTTGCCGAGAATAAGCGCCAGACTTGTTCAGGCATGGCCTTGATTGCTGGGGGGTAAACAGCTCCGAATTTATACAAGGTGGCTGCACTTGTGTAGTTAAAACCACTGGTTAAAAACATGAGTATAAAAACCAGGCTTGACACGAGAAGAAAGAAGCTCGTGACAGGATACCGACGATCAAAAATTTCTTTCATAGATGAGTACCTCCTCAACAGGAATATCGTAGTGCTCAGGTTGAAAATTCTGAATCTGACATGGATAAATCGTACTAATAGTAGGACCTGGGAAATGCTCCAAGTAGCGATCGTAATAACCACCACCGTAGCCAATCCGATAAGCAGAAGGATTGAAAGCCAAACCAGGAACATGAATCAAATCAATCTGAGAGGGTTCAAGGATTGTGAAGTCTCCTTGAGGTTCAAAAAGTCCAAAAGAATTTCTTTCGAGTTTCTCTGGTTCATAGAGCACAAAGTCCATTTTCCCTTGTGGATAAGTTTTGGGAATGAGGATGGTTTTCCCATCTTTTTGAGCTTGTTCAATGAGTCTAGCTGTCTGAAATTCATGAGGAAAAGACAGGTAAGTGGCGATGGCTTTTGCTTCCTTGTAGAAGGGATGTAGAAGTAGTTGCTCAGTCAACCAAGCGTCCATGACTTCCTTTTCTTCGGCTGATAGAGATTTGAGTTCTTGCAAGACCTGCTTGCGTAGGGCTTTTTTCATTGTTTACTCCGCAGCTTTCTTTGCTAAAAAGCTTGATACAGCCTCGACTCCAATTGCCAGAGCTTCTTCCTTAGGACTCATCTGTGGATGGTGAAGAGCATAGGGACTATCAATTCCAAGCCAGAACATGACACCAGGAACCTTGGAGAGAAGATAACCAAAGTCTTCTCCTGTCATGGCAGGTTCGATGTCGATTAGTTCAATTCCCTCTTTTTCATCAAAGAAGGTCATCAATTCCTGGGCTAATTCAGGGTTGTTTTCGACTGGTAGGTAACCTCCCTGTTTGAGTTCAACTTCCACATCCATATCAAAAGCAGCTGCGACCCCTTCAGCGATAGCTTTGACACGTTTTTGCACCAAGAGGCTCATGCTGTGTGTAAGAGCTCGAATCGTTCCATGTAAGAAGGCTGTATCAGCGATGACATTATTGGTTGTACCAGCTTGAAAAACACCGAAAGTGACGACAGCTCCCTCGATAGGATCGACATTACGGCTGACAACCGACTGGACTTGGGTCACAAAATAGCTAGCTGCAACCAGAGCATCGTTTGCTTGATGTGGAAATGCAGCGTGACCACCTTTACCCTTGAAACGAATCTTGACTTCGCAAGTTCCTGCAAAGAGTGTATGGGTATTGGTCGCAATCTGACCAACCTTTAGGTCTGGACGAACATGAAGCCCATAGAATTGGTCAGGCAACCAGTCGCCAAAAGCATCATCTTCATACATGAGCATACCGCCTGCCTCATTTTCTTCCGCAGGTTGAAAGAGAAAGAGGAGATTGTTTTTGGGTTGGTTTTCTAAGGCGCGTTCGAGACTTCCAAGGGCAATGGTCATGTGAAAGTCGTGCCCACAAGCATGCATGCGGTCTGGATGTTGAGAGGCAAAAGGAAGGCCTGTTTGTTCAACGATTGGGAGTCCATCAATGTCTGTCCGCCAACCAATGGTACGTTCTGGCTGACTTCCTTGCAAGTAAACTAAAATACCTGTTCGCCAAGTACGAATCTGAACAAAATCCTTACCAGCTGTTAATTTCTCAATGACATTGAGTAAATAAGCGTGAGTCTTGAATTCTTCTAAACCAATCTCGGGAATTTGGTGAAGATCGCGTCGAGTTTGAATCAAATCTAACATAGTTAATTTCCTTCTATTGATACGATAAAGAGGCTGGAAATATTTCAGCCTCTGTTACTAATTACAAGGTGCGAAGCGCATCTTCTAGAGCTGTTTTTTGTTGGGTTTGGCTATCGATTTCTTTGATAACACGAGCTGGAACACCAGCTACCACAACATTTTCTGGAACATCTTGAGTAACGATGGCACCTGCTGCAACAACAGATCCGCTACCGATTTGAACACCTTCGATAACCACAGCGTTAGCACCGATGAGAACATTGTCACCGACACGGACAGGCTCTGCACTAGCTGGTTCGATAACACCTGCAAGAACAGCTCCCGCACCCACGTGACTATTTTTACCGACAATAGCACGTCCACCTAGAATAGCGCCCATATCAATCATAGTACCAGCACCGATTTCAGCACCGATATTGATAACAGCCCCCATCATGATAACAGCGTTGTCGCCAATCTCAACCTGGTCACGGATGATAGCGCCTGGCTCGATACGAGCATTGATATCACGTTTATCAAGGAGAGGTACAGCGGAGTTGCGAGCGTCTTGTTCAACAACATAGTCCTTGTTTTCTGTTAGTCCTTCAAGAAGTGGAGCGATATCTTTCCAGTCTCCAAAGAGAACATTCCCAAGCTTGATAACAGAGGCAGGGATAGCTCCGGCAAGTTGTCCTTCAAAGGTCACTTTTACACTTGTTTTTTTCTCAGCATTTGCGATAAATTGGATAATTTCTTGTGCATTCATTTTTGTAGCAGTCATAGGTGTCTCCTCACTCTTTGTAATGCTTACTATTCTACCAAAAAAGGCTTCAATTTTGAAGCCTTAAGTGTTAAAAGAAGATTCTTTCATTTTGTTTTTTGATTCTTCAATGGATAGAAAGATCATTGGGATTATAATCAAAATCATAGCCAGTAGCAGATACCCATCCAAGACTAAACCTAGAAAGAGAACGCTTAGAATAGCAGATGATAAAGGTTCGCTTGCACTAACGACTGACACCACCAAGGGAGAAACGAGCGAGACAGCCTTCATCGATAGGAAGAAAGCAAAGGCTGTTCCCAAAAAGGCAATAGTCAAACAAATACAGATACTGATGGCATCAACCTGGAAGCTAATCTTATAAACAGGATAGAGAAAATTACTAAAAATCCCAGCGATAATCATTCCCCAGCCAACAGTAGGCACAAAACCGTATTTTTTAGCAAAGCGTTGGGGTAAGATGACATTGAACATGACACCTAGTGCACTGAGAAGTCCTGTCAGTAAAGCAAGTGGTGTAATTGATAATTTGGATAGATCTCCTTTGGTAGCCATCAAAAAGACCCCAACCATAGTGACCAAGACATAAAAAATAGCACTTTTAGAAGCTTTTTTCTTGTAGATGATGCGATTGTAAAAGAGGATAAAGACAGGACTGATAAATTGTAGGATGGTTGCCGTTGTAGCGTTGGAGTACTCCACACAGAGATAGAAGAAATACTGAACGGAGAAGATCCCTAAGATAGCATAGGCCAGAAAAGGAAGGTAATTGTTTCGATTTCTCCAGATCTCGAAGAGCTGGGACCGGAGTTTAAGGCTAGATAAGACGATTACGAAACTACCAGCGACGAGTAGACGCATAGAAGTAATCCACCCTGAAGATACTTGATAATGTGAAAAAAAGTACTCTCCTAAAATTCCGCAGATCCCCCAGATCAAGCCAGAAAGGAGAGAATAAATGGTTCCCTTAAAAATATTCTTTTGATATTTATTCATGTTGCTATTGTACCATGAAAGGAAGAAAGAAAAAAGAGAGTTGAGAAAAATCATTTCTTTCAGAAATTTTCTTTCCCACTCTCAATGATTGTACTGTTTAGTTAGCGCCGTTGATTGCTACTTCTGTTATTGGAACTAGAGCTACTATTATTGTTCCCGTTACTATTAGAAGTATTATTACGATTATTATTACTATTATTGTTATTATTGTTACTGTTATTGTTTGATGAGGAAGAAGATAATTTTGGCAGACTTCCTAAAATGGTGTTCCAAGCATTTTGGTAGTCAGAATCACTTCCACCAATAGCAAATTTATAAGTGGTAGTCGGCGCGCCAGCTTGGTTAGCCCAGTAGCTAGTCACCGTTTCTCCGCTTAGATTAATTTCTTTCCCATTGATAGTCACCTTTCCTGGCTTTTGACCAGTTGATTTGAGGACTTGTGATGAAGTGACACTTGAATCGAGTTTGAAACGTTCTGAACCCCAAGCAGAAGGAGCTGCTTGCTGGATGGCATTTACCAGATGAGCCATATATTTTGCATTGCGGTAGTAAGCTCCCTGGGCTAGAGGGCTGTTATCATCATGTCCAACCCAACCTCCAAGGGTTAATCTTGGAGTAGAGACCATTAGCCACATATCCCCTTCTTCATTGGTTGTACCAGTTTTTCCGATCCAGTCAGCACCTGCTAGACTGGAATTGATAGAAGTCAGATCCGTTTGGAAGCTTGTAGTGACTCGAGATGAAAGCACATCTCTTAGCAAACTCTGCATAATGGTTGCAGTAGCTTTAGAGTAAACTTGGATGGGTTTAGCCTGATGTTCATAGAGAACCTCACCACTCGTTTTCTCAATTTTTGAGATCATGTATTTCTTATGATAGGTACCATTGTTAGCTAGCGTTTGGTAGCCATTGGTGTGCTGGGCTACAGTAACTTCAATTCCTCCTCCCATTGGAAGACTTTCAATGCCATATTCTGGGATTTCATAGCCCATTTTTTCCATATAAGAACGGACATCAACCCCTTTTTCACGGAGCATTCTGTAGGTCCAGTAAGCTGGAATGTTCCAAGAATAGTTGAGAGCTTCTTTAAGGTCTATCATGGCTGTTCCAGGACTGTTGACATGCATGATCGGAGTTCCGTTAGAGAAGTTTGTTGGATAGTTAGAGAGGATGCTAGCACTTCCCATAAGCCCTTGGTCGATAGCAATACCGTAGGCCAAGAGTGGCTTGGTAGTGGAGGCAGGGGAACGTTTGGTATCGAAGGCGTGGTTGTTTTGATTGGCCTGATAATCTCGTCCACCTACAAAACCTAAAATCGCCCCAGTTTGATTGTCCATCAAGACATTCCCGACTTCAGGTTGACCCGAGCTATCATTTAGAAGGTATCCGTAGTTTGTTACGGCATTTTGCATAGCAGTATGAATCGTTTTATCGATGGTAGTTGTAATTCGGTAACCACCGTTTTGGATTTCTTTTTCAGCCAATTCTTGATAAGATTTTCGAATAGATTCGTTCTGTAGTTCTTGGTCAGAAACATTGTCCTTTTGCACCAGATAATCATACATAATCTTGGTAGCCTCATCGAGTGCAGTGAAGTAGAGGAAGCCTTTAGAGGTAACGCTAGCATTTTCTGCTGGCAAGAAATCTTGCTTAATGTCATAAGCCTTGTAGGTTTCATAGTCTTCCTGGCTGAGGACTCCTGTTCGATACATATTGTAGAGCACATCTTTTGAGCGCTTAATACCGAGTTTAATATCTTCTTCGCTTTTCATCTCACCAGTAGATTCATAAGGTGAGTAGGAAATAGGGCTTTGTGGTAAACCTGCTAGGAAAGCCGCTTGGGGAATGGTTAGTTTGCTTGCATCCACCCCAAAAATCCCTTTGGCAGCTTGTTGAGCACCTGCGATATTTTGACCTTTATTGTTACGACCAAAAGGAGCAACATTGAGATAGGTTGTTAGGATTTCGTCCTTGCTCATGGCTCTTTCTAAGGCCAAGGCATCCACGATTTCACTGGCTTTACGAGCAAGTGTAGGAGCATCCCCAACTACTTGTTGTTTGATGAGCTGTTGTGTTAGGGTAGATCCTCCACTGGAAGAACCAAGTCCGATGAATTTTCCTAGACTGGCGCGAATAACCGCTTTAGGAACGACACCTTTGTGCTCTGCAAAGTGTTCATCCTCGGTTGCAACGATAGCTTGCTTGAGATTATCTGAAATGGCATCTGATGACACAGATGTGCGAAGTAGATCGCTTTCGATAGCGCTAATCATGGAACCATCTGCATAGCGAATTTCAGAGATGGATGAAATATTATTGACCTGCTTGATCAAATCTTCTGTTTGAGGGACACTAACCTGGTCAAAGAGAGAAACAGCATAACCCAAGGCAACTCCTGTTCCAAGGAGACCGCCAATAAAAGCTAGGATGAAAAGTGTGTTAAAAGTTGCCTTTATACCAAGTAAGATATTGGTCAATAGAGTCCAAATATCGAATGGTGTTTGAGTTTTCTTTTTCTGCTTAGAGTTTTTTCCACTCTTTTTCTTTGCATTCATTTTAGAAGCTGTTAATTTTAGAGGCCGAAGTAAGGCCAGTCCTTTTTGTTTGATTCTTGTTACATGTTTGTTCATAGAATTCCTCACTCTTTATTATTATACCATAAAAGCAATTATTGCAAGAAATTAGGCTTAGAACAGGGCTTTGGATAGGGATTGGAGTTCGAAATTTAGACATTAAAAAAGCCAGATTTAAGCTAAATCTGACTGTTTGACAAATTGTTTATTTTTCTCCTGAAAGTTCTTTTCCTAGATCAATCAAGTAGTCCTTCAAGTGGTCTTTGACTTGTGGATGTTTAAGAGCGTATTCGATGGAAGTCTTCATGAATCCAAACTTATCTCCGACATCGTAACGTGCACCTTTAAACTCACGAGCAAATACTCGTTGAGTTTTGTTGAGTGTATCGATAGCATCTGTTAGCTGGATTTCATTTCCCGCACCAGGTTTTTGATTTTCAAGAATACCGAAAATCTCTGGTGTGAGGAGATAACGGCCAATAATGGCTAGATCACTTGGTGCGTCTTCAGGTGCTGGTTTTTCAACGAAGGTTTCAACGCTGTAAAGTCCATCTTTTCCTTCGCCTTGAGGAGCGATGACTCCGTATGAAGAAACTTCTTCATGTGGGACAGGCATGACGGCGATAGTAGAAGCATGAGTCTTCTCATAATCGTTCATGAGTTGCTTGGTCAGTGGAACAGCCTTGTCATCTGTGATATCCATGAGGTCATCTCCAAGCATAACCACAAAGGGTTCATTCCCGACGAAAGCTTTGGCTTGTAAGACGGCATCTCCAAGTCCACGTGGGTGTGTTTGACGGATGAAGTGAAGGCGCATGCCAGTTGTTTCGTCAACTAGTTTCAAAAGGTCGGTTTTTCCTTTTTCCTTGAGGTTATATTCTAGTTCAAAGTTTGAGTCAAAGTGATCTTCGATAGAACGTTTTGACTTTCCTGTTACCACAAGAATGTCCTCAATTCCAGACTTAAGAGCTTCTTCGACGATGAACTGGATGGTTGGTTTATCCACGATTGGCAACATTTCTTTGGCCAAAGCTTTAGTTGCAGGTAGGAAACGAGTTCCAAGTCCCGCAGCAGGGATAACGGCTTTTCTAACTTTTTGCTTCATGAGCTTCCTTTCTAATGGTGACTAAGACCACTCGTTCTCTGCCTTGAACTCATTGCTCATGAGTTCAGAAACGGCATCCTTAATATTAACATTTTCATAAATGACTTGGTAAATGGCTTGGGTAATAGGCATATAAACTCCCAGTTCTTGTGCTAATTCGTAAGCAGCTTTTGTTGTTGAAATTCCTTCAATGACCATCCCCATATTTGCTTCGATATCTGACAAGGCTTCGCCGCGCCCAAGAGCATCTCCAGCACGCCAGTTACGTGAGTGGACAGAAGTTCCGGTAACGATTAAATCCCCAACTCCAGAAAGACCACTGTAAGTTAATGGATTTGCTCCAAGTTTAACCCCCAGACGAGTAATTTCTGCCAGACCTCGCGTGATAATGGCAGCTTTTGCATTATCACCAAATCCAAGTCCATGAAGGGCACCTGCACCAACAGCGATGATATTTTTAAGAGCACCAGCTGTTTCCACTCCGATAACATCCGTATTGGTATAAAGGCGGAAGTAGTGGTTGCTAAAGAGTTTTTGAACATATTGAGCAGTTTGTAAATTTTTAGAGGCAGCCGTAATCAAGGTGATGTCGCGTACAATCGTTTCTTCCGCATGGCTAGGACCAGATACAACCACAATTTCACTACGCAACTCTTCAGGGATTTCTTCTTCTAGAATGGTTGAAAGGCGTTTGTGGCTATTGGGCTCGAGACCTTTTGAAGCATGCATAATAACCACTTTATGGTCCAAAACAGTAGCTACCTGTTGAGCTACCAATCTTGTCACCTTAGTTGGAACTACGAACAAGACAGCGTCAACGCCCTTCAAGACTTCTGCTAAATCATGGTAGGCAACAATCTTATCGTCTAATACAGTATCCTTAAAATAGCGTTTGTTGGTATGTTGTGTATTGATTTCGTCAATTTGGTCAGGAATATTTCCCCAGATACGCACTTCGTGTCCATTGTCATTTAAAACTTGTGACAGAGCAGTACCCCAAGAACCAGGCCCTAAAACAGCGATGGTTTGTTTGTTCATTTTCCCCTCCTTCTGAGAAAGCACTTTCCTATATTCTACCATAAAAAGCCTTATCTTGCATCTATAGAATTCATTAAGAAATTTTTGTCAGACTATTTATGTATCTGAGAAAGAAATTGAAAAAATGACAGTAGAAGAATAGGGTGTTCATAGGTCAAAACAATAAAATCTCGAAAAGAGAAACAATATTTCCTTTAAAAATGGTATAATAGGAACATCACGAAAATTGGAGAGACGATATGAGTTTTTACAATCATAAAGAAATCGAGCCTAAGTGGCAAAAATACTGGGCTGACAATCACACTTTTAAGACAGGAACAGATGCTTCAAAACCTAAGTTTTATGCGCTTGACATGTTCCCTTACCCATCTGGAGCGGGTCTGCACGTAGGACACCCAGAAGGCTACACAGCGACTGATATCCTTAGCCGTTTTAAACGTGCGCAAGGCTACAACGTCCTTCACCCAATGGGATGGGATGCCTTTGGTTTGCCTGCAGAGCAATATGCTATGGATACAGGGAATGACCCAGCGGAATTCACAGCGGAAAACATTGCCAACTTCAAACGCCAAATCAATGCGCTTGGATTCTCTTACGACTGGGACCGTGAAGTTAACACTACAGATCCAAACTACTACAAGTGGACGCAATGGATTTTCACCAAGCTTTACGAAAAAGGCTTGGCCTATGAAGCGGAAGTGCCAGTAAACTGGGTGGAAGAATTGGGAACAGCCATCGCCAACGAAGAAGTTCTTCCAGATGGGACATCTGAGCGTGGTGGCTATCCAGTTGTCCGCAAACCAATGCGCCAATGGATGCTTAAAATCACGGCCTATGCGGAACGTTTGCTGACTGATTTGGATGAGCTTGACTGGCCAGAGTCTATCAAGGACATGCAACGCAACTGGATTGGGAAATCAACTGGTGCCAATGTCACTTTCAAAGTGAAAGGGACTGATAAGGAATTCACCGTCTTTACGACACGTCCAGATACCCTTTTCGGAGCAACCTTCACTGTTTTGGCGCCTGAGCATGACTTGGTAGATGCTATCACAACACCTGAACAAGCTAAGGCTGTAGCGGACTACAAACACCAAGCCAGCCTCAAATCAGACTTGGCTCGTACAGACCTTGCCAAGGAAAAAACAGGGGTTTGGACTGGTGCTTATGCAATCAACCCTGTCAACGGTAAAGAAATTCCAATCTGGATTGCAGACTACGTTCTTGCTAGCTACGGTACAGGTGCCGTTATGGCCGTACCAGCCCACGACCAACGTGACTGGGAATTTGCTAAACAATTTGACCTACCAATCGTAGAAGTGCTGGAAGGTGGCAACGTAGCAGAAGCTGCTTACACAGAAGATGGCCTTCACGTCAACTCTGACTTCTTGAACGGTCTCAACAAAGAAGATGCTATTGCCAAGATTGTGGCTTGGTTGGAAGAAAAAGGCTGTGGTCAAGAGAAGGTAACTTACCGTCTCCGCGACTGGCTTTTTAGCCGTCAACGTTACTGGGGTGAACCAATCCCAATCATTCATTGGGAAGATGGGACTTCAACAGCTGTTCCTGAAAGTGAATTGCCACTTGTCTTGCCGGTAACCAAAGACATCCGCCCTTCAGGTACTGGTGAAAGCCCATTGGCTAACTTGACAGACTGGCTGGAAGTGACTCGTGAAGATGGCGTCAAAGGTCGTCGTGAAACCAACACCATGCCACAATGGGCAGGTTCAAGCTGGTACTACCTTCGCTATATCGACCCACACAACACAGAGAAATTGGCTGATGAGGACTTCCTCAAACAATGGCTACCAGTAGATATCTACGTGGGTGGTGCAGAACACGCCGTTCTTCACTTACTCTACGCTCGTTTCTGGCATAAATTCCTCTATGATATCGGTGTTGTTCCAACCAAAGAACCATTCCAAAAACTCTTTAACCAAGGAATGATTTTGGGCACAAGTTACCGTGACCACCGTGGTGCTCTTGTGGCAACCGACAAGGTTGAAAAACGTGACGGATCTTTCTTCCATGTAGAAACAGGAGAAGAGTTGGAGCAAGCGCCAGCCAAGATGTCTAAATCCCTCAAGAACGTGGTTAACCCAGATGATGTGGTGGAACAATACGGTGCTGATACTCTGCGTGTTTATGAAATGTTTATGGGACCGCTTGATGCTTCGATTGCTTGGTCAGAAGAAGGTCTAGAAGGAAGCCGTAAGTTCCTCGACCGTGTTTACCGTTTAATCACAAGTAAGGAAATCGTTGCGGAAAACAATGGTGCTCTTGATAAGGTTTATAACGAAACGGTTAAATCTGTCACTGAGCAAATCGAGTCTATGAAGTTCAACACAGCCATTGCCCAACTCATGGTCTTTGTCAACGCTGCTAACAAGGAAGACAAACTCTATGTGGACTACGCCAAAGGCTTTATCCAATTGATAGCCCCATTTGCACCTCACTTGGCAGAAGAACTCTGGCAAACAGTCGCAGCAACAGGTGAGTCAATCTCTTATGTAGCTTGGCCAACATGGGATGAAAGCAAATTGGTTGAAGACGAAGTCGAAATCGTCGTCCAAATCAAAGGTAAAGTCCGTGCTAAACTCATGGTAGCCAAAGACCTTTCACGCGAAGAGTTGCAAGGAGTAGCTCTTGCTAACGAAAAAGTCAAAGCAGAGATCGATGGCAAAGAAATCGTGAAAGTGATTAGTGTACCTAACAAGCTTGTAAATATCGTAACGAAATAAATTTAAAAGTCCTTCAGAGCTAAGTTCTGGAGGATTTTTGTATTGCTATATGCTATAATAGTTCCAACTAAGATAAAAACACAGTTCTGGTTGGTAGTCCAGACGTAGGCAAGCCTATCAGTAACCTTCCTCCTTGGTTGTCCATTCTTAGGGATAGATTTAAGGAGGTGCTGTCGTGGAAACAATTTCAATTGGATTGACAGTTTATTTTGAAGATGGATTTTGGCATGGTTTGTTCGAACAAGCGTATCGAGAATCTTATCAAGTTTGTCGTGTGACATTTGGTCAGGAGCCAAAAGATGATGAAATTCTGAAGATTTTACAGACTCAGTTTCCTCAATTATCTTTTAGTCCAGAAGCTACAGTTAAGCAACATGTAAAAATCAAGAATCCTAAACGATTACAGCGAGCTATGAAGAAACAAGTAAAGCAGAAAGTTTCTTCCAAGTCGAAAGAACTATTGCAGTTGCAGTATGAGGAAAGGAAAAAGATTTCAAAACATCAATCTAGTGTCCAAAATCAATTGCTCAAACAAGAGAAATTCGAACGCAAACAGCAAAAACGTAGAGAGAAGCACAAGGGGCATTAACTCACTCGTTTCCATATTTGATCAATCCTCCATAAACTGGAGGATTTTTTGAATATTATGTGTGAGATGTGATATACTATTCACATCTTTAAACTTATAAGTGTGAGACAAGGAGAAAGCTATGCCAGTAAATGAATACGGTCAGATGATTGGTGAACCTGTAGATGATACACCTGGAGTTTTGCCTTCACTTGTACGGATAGACGGGCGATATACGATTATAGAAGCTCTATCGGTGGAAAAGCATGCGAAAGATTTGTTAGCTGTTTATGGCCCAGATAGCCCTCGTGAGATGTGGACCTATCTTTTTCAACCACCAGTAGAAAATCTTGAAGAATTAATCGTCGCTTTAAAGAAGATGATTGAGCGCAAAGATCGCTTCTATTATACGATTATCGATAAAGTGACTGGAAAGGCGTTGGGGACTTTTTCTCTCATGCGTATTGACCAAGCCAATCGCACCATTGAAGTTGGCGCGGTGACCTTTTCTCCGGCTCTCAAACAGACAAGGATGGGAACAGAGGCTCACTATTTGCTAGCTCGTTATGTATTTGAGGAACTTAACTATCGTCGCTACGAGTGGAAATGCGATGCTCTAAATTTGCCATCAAGACGAGCGGCAGAACGTTTGGTTTTTTTCTATGAAGGAACCTTCCGTCAGGCAGTCATTTATAAGGGGCGTACGAGGGATACAGATTGGCTGTCTATGATTGATAAGGACTGGCCCAAAGTCAAAGCTCGTTTGGAAACATGGTTGGCTCCTAAAAACTTTGATAAAAATGGACGGCAGTACAAGAGCTTGAGAGAGCTTTAAGAGGTGTTGAGATGATTACTATTAAAAAGCAAGAAATTGTCAAGCTAGAGGATGTTTTGCATCTCTATCAGGCAGTTGGTTGGACAAACTATACCAATCAGCCACAGATGCTGGAGAAATCTTTGTTTCATTCATTGGCCATTTATCTAGCGCGTGATGGTGAGGAAATCGTTGGTTTAGTGCGTCTGGTTGGAGACGGTTTTTCATCCGTTTTTGTCCAGGATTTGATCGTTTTGCCTACTTATCAGCGCCAAGGGATTGGCAGTGACTTGATGAAAGAGGCTTTAGGGGATTACAAAAATGCCTATCAAGTCCAACTAGCCACCGAACAGACAGAAAAAACCTTGGGATTCTATCGTTCTCTGGGGTTTGAAACCCTATCTACTTATGATTGTACAGGAATGATTTGGATGGATAGAAAAAAATTACAATAATTCTTTTATCTTAAGTTAATTTTAAGTCTTCTCTTGTATCATGTAGTTATTAAGTAAAGACCTCCTAACTTTATTTAATAAAAAATCCTAAACTTTTCTTTTTCATAATAATCTCCCTAAAGAAGCCACCAAATTCGGTGGCTTTTTCTTGTTTACTTTTAGCAATTTTTATTTAGTGTTTATTATTCTTGAACAAAATTTAAAAAACTAGAAAATCTTAAGCTAACTTTAAGTCTGCTTGCGTATCATGTAATCATTAAGTAAAGACCTCCTAATACTCTTCGAAAATCTCACCATACTTCGTTAGAGTCGACTTACCTTACTATAGTTATGCTTACGTCGCTCTGCTTAGTCTGCTTTCGATTTTCATTGAGTAACCTTTATTTAATGGAAATCCTAAAACTTTTTTCATCATAATCTCCTAATGAAGTCACCCAATTTGGTGGCTTTTTATTTGAAAAAAATTCTCCCTAGTGAGTTACTAAGGAGAGATATGATTAAGATTCTTTTTTGAGTTGTTGGTTTCGATATTGTCTAGGAGTTAGTTGGAAGTGTTGTTTGAATTGTCGATTGAAGTTTGAGAGGTTGGTAAAACCGACCTGACTTGCTATTTCTTGAACACTTTGATTGGTCTGAACGAGCTTTTCACAAGCTTTTTCCAGGCGCAATCGTATGAGATAGTCCATACAGCTTGTCCCGGTGTGTTGTTTGAAAATATTCATAAAGTGATTTTTGCTGTATCCAAATGTTGCAGCAAGCTGATCAATTTGAATGGGGTCTGCATAGTGTTGCTCAAGATAACCTATCATTTCTTTTAATTTCTGGTATTTTTGATAGGTATCATCTGTATAGTGCCGATTGACATACCTGTATTTAAAGAGAAGATAGAGAAATTCGTAGAGTTTAGATTTTAATAGGAGATCGTAATAAATACTCTGTTCTTCAAGGATAGAAAAGATAGTAAAAAGACAACCGCGAATCTGTTCGTAAGCATGGTCATTCGCTGAAACCCGAGGGGTGAGATAAAAATGGCCAGAGTACAGAGGTTGGATATAACGCTGGCTAAAGCTGTCAATTTGACTTCTACCTAAGAAATCTAGATGGATACGAAAAACTGTAGAAATTTGTTCTTGATTTTCAATAGAGTAGATAGCATGAAGAGATGTTGGCTGAATCAGAAAAATATCACCTTCATGACTTTCAAAGCGCTCAGAATTGATATACAAGGTAGCAGTTCCTTTTTTTACATAGATAATCTCGAGTTCGGGATGCCAATGATAAATTGTATCAGCAGATTGCTTAGATAGAATTTGCTTTTCAAAATCATAGGGGAAACCAGATGGGTTATCTCGTAAAAGTCTTGATTGCTGAGCCATGATAAAACCTCCTGATAAGCTATTTCTAGTTTAATTATACCAAAAAAGGTCGGGACAAAAAATCCCGACCTGCTTTAGACTAGCAATGAGTATTTGGCGAGAACGTCTTTCTCTAACCTTTCTTCTTCATATAAAGGAAGTTTAGGAGAAGTCCGACAACTGCTAAAGCGATAGCGACGTAGAATGCGGCGCTGTAATTTCCATTGTTGGCTGTTGCCATTTGAACCGCAACCTTAGGTGCAAAAAATGCAGCTAAAGAATATCCTGTGAAGACGATACCGTAGTTGACACCCTGATTTGCAGGTCCGTAGTTCTCCATGACAATAGATGGGAATACTCCCATAACACCACCGAAGCAGATGCCAAGACCGATGATTCCTAGCGTAAAGCCAAATTGTCCAGGGACGATTGTTAGGGAGAAGAGTGCCAAAACGATGACTGAATAGATAATCAATAGAGTCTGAGAACGCCCAATTTTATCAGAGAGGGATCCCCAGATAAAGCGCCCACTTGAGTTCGCGATTGAATAAAGAGAGACATAGAGTGCTGCTGTTCCCGCAGAGAGTCCAAACATGGATTGACCAATTGGGGATGCTTGAGAGGCAATCATCAAACCAGAGAAAGCACCAACAAAGAACATGCTGATAATAATGTAAAATAGCGGACTTTGTAGCATTTCTTTCCAGTTTTTATTAGCAGGTCTTTGTTTAGTTTGTACGGGAGCTTTCCAACCTGCTGGTTGGTAGCCGCTTGGGGCTGCCTTGATGAAGAAAATTGCAGCGATAATAACAACAATATAGACTAGTCCAATGGTTCGAAATGCAAAGAAGGCATCTTGTTTTTGAATGAGACTGCTTGCAACTGGTGACGCGATAACTGCGGCAAATCCCATACCTCCTGTTAGAATCCCAGAAGCTAGACCACGTTTGTCAGGGAAGAGGCGAAGAGAATTTGAGAGGGCTCCTGAATAGGCAAATCCTTGACCGAGACCGGCCATCAAACCATAGGTAAGATAGAGCATGGCTGGTGAACTAGCATAACCAGTTAGGAAAAAACCGCTAGCAAATAGAAGGGCGCCAAGGGCGATTGTCCATTTTACATATCCCTTATCTACCAGATAACCTCCGAAAATCATGGGGATAGGTCCGATAGCTGAGTTGATTGCAAATGCAAGCATGATTTCGGACATAGACCAACCTGTTGAGGAACTGAGAGGTCCAGCAAAAACGGAGAAGGAATAGACAGCACCTGTACAGAGGAGAATAGCAGTTGATGCAGCTAAAACTTGCCAACGATTGAATGTCTCTTTCATAAGAAGACCCTCCTTTAACTTAATACATATTTTCACAAAGACTATAACATAGTTAAAAATGAGGGTCAATACTTTCTCGTGAAATATTGTTAATTTTTTCACTAACTTATACTAAACTAAGATAAACTGATAGAATAACACAATGTTTTAGGATTGTTGATTTACAAGATAGACCAAAGTTGTATAATGATATTAAATCAAACAAATAAGGGAGGTAGCAAGATGAAATTAGTTGCTATCGTTGGAACAAACTCTGACCGCTCAACCAATCGGAAACTCTTGAAATTTATGCAAAAGCATTTTTCAGATAAAGCCGACATTGAGGTGTTAGAAATCAAACAATTGCCAGCATTTAACGAACCTGAGGACAAGTTAGCACCAACCGAAGTTCAAGCTTTTTCGGAAAAAATCCTTGCTGCAGATGGTGTGATTATCTCAACGCCTGAGTATGACCATACTATACCAGCACCTTTGGCTTCAGCCTTGGAATGGATTGCCTATACTAGTCGCGCTTTGATTAATAAACCTACGATGATTGTCGGAGCTTCACTTGGGTTGCTTGGAACATCTAGGGCTCAAGCGCACTTGCGCCAGATTCTTGATGCGCCTGAACTGAAAGCAAGAGTCATGCCAGGGACAGAATTTTTCCTAGGCCATTCTGAACAAGTGTTGGATGATGACTATCATTTGAACAATCCTGAAAAAGTCGCTGAGTTGGAAGAACATTTTGCAGAGTTCCAGAATTTTGTTGAACTAACACAAGCCTTAGTTAGACCAGAAGATACAAACCGTAAGAAATCTTTCATCTGGGAAGAATGGTTGAAAGCATAAGCATTTAAAGAAAGGAGAACAATCCATGAAATTAGTAGCTATTGTTGGTACCAATGCCAAACAATCTTATAACCGTAGTTTGTTGCAATTTATGCAAAGACATTTTGCAACCAAAGCGGATATTGAGATTTTAGAAATTACCGATGTACCGATGTTCAATGAAACCGATGATCAAACAGATACACCTGTTATTCAGAAGTTTAACCAAGCGATTTCGGAAGCAGACGGTGTGATTATTTCGACACCTGAGCACAATCATACAATTCCATCAAGTTTAAATAGTTTGCTCGAGTGGTTGTCTTTTAACATTCATCCACTAGATGGGAAGCCAACCATGATTGTCGGAGCGTCCTATGATGTTCAAGGTTCTTCGCGTGCCCAGCTTCATCTTCGTCAGATTCTTGATGCACCTGGGGTAAACGCAGCAGTTATGCCAGGAAGTGAATTTTTACTTGGTCGAGCTCATCGAGCATTTGACGCAAATGGGGATTTGGTTGATGAGCGAACCGTCGATTTCTTAGATAGCTGTTTCTATCGTTTCCTTCGCTTTGTGTCCGTTGCAAACCAACTAAATCTTCCTGAAGAAATTCGCTTTGAGCCAGGAACTTATCACGTTACAACTGAAGGACATAATGGTAAATTACCAATGGATGTCACAGTTTCTGAAGACCGTATTGAAAAAATTGAAATCGATTCTTCTGGAGAATCTTCAGGAATCGCAGATGTTGTCTTCACTCGTATTCCAGCAGAAATCATTGAAGGGCAAACCTTAAATGTTGATGCGGTCTCAGGAGCTTCTGTGACTTCAAATGGTGTCTTAGATGGGGTTGCGCGTGCGGTCAAACAAGCGGGTGCAAATCCAGATGTTTTACGCAAACGTTCCAAAGCTCCATCCGCCTTGGATAAAGAAGATAAAACTTATCAGGCAGACGTGGTCATTGTCGGAGGTGGAGGAGCTGGTTTAGCTGCAGCTGCAGCAGTCTTACAAGCTGGTAAGAAGCCAATTGTCGTGGAGAAATTCCCAGCAATTGGAGGAAATACTGTTCGTGCAGGTGGTCCAATGAATGCACCAGACCCAGCATGGCAAGGAACCTTCGCAGCTCATCCAGGTGAGGCAAATACTCTTCAAGAATTGATTGCAACAGATGAATCAACGATTGCCCCAGAATATTTAGAGGACTTTAGAGCCTTGAAAACTGAGGTTGAACAGTATTTGCAGGACCCAAGCTATTTGTTTGATTCTACCTTACTTTATCGTATCCAAACCTATATCGGTGGGAAACGAAAAGATTTACAAGGACATGAAATTTATGGCCAATATGATTTGGTTTCTGTATTAACCGAACGTGCCCTAGAGTCTGTTCGCTGGTTAGAAGACATCGGTGTTGAATTCGTACGTAACGAAGTAACAATGCCAGTTGGAGCTCTTTGGCGTCGTGGTCATAAGCCAGTTCAGCCACTGGGTTATGCCTTTATCTCGGTTTTACAAAAATATGTTCTAGAGAATGGAGGCACAATTTTGACTGACTCCCCAGTTAAAGAATTGCTTGTAGAAGAAGGAGCCGTCAAGGGTGTCAGAGCAGAAGGTCGAAACGGTCAAACAATCATCGTTCATGCAGATGCCGTTGTTCTAGCTTCTGGAGGATTTGGTGCCAATACCAAGATGTTACAAAAATACAATACCTACTGGACTGAAATTGCGGATGATATCGCCACATCTAATACACCAGCCGTAACAGGGGATGGAATCGTCTTGGGTCAAAGTGTAGGTGCAGATCTAGTAGGTATGGGCTTTAGCCAAATGATGCCAGTATCCGATCCAGTGACAGGGGCCCTCTTCTCAGGACTTCAAGTTCCTCCAGCTAACTTCATCATGGTTAATACTGAAGGGAAGCGATTTGTGGATGAGTACGGTAGCCGAGATAAGTTATCTCAAGCAGCGATTGACAATGGGGGCTTGTTCTACTTGATTGCAGATGACCGCATCAAGGCAACAGCCTATAACACTAGCCAAGAAAAAATCGATGCTCAAGTCAAAGCAGGAACTCTCTATCGTGCAGATACGATAGAAGAATTGGCAGTTCAGATTGGTATTGATCCACAAGTCTTATCAGATACAATCAAGAAGTACAACTCCTATGTTGATGCAGGATTTGACCCTGAATTTAATAAAGGTAGTTTTGATCTCAAGTGTGAGGTCGCACCATTTTATGCAACACCAAGAAAACCAGCTGTTCACCATACAATGGGTGGACTCAAGATCGATACTTCAACACATGTTTTAAATGAAAAAGGTCAGATTATCCCTGGTTTGTATGCTGCTGGAGAAGTCGCAGGAGGACTCCATGCAGGTAACCGTCTAGGAGGAAATTCGCTTACGGACATCTTTACTTTTGGACGTATTGCAGGTCAAACAGCTGTTCAAGAAAATTGTTAGTAATGGATTTAAAATCTTAAGCTAACTTTAAGTCTTGTCCTGTATCATATAGTTATTAAGTAAAGACCTCCTAACTTTATTTAATAAAAATTCCTAAACTTTTCTTTTTCATAATAATCTCCCTTAACTCCACCGGAACTGGTGGAGTTTTTTGGCTCTATTTCAGGCTTTTTGGGACTATTCTAAAAATAATTTTTCGATATTTTTTGGTATTTTTCGGATTTTGGTCGGGGAATTGGCGGGGACTTTTTGAGATTTTGGCGGGGATTTTTTTAGCGAATATGACTAAGAAATTGGTCTGTCGTCGCTTCAGCGAGTTCATCCTCAATCTGATTATAACGATCTGCCATATAAATATTTGTATAAGTTAGCGCCTGGCTTAATTGTTCAATTGGGCTTCCTGCAATGATGATTTGAGTTGTGAAGAAGTGGCGCATAGTACGAGGTGAGACATGTGGTATTGTCGCTTCGTTTGTTAGATTTTAATTTCTGTTTGACTTACTTAGGTTGACGAGTGTCTCTTTGTTATTGAAGTTGATATAAGTTATAACTTTAGCTTGATCGTGAAAGTCTTATTGGATAGGGGCTATTAAGCAAGCGAATGGACAAGGGAGTAAAACTTTGAAAAAATTTGTGAACTATGGGATAATAAAAAGGAGTTGAGTACTAGTTCTCTATATTATAGGCTAGAAAAGACCCCAAGCTCACGTCCAAATAAGCTAGGGGTCTTTTTTGACACTATTTATCCTTGTTTAGCCATTTATCGACTAAGCGAAGAACGACACCGACCACAATTGGTCCGATGATAGTTTTGAGTACTAGTTCCATCATGGACTATTTCATCTCCTTTCGTAGGCGGTGTAGCAGTGCCGTACAACATCAGTGCTAAAGTCGGGAGTCACCCAATTCGGTGGCTTTTTTGTTTGTAGGCGGGATTTTTGCTATAATAGAAACATGAGTAGAATTTTAGATAATGAAATCCTGGGTGATGAGGAGTTGGTAGAACGTACCCTTCGTCCCCAATATTTACGTGAATATATCGGTCAGGACAAGGTCAAAGATCAGCTTCAAATCTTTATCGAAGCAGCAAAAATGCGTGATGAGGCGCTGGACCATGTTCTTTTGTTTGGCCCTCCAGGTCTCGGGAAAACAACTATGGCTTTTGTCATTGCCAATGAACTGGGAGTCAATCTCAAACAAACGTCAGGTCCTGTTATCGAAAAAGCCGGTGATCTGGTAGCGATTTTGAATGACTTAGAGCCAGGCGATGTGCTCTTTATTGATGAGATTCATCGCTTGCCCATGTCGGTGGAAGAGGTGCTTTACAGTGCTATGGAAGACTTCTACATCGATATCATGATTGGTGCGGGGGAAGGTAGTCGCAGTGTCCATCTAGAATTACCACCTTTTACCTTAATTGGTGCGACGACACGAGCAGGAATGCTGTCAAATCCACTTCGTGCGCGTTTTGGGATTACTGGTCACATGGAGTATTATGCCCATGATGACTTGACAGAGATTGTCGAGCGGACGGCAGATATCTTTGAGATGGAAATTACACATAAAGCTGCTTCGGAATTAGCTTTACGTAGCCGTGGAACTCCTCGTATTGCCAATCGTCTCCTCAAGCGCGTGCGCGACTTTGCACAGATTATGGGCGATGGCTTGATTGACGATGTGATTACGGACAAGGCCTTGACTATGCTGGATGTAGACCATGAAGGCTTGGACTATGTGGACCAGAAAATCCTTCGCACCATGATTGAGATGTACGGTGGTGGTCCTGTCGGTCTAGGTACTCTTTCGGTTAATATTGCGGAAGAGCGTGAGACGGTAGAGGATATGTATGAACCTTACCTGATCCAGAAAGGCTTTATCATGCGAACTCGTTCAGGACGGGTGGCGACGGCCAAGGCTTATGAGCATTTGGGGTATGAATACATTGAAAAATAAGGCTGAAATTTTAGACTCTTTCAGAGAAAATCCTGACATGATGGCTATTCTGACTATCATCCGTGATTTGGAGTTGAAAGATTCCTGGTTAGCAGCTGGTTCGGTTCGAAATTTTATCTGGAATCTCTTATCAGACAAGCCAGCCTTTGACTGTGAAACGGATGTGGATGTGATTTTCTTTGACCCAGACGTGAGTTACGAAGAAACGCTGGCTATAGAAAGTAAGTTGAGAGAGGATTTTCCCCAGTATCAATGGGAGCTGAAGAATCAAGTATATATGCATCAGCATAGTCCCCATACGCCTCCCTATGTGAATTCCTGTGATGCCATGAGTAAATATCCTGAACGTTGTACGGCGATAGGTCTTCGCTTGAATGTTGACGCAACTTTAGAGCTCTTTGCCCCTTATGGTTTGGAGGATATTTTGAATTTTCAAGTCTGTCCGACTCCTCATTTCTTAGAAAATGAAGACCGGATGAAGCTCTATCAACAGCGTTTATCTAAGAAAAACTGGCAAGAAAAATGGAAAAATCTCATATTTAAAATAACTTAAGGAAACTTTAAGTTAGGAGTTGTATACTTATCTCATAAGTTAAGAAGAACTTAACTTTAACTCCTAAAAATTTTTCATAATAATCTCCCTATAAAATAAAGTCGCCCAATCAGGCGGCTTATTTTTTGTTCTAATACTCAAGGAAAATCAAAAAGCAAACTAGGAAGCTAGCCGTAGGTTGCTCAAAACACTGTTTTGAGGTTATAAATGGAAGCTGACGTGATTTGAAGAGATTTTCGAAGAGTATAAATCTATGCTTGTTCATGGTATAATAGTGCTATGAGATTAGATAAATATTTGGTTGCCTGCGCCGTAGGAAGTCGGACAGAGGTTAAAAACTTTCTAAAGGCTGGGCGCGTGACGGTCAATGGTAAAAAGGAAAAATCTGCCAAGCTACAAATCAATGAAGAGACAGACGAGATTTGTTTTGACGGGCAAAAGCTAGACTACGAGGAGTTTGTTTACTATATGATGAACAAGCCCCAGGGTGTTATTTCAGCAACTGAAGATCCTAAACATAAGACTGTTTTGGATTTGTTGGATGACTTAGCTCGTTCAAAGGAAGTTTTCCCAGTAGGGCGTTTGGATATCGATACGCATGGACTCTTGCTCTTGACCAATGATGGCCAGTTGGCTCATGCTCTTCTTTCACCAAAACGCCATGTGGATAAGACTTATCTGGCGCAAGTCGATGGAATCATGACGGATGAAGACATTGAGACATTTGCCAAGGGCATTCCGCTCAAGGACTTTACCTGTCAGCCTGCTAGACTGGAGCTTGTGTCCATAGATCCAGAAAAGAATCAAAGCCAAATCCGTGTGACTATTGCAGAAGGGAAATTCCATCAGGTTAAACGCATGGTTGCCTACTGTGGCAAGGAAGTGGTGAACTTGAAACGTTTGACCATGGGAACTTTGACCTTAGATGAAAATCTAAAGCGTGGGGAATGGCGTCGCTTGACCAAAGAGGAATTAGAAGGCTTGCTCGAAAGTGTTAGGTAAACTGTGTAATCGTTGAAAAAGGTGAGGAAAATATCCTTGGCTTTTTCAGTTTTTGGTTGCTTCCTTTGTGAAAAGAGTTATAATAGACTGTAGAATAAAAGGAGGATTTTATGAACGCGATTCAAGAATCATTTACAGATAAATTATTTGCCAACTATGAAGCAAATGTCAAATACCAAGCTATCGAAAATGCTGCTAGCCACAATGGAATCTTTGCAGCCCTTGAGCGTCGTCAAAGCCATGTAGACAACACACCTGTTTTCTCACTTGATTTGACAAAGGACAAGGTTACTAACCAGAAAGCATCTGGTCGTTGCTGGATGTTTGCGGCCCTCAATACCTTCCGTCACAAACTCATCACTCAATACAAACTTGAAAACTTTGAATTGTCACAAGCCCACACCTTCTTCTGGGACAAGTATGAAAAATCAAACTGGTTCTTGGAGCAAGTCATTGCGACTGCAGACCAAGAATTGACAAGCCGCAAGGTTAGCTTCCTACTCCAAACTCCACAACAAGATGGTGGTCAATGGGATATGGTTGTGGCTCTCTTTGAGAAATATGGTGTCGTTCCTAAGTCTGTTTATCCAGAGTCTGTTTCATCTAGCAGCAGTCGTGAGCTCAATGCAATCCTTAACAAATTGCTTCGTCAAGATGCTCAAATCTTGCGTGACCTATTAGCTTCAGGTGCGGATCAAACGACTGTTCAGGCTAAGAAAGAAGACCTCTTGCAAGAAATCTTTAACTTCCTTGCCATGTCACTAGGTCTCCCACCACGTCAGTTTGACTTTGCTTATCGTGATAAAGATAATAACTACCAAAGCGAAAAAGGCATTACTCCACAAGAGTTTTACAAGAAATATGTCGCTCTTCCATTAGAAGACTATGTTTCTGTGATCAATGCTCCAACTGCTGATAAACCTTACGGTCAATCTTATACAGTTGAGATGTTGGGAAATGTCGTTGGTAGCCGTGCAGTTCGTTACATTAACGTACCGATGGAACGCTTGAAAGAATTGGCGATTGCCCAAATGCAAACAGGAGAAACTGTTTGGTTTGGTTCAGATGTCGGCCAGCTCAGCAACCGTAAAGCAGGAATCCTTGCGACAGATGTCTATGATTTTGAATCAAGCATGGATATCCAACTCACTCAAGACAAGGCTGGACGTTTGGACTACAGCGAAAGCTTAATGACCCACGCTATGGTCTTGACAGGTGTTGATTTGGACGAAAACGGTAAATCAGTCAAGTGGAAAGTTGAAAACTCTTGGGGAGACAAGGTCGGTACAGATGGATACTTTGTTGCCTCAGACGCTTGGATGGATGAATACACTTACCAAATCGTTGTTCGTAAGGAATTACTAACAGAAGAAGAACAAGCTGCCTATGAAGCAGAACCAATCGTCCTTGCACCATGGGATCCAATGGGTGCCTTGGCAGAATAAATGAGATATAAAAAGAATGGTTCTATAATTTTTAGGGTTGATGGAAATTTTCCACCAACCCTATTTTAGTGTATACAAAAAGGCCAACATCCATTATA